>PLSH01000097.1 GCA_003165095.1 Acidobacteriaceae bacterium
CCGATCCCCAGCGGCCCTCAGCCCTCATCGTGCTTGGCGACGTCAGCGGCAAGGGCCTGCCCGCGGCCATGACCGTTTCGCTCCTGGTCGGCACCGTGCGCACGCTCGCCCACTACACCCAAAGCCCCGGTGAAATTCTCGCCGCCATGAATCAGCGCATGATCGGCCGCAGCCACGGCGGATTTACCACCTGCCTCGTCTTGCGCGTCGATGCCGATGGCAAACTCACCGTAGCCAACGCCGGGCATCTCCCGCCGTATTTAAGAGGCGCGGAGTTGAAGGTCCAGAACGGCCTCCCGCTGGGACTCGCCGCAACCGAGAGTTATCCCGAAGCCGCATTCCCGCTCGGCCACAGCGAGCAGTTGACCCTGCTCACCGACGGCGTAGTCGAAGCGCGCAACAACACCGGCGAGTTGTTTGGATTCGAGCGCACCGCCGCCGCCAGCACCCAGCCCGCCGACTCCATAGCTCAAACCGCCCAAGCCTTCGGCCAGGACGACGACATCACCGTACTCACCATCTCCCGCAACCCCGCCGCAACTCCCGCACCCGCATAAACAGCCTGAACAAATCTCCGGCCGGCACTTTGGGGCGCAAATCCATCGGAGGCCGCTGAATTCACGGCATTTATCGCAACTCGTGATTTCTGTCACCGACCTATCCGACGAAATTGTGGGACGCTTCCTCGGACTTTCGTTTGGGAACAGACTCTGAACGTCCACGATCCTCCCGCGGCATCCCGGCGTCGTGTCGGCCGATGTTCGTTTTTTTTAGAACGAGACATCAGTCTGATCCAGTTCCCATTTCCGCAGGGGGATAAGGCCATGATCTCGGTTTTTCAGTCAGCCTGTCTGGCGTTCAGCTCCGATGCCTCTCGACGCGTTTCCAGCAGTCGCCGGAATCGGAACAAGCTGTTTGCCGTGTGCGCTGTCCTTGCCGCGCTTCTGTGCGGCGCAGCGAGGATCGCATCAGCCCAGACCGCCCAGTTCGGATGGGCACAAACCACTGTGAACTACGTCTTCGGCGGCGGTGAACCTGTTGGCGTAGCAGTGGACAGCAGCGGAAATCTTTATGTAGCACAAGCCAACGATGGCGGAGGCGTTTACGAGATTCTGGCAGTCAATGGAAACATTCCCATTGCGCCCACTGTGAGATCTATTGGCAGCGGATACAGCGAACCGGAAGGTGTCGCGGTAGACAGCAGCGGGAACGTATATGTCGCCGATACCGCGAACCAGGAGGTAAAGGAAATACTGGCAGTCGATGGAAGCATTCCGTTTTCCCCTGCGACCAGAATCCTCGCGAGTGGTTTTTATCCCGTCAGTGCGGCGGTGGACGGATGGGGTAATGTCTACGTCGCCGATTACTTTAACAGTGCTGTAAAAAAAATTCTCGCGGTCAATGGGACAATCCCAGCCTCACCTACCATCATCACAGTTGGCAGCGGATTCTATGGTCCCTGGACTGTGGCAGTGGACAGTAGCGGAGACGTCTATGTTGGGGCTACTGATGACAACTACGTGCGTCAAGTCTTTGAGATTTTGGCGGTCAATGGTAGTATCCCCGCTTCGCCCGTCATCAATACGTTGGGTAGCGGCTTCTGCGCTCCGGCTGGCGTGGCCGTGGATAGTCGCAACGATGTATACGTTTCTGATTACTGCAATGATGGCGTGTTCGAAATGTTGGCTGTCAATGGAAGTATCCCGCCTTCGCCCACTATCAACAAAATTGGAGGCGGCATCGCTGGAGCGAAGGGCGTGGCTGTGGATGGCAACGGGAATGTCTATGTAGGCGGGGTATTTAGTGAGATTCCGAGGATATCGCTTTCGGGCTGGAACTTCGGATCGGTGAATATTGGAACCAACAGTTCAACAATCCCCTTGACATTCACCTTTGATATGGCAGGCACGCTGGGTTCGACGGCGGTGCTGACACGGGGCGCAACAGGGCTGGATTTTGCCGACGCCGGATCTGACACTTGCACGGCGAATACTGCTTACATCGCCGGCGAATCCTGCACCGTCAACGTAACCTTCACTCCCAGGGTCGCTGGAGCCCGTTACGGCGCAGCAACGCTGATGAATAGCGCCGGAACTGTGATTGCCACCGGTTACGTACATGGCACTGGCGTGGGGCCGCAGCTAAACTTCCTGCCGGGCACGCAGAGCACCATCGAATCCGGTTCCCTGGATTCCTTTCAGGGAATTGCGGTGGACGGCAGCGGCAACGTCTATATCACCGATGTCGAAAATAACGTGATATGGAAAGAGACGCTTTCGGCAGGCAGCTACACCCAGAGCACGATCCCAACCAGCAGCCTGAATAATCCCGCCTGGATTGCAGTGGACGGCAGCGGCAGCATCTATATCTCCGATACAGGAAATAACCGGGTATTGAAGGAGGCGTGGTCGACTGCAGGATACAGCGAAAGCGTTATCGCCAACCTCCCAAACAACGGTATTACCTCTCCATTGGGAATCGCGGTGGATGGGAGCGGCAACATTTATTTCATTGCATCGGGGAAACTGTTTGAAGAGACGCTATCGGCCGGCAGCTATACCCAGAGCACAATACCCTACACAGGCATTTCCATGCCCGCAGGCATCGCTGTCGACGAGGGCGGAAACATCTATATAGTCGATAGCGAAAACAACCAATTGGTCAAAGAGGCACGATCGGCGAGTGGCTATACCCAAAGCACCGTGCCAACCACCGGCCTGAATTCACCGAATGGGGTAGCAATAGATGGGAGCGGCAACCTTTACATTGCCAGTACCGCCGGCAACCAGGTGATCAAGGAGACACTGTCGGGAGGCAAATATATCCAGAGCGTCCTGCCAACCAGCCAGTTGAATTGGCCCTTAGGGGTTGCGGTAGACGGGAGCGGCAACGTTTATATCGCCGATAGTCACAATTTCAAGGTGTTGAAGGAGGACTATTCGGACCCGCCGAGCCTGACCTTTGCCAGCACATCTGTAGGCTCAACCAGCAGCGACAGCCCGCAGACAGTTACTGTCGAGAACGTGGGCAATGCCTCGTTGACCTTCCCGATTCCGTCGAAAGGCAACAATCCCAGCATCACGGCGAACTTCACTTTGAACAGCAGTGGCTCCTCGGCTTGCCCGTTGCTGAACTCCGGTTCCTCGACTGCAGGAACGCTGGCCGCAGACGCATACTGCCTGTTGCCCATCAGTTTTACACCGACGGTGACGGGCGTTCTCAGCGGCACTCTTACGCTCACGGATAACAACCTGAATGCCGCCGCTCCGGGTTACACCTCTCAGAGCATTACGCTGAACGGTTCAGGCGTTCAGGTTACTCCAAGCTTCACTCTTAATGCGGCGCCTTCTTCGATGACCATCAATCAAGGCGCTTCCGGCACATCCACCGTCACGGTGACCGGCCTGAACGGTTTCACCGGCAGCGTCACTCTAGCCGCGTCCGGCCTGCCCAGCGGCGTTACGGCGTCCTTCAGCCCGAACCCGGCAACTGGAACTAATGTGCTGACGCTGACAGCCACCGGCTTAGCCGCCCTGGGAACGGCGACACTGACCATCAGCGGCACCTCAGGCACTCTGAGCGCAACCACCTCAATTGTTCTGACGACCGTTTCTGTGTACGGCCTCTCCCCCTCGAGCGCGAACTTCGGCGCGGTGAACATTGGAAGCACAAGCCAGGTGCAGACGATTACTTACACCTTCGGCACGGCCGACACGCTGGCCATGACAACCGTGCTAACGCAGGGAGCAGCCGGGCTCGACTTTGCCGACGCCGGTTCGGATACCTGCGCACCGAATACCGCCTATTCCGCAGGCCAATCCTGCACAGTCAACGTAGCCTTCACGCCCAGGTTTGCCGGCACCCGCAACGGCGCGGTAGGACTGAATGATACGAATGGCAACATAATAGCTACTGCCTATTTTCAAGGGACTGGCGTCGGGCCGCAGGTAGGATTTGCGCCTGCCTCTCAAAAGGACTTGGGCACTGGCTACCTGAACCCCATGGGAACCGCGGTCGACGGCAGCGGAAACGTCTATGTTGCCGATGAGACTCACGGACAAATCAAGGAAATTCTCGCCGTCAATGGCAAAATACCCTCTTCCCCTACGATCAAAATCTTGGGCAGTGGCTTCAGCTTCCCGCGCGGCGTAGCCGTCGATGGCGCAGGTAATGTCTACGTCGCGGATTATGGCAACAACGCGGTGAAGAAGATCGTGGCGGTCAATGGCAGCATTCCCGCTTCGCCTGCCATCGTGAACCTGGGCAGCGGATTCAGCTATCCCTGGGGAATTGCTGTGGACGGCAACGGAAACGTCTATTTCACCGAACCCTACAGCAACACGGTGGAGGAGATTCTCGCAGTTGACGGCAGCATCCCGTCTTCGCCTGTCATCCAAACGATTGGAAGTGGCTTTAACTTTCCAATCGGCGTAGCAATCGACAGCAGAGGGAATGTCTATGTTGGCGATACCGAAAACAGCGCAGTTAAGGAGATCCTGGCAGTTAGTGGCAGCATTCCGGCTTCCCCCACCATCAATACTCTAAGCAGCAGCTTTTACTATCCGTCGGTGCTGGCGGTGGACAATATCGGGAATGTCTACGTTTCCGATTATGGCGCCAATACAGTGCAGGAGATCCAGGCGGTCAACGGCAGCATCCCGCACTCCCCTAGCATTGTGACGCTCGCCAGCGGCCTCAATATGCCGTTTGGCGTGGCAGTGGATAGCGGATTCAACGTCTACATCGGCGACACGCAAAACAATCGCATTCTGGAACTGGATTATGCCGACCCGCCGAGCCTGACCTTCGCCGGCACCGCTTTTGGTTCAACCAGCAGCGATAGCCCGCAGACGGTTACCGTCGAAAACGTCGGCAATGCCTCGTTGACTTTTCCGATTCCGACGAACGGCAGCAATCCGAGCATCGCGGCGAACTTCACTCTGAATAGCAGCGGCGACTCGGCTTGCCCACTGGTCAACAGTGGTTCCTCGACAGCCGGAACACTGGCCGCAGGCGCATCCTGCCAGATGCCCATCAGCTTTACGCCTGCGGCAGCGGGCACTCTCGGTGGCTCGTTGATTCTGACGGATAACAATCTGAATGCTGCCGCTCCGGCCTACGCCACGCAAACCATCTCACTGGGCGGCACAAGCACTCAGGCCACGCCGGCGATCACCTGGGCCGCGCCGGCGGCAATCATCTACGGCACGGCTCTGAGCAATACCCAGCTGGATGCCACTTCAACGGTGGCTGGCCGTTTTGTCTATTCACCGGCCGCGGGCACGGTGCTGGGAGCTGGGCAGCAGACGCTGACAGCGACTTTCACACCTACCGACACGGTGGACTATACAACGGCCACGGATACTATGACGCTAACTGTAAGTCAGGCCACGCCAACCATCACCTGGGCCCCGCCGGCGGCAATCATCTATGGCACTGCTCTGAGCAAAACCCAGCTTGATGCCACCGCAAGCGTGCCGGGAGTTCTCGCCTACACTCCAGCCGCTGGAACAGTGCTGGCTGTTGGTTTGCAGGCGCTTTCGGTGACCTTTACCCCGACCGATACCACGGATTATACGACGGTGACGGCGACCGTTACGCTGACGGTGAACCCGGCCACACCGGCCGCGCTCTATAATCCAGCACCCAATGTTGGCACTGTTTTGGGTACCAGCAATGTGCTCTTCCAATGGACCGCGGGCGTAGCCACAAAATATGAACTGATGCTGGGCGCCACCGGCGTGGGCGCAAGCGACCTTTATAGCTCAGGCGAATTCGCAGGCACTTCGGCGACCGTAGCCACGTTGCCGGCAAATGGCGTCACGGTCTTTGCCCGTTTGTACTACGAGAACATCGGGGTCTGGCAGCATACCGACTACACCTACGTCGAGGGAGGGAAAATAACTCTCGCCACCTTAAGTCCGGCGGCGGGCACCGTGCTGACCGCAAGCCAGACCTTCAGTTGGGCTAATGGAAACGGCCCTACAGAATATGCGCTCTACCTGGGCACCACCGGAGTGGGATCGGACAACCTGTATAATTCCGGCCAAACCACGGCCACCTCCGCCGGGAACCTGACGCTGCCCACCAACGGAGTCAAGGTGTACGCGCGGTTCTATCAGCGCATCAACGGCGTCTGGCAATCCGCCGACACCACCTACACCGAATCGGGAGCACCCACGCCGTCCGCGCTCAACGGACCCTCACCGGCGCCCAGCCCAACCCTGGGAACCAGCGAAACCTTCACCTGGACAGCTGGTAGGGGGGTCACTGACTATGATCTCTACCTGGGCACCACCGGAGTCGGCTCAACCAACCTGTATAACTCGGGTCATACAACGGCCCTAACCTCGCCCGCAATCGCCATTCCCAGCAACGGACACACTGTTTACGCCCGTCTCTGGTCCTACATCAACGGGGTCTGGCAGTACACCGATTACACCTTCACCGAGAGACCGTAATCCTGAGCAGCCCGGCAATTCGCCACAATTTCATCGATCGTCGCCAACCTGGAAGCCACGCTTCGCCAAAGCGTCAACTCCCTCCCCTGCCTCACCCCCGCAGCAGCAACTCCAGCGCCTTGCGCGCATTCTGCAAACACTCCCGCGCCTCATCTTCCTGCAGCAACCCCTGGTGCACCGCCTTCTTCCCCGCATCGTTCACCTGGTTGGCCACGCGCGGAAAATCCGCATCGATCCCCGTCAGCAGCAAATTGTTGTTCACCTCGTGCAGCAGGTTTCCCAGCGTCGCCGTGTTCCTGTACCGTGTCCGCACCTGCTGCGCCAGCCCCGCGGGCAGCCGCTGCTTCACCGCTTCTTCCAGCACCGAACGGCTCATCACCGCGCAGGCCGTAAACAGCCCCAGAAAGTAGCACCGCGTCGCCTCGTCCAGGTAACGGTCCGCCTCCTCCGAACAAGGCGTCGCCACCACGCACTCCCGCAACTGCGTCGCCCGCATCACCGCCGGCTCAATCAACTCCAGTTGCTCCATCGCCAGCGCCGCCCTCAGCAGGTCGTTCTGCTGCCCGTCCAGCGCCCGCTGTATCTCCTGCCAAACCGGCGTATCCGCGCCGCCCTCCTTATGTTGTAGCCGCGTCAGTGAGGTCAGCCTCTGCCGCGCGTGAAGAATGAAGCCATGCCTCATCTCCTGCGCCAGGTTCCTCCATCCGGCCACAAACTCCGCCGGATCATGCTGATACCGCGCCCATAACTCGTCGTACACAATCTCCGGCAACACGTCGCGCAACTCCGCAAACCGTCCCGTCCTCGCCAGCTCCGCAATCCCCTCGCAGAATTCCCGCCCCGGCGCACCCTCGGCTGACATCTGCTCCAGCACGCTCTCCAGCCGCCCAATATCGATCGCCACCGGCAAAACTCCTTCATCTCAAAAAGTCACCTCAAAAAAGTTTAGGAGCAAAAAGCAGCCACGCGCTGGGTCGCAGCAAACATTTGCCCGTCCCCCGTGCTGGATTGGAACGCGCTCGTGCCGCTGTCCCTTCGCGGCAATCCTCACCTCTTCAATCCGCTCCCGATCGAGTCACTGCAATCCATCAATTGTGGATTAAGAGCCTCCTCCAACTCCTTGCTCCACACACTCCTCAGCTTGCAATTCACACAATCCACCTCTAATCCACACCCCTTTTCGACTCCCCTGTGGGAACTTTGGGAAACAAGGTACCCTCGCCACGCTTTCCGTCCTCTTTTCCAAATCTCCTCTATTCCACAGCCTTGATTTAGAAAACCTTCCCACCAACCAACCTCCTTCCCCACAGCCACATCGGCAGGTTTCCCACTTTTCCGGCCACACTACGGGGACTACTATCTTTTCTTTATCTAAAGAACGTATATTTACCCCCGTCACGCCCATCAGCCATCCTGCATCCAAATCTGCCGCGCTCTTTACCGGTCAGCAAACCGACGGCAGAAAGACCCGCATCCTTTGCAGCCCCTGGAATCCAGAAAACTGTCCTCTTTTCCACGCCCGCTTCAGGCAGAAGATGAATACAATCAAGAGGAAGAAAAGACAGCCATTTCCGCTGGGGCCTGCTGTGGTATAGAGTGAGGCCAGCAGAAAACAGGCTTCTGGATTGAAGGTAGGCGTATGCCGATTGCCGAAAGCGAAGTTGAGAAGCCGGCTGCGCAGGGGGCAGCGATGGAGATTACCGTAAGCCGCCAGGATCTGGTGAAGGAACTCACAGCCACCCAAAGCGTGGTGGAGCGCAAAACCACCATCCCGATTCTGTCCAACTTTCTCATCGAGGCTGATGGCGACACGCTCAGCATCACCGCCACCGATCTCGATCAAGCCATCCGCACCAGCGCTCCCGTCAAAGTCAAGAAGCCCGGCGCCTGCACCATTCCCGCGCGCAAACTTTACGACTACATCAAGCTCCTGCCCGACGGCGAAATCTCCATCAAGCTGCTTGAAAACCACTGGGTCCAGATTCGCAGCGGCCGCTCCAACACCAAGATCGTCGGCATGGCCCGCGCCAACTATCCCCAGGTTCCCGAGTTTCCTTCCATCGCCGTCACCAGCATCTCGCTGGTCGCGCTCAAGACCCTCATCGCCCGCACCATCTTCGCCATATCCAACGAGGAATCGCGCTACACCCTCAATGGCGCACTGCTGGTCATCAAGGCGGAGTCCCTCGCCATGGTCGCCACTGACGGCCATCGCCTCTCCTATGTCGAAAAGCCCGGCGAGACCCTCGAAGGCATCAGTGGCGAAAAGCGAGTCCTCATTCCGCGCAAGGCCCTCCACGAGCTGCAGCAGCTTCTTTCTGCCGCTGAAGCCGAAAGAGACACAGAACAGAAGCAGGCTCCCAAAACCACTCTTCCGCCGCTGATCGTCGAATTCGCCGACGACGAGCACACCCTCTTCTTCCGCGTCGGCCATCGCACCCTCAGCACTCGCAGGCTCACCGGCCAGTTCCCCAACTTTGAGGCCGTCATGCCCCGCGACAACACCAAGTTCGCCGTCGTCCGTTCGAGCGAGCTCTCCGCCTCCATCCAACGCGTCGCCCAGTTCGCCGACGAGCGCTCCGGCGCCATTCGCATGCGCCTTGAAGGCAACGAGCTCAAAATCAGCGCCAACTCCACCGAGTCCGGCGAGAGCGAAGACACCATCGACACCCCTTATTCGGGCGATGCCATTGTGGTCGGCTTCAATTCCATCTATATCCTCGACTTCCTCAAAGCCCTCAATAACGAGGGCGAGGTCCGTCTCGAGTTCAAAGACTCCCAATCCGCCGGCCAGATGCGTCCCGAAGATCCCGACGCCGAATACAAGTACCGCTACGTCCTCATGCCCATGCGGATCTGAAGCCGGCGTCAGGTCGTGCCCTGCGCCCTATCTCTCTCATGTTCCTCACGGTTACCAGCCGGATACCCAGCCGCCTCGGCGCGTCCTCGCCACTGTCGCTGTGGGCCCCGCCAGGCAGGCCAAATTCGGCCCCGGAGCGCCTGATTCACCCCATTTAGCCGTAACCCCAATGGACCCTGGGAAACATTTTCTTCTTTACACGGCGCTAAAGGAATCGCATACTCTTTCCTACACCCGGGTTAAGCTCTCGGGTTTCCACCGTCTCGTGTCGACACCCGCCGCGAGATTCGTTTTATTGATCTTCACCGACTGGGCCCTTCATAATTCGAGGGATCAACCGGCTTTATCCGATTGGGAGGCATTGAATGCGAAGTCTGATTTCAAAATCCCTGGTTGCGTTTGTCGTGCTCTTCTGCGCATTGTCTCTGGCAAGAGCCCAGGAC
>PLSH01000293.1:0-8635 GCA_003165095.1 Acidobacteriaceae bacterium
ATCAAGCAGGCCAAGGAAATGGTCGAAATGCAGGAGCCGGTGGTGTGGGACATCCTTGAAGAAGTCATTAAGGATCACCCCGTGCTGCTTAACCGCGCCCCAACCCTGCACCGCCTGGGCATCCAGGCCTTCGAGCCGGTGCTCGTCGAGGGCAAGGCCATCAAGATTCACCCGTTGGTCTGTACCGCCTTCAACGCCGATTTCGATGGCGACCAGATGGCCGTCCACATTCCCCTGTCGCCCGAAGCACAGATTGAAGCCAGCGTGCTCATGCTCGCCTCGCACAACATTCTGTCGCCGGCCTCCGGTCACCCCATCACCGTGCCCACGCAGGACATGGTGCTCGGCCTCTATTACCTCACCAAGGCCAAAAAAGGCGGCAAGGGTGAAGGCCGCGTCTTCGCCAACACTGAAGAGATCCTCATGGCGCTCGAAGCCCGCGAGGTCGAGACCCTGTCGCCCATCCGCCTGCGCTACACCGGCAAGGTCCTCGACATGACCACCGCCTATGACGACCAGGATCTCACCCACACCGATCCGGTGGACTTCGACAAGGAGTACATCAACACCACCGTCGGCCGCGTCATTCTGAACGACGCCCTTCCCGCTGGAATGCCCTTCGTCAATGGCCTGCTCAAGAAAAAGGGCATCGGCCAGTTGGTCAACTACTGCAACCAGAACCTCGGCCTCGAAGTTACCGTCGGCATGCTCGACCGCATCAAGTCCCTCGGCTTCAATTACGCGACGAAATCCGGCCTTTCCGTCGGCCTCGATGACATGGTCATTCCGGCCAGCAAGTACACCACCGTCGACGAAGCCGACAAGAAGGTCATCGAAGTCCAGAAGCAGTACATGGACGGCGCAATTACCAACGGCGAGCGCTCCAACAAGGTCATCCAGATGTGGTCCGCGGTCACTGACAAGGTGGCCGACGAGATGTTCGGGAACATGAAGCGCGCGGACGACGAAGGCGCCTTCAACCCCATCTACATCATGGCTGACTCCGGCGCCCGCGGTTCGAAGCAGCAGATTCGCCAGCTCTCCGGTATGCGTGGTTTGATGGCCAAGCCCTCCGGCGAAGTCATCGAGACACCCATCACGGCCAACTTCCGTGAAGGCCTCACCGTGCTCGAATACTTCATCTCCACGCACGGCGCGCGCAAGGGCCTGGCCGATACGGCGCTCAAAACCGCCGACTCCGGCTACCTCACCCGCCGCCTCGTCGACGTGGCCCAGGATGTCATCGTTACCGAGTACGACTGCGGAACCGTCGAGGGCATCTACGTCGGTTCCATCGTCGAATCCGGTGAGATCATCGAGCCGTTGCGCGACCGCATCATCGGCCGCGTCTCGCTCGAGCGCATCAAGGACTACGACGGCAACGTCGTGGTTGAAGTCAATCAGGCCATCGACGAGGACATCGCCTCCGCAATTCAGGGCGCGGGCGTTGAAAAGGTCAAGATCCGCTCCGTGCTCACCTGCGAATCCCGCCGCGGCGTCTGCGCGCTCTGCTACGGCCGCAACCTCGGCTCCGGCCGCATGGTCGAACTCGGCGAAACCTGCGGCGTCATCGCCGCCCAGTCCATCGGCGAACCGGGCACGCAGCTTACCATGCGCACCTTCCACGTCGGCGGAACGGCCAGCCGCGTGCAGGACAAGTCGCGCCTCGACGCCAAGAACGGCGGCTTCGTGCGCTTCATCAACCTCAACACCGTCGAAAGCAAAGACGGCGCGCTGGTCGCCATGAACCGCTCCGGTTCTCTGGCCATCGTCGACGAGCGCAGCCGTGAAAAGGAGCGCTACCAGGTGGTCTATGGAGCGCGCCTGCGCGTCAAGGACGGCGCCCAGGTAAAACTGGGCGAACTGCTCGCCGAGTGGGATCCCTACACCTATGCCATCCTCACTGAAATCGGCGGCACGGTGCAGTTCAAGGACCTGCAGGAAGGCATCACCCTCAACGAAGAAGTGGACGAAGTCACCGGCCTCTCCCGGTGGGTGGTGGCCGACTCGCCTGATGAGAAACGCCAGCCGGCTTTCATTGTCAAGAACGCCAAGGCCCACAAACGTTATCTCCTGCCCCGCGGCGCTCACCTCATGATCCAGGACGGCGACGAAGTCGGCCCCGGCGACGTGCTCGCCAAGATTCCCAAGGAGAGCACCCGCACCAAGGACATCACCGGCGGTCTGCCTCGCGTTGTCGAGCTCTTTGAAGCCCGCAAGCCGCGCGAAACTGCCATCATCAGCGAAATCGATGGCGTGGTTCGATTCGGCGAGGTCTCCAAAGGCCAGCGCAAGATCTACGTCACCGCCGACAACGGCGACGAGAAGGAATACTCGGTGCCGCGCGGCATTCACGTCAACGTGCAGGAAGGCGAACGCCTGCGCGCCGGTGATCCGCTCATGGACGGCCCTTTGAACCCGCACGACATTCTCGCCGTGCTGGGCGAAAAGGAACTGCAGGCTTACCTGGTCAACGAAATCCAGGAAGTCTACCGCCTGCAGGGCGTGGCCATCTCCGACAAGCACATCGAGGTGATCGTGCGCCAGATGCTGCGCTGGGTGCGCATCGACGAAGTGGGCGACACCAGCTTCCTCATGGAGCAGCAGGTCGACCGCTTCCGCTTCCGCGAGGAAAACGAGAAGGTGCTGGCCAACGGAGGCCGTCCCGCCATCGGGCGTCCCCTGCTGCTCGGCATCACCAAGGCGTCCCTCTCCACTGACAGCTTCATCTCCGCTGCCAGCTTCCAGGAGACCACCCGCGTGCTTACCGAAGCCAGCATCAACGGCGCCATCGACAACCTGCGCGGCTTGAAGGAGAACGTGATCGTCGGACGTCTCATTCCCGCCGGCACCGGCCTCGAGTACTACCGCAACGTCCAGCTCTCACCGGAACTGGAAGAAGCGGCAGCTCGCGTCCAGCAGGAGGTTTCAGCCGAGATCGAGGCCGCCGAGCGCGAACTCGAACTCATGCGCCAGGAAGGCGAAGCCGAAGAAATGGCCGCCGAATAGGACTGGCCGTCCAGGCAACGTTCTTGGGCGGTTCAATCAACGAACCAATCAAAAGAGGCCCGGCGCAAGCCGGGCCTCTTTTTCATTTCCTTGTTTTTCATTTCCCTGTTTTGTGCTCCGCTTGGAGCCGCGACTCGTCGGCCAGCATCTGCCCCAATCGTTTCCGCGTGTGTTTCGCCGCATACATGGCAGCATCGGCGGCGCTCAGCAGGCCGTCCCTGGACGTGGCGTCCGCGGGATAAAGCGCAATCCCGATGGCCGCCGTTCCATGGATCACATACCCCTCCAACTCAAACGGCGCGTCGAAGCAACACTCCAGCCGAAGTGCGATGTCCTCTACTGCGGCGCGATTGCGCACCTTCGGTACCAGCACGCCAAACTCATCCCCGCCCAGCCGCGCCAGTGTGTCCACCGGCCGCAGTTGCCGCTTCATCCGATCCGCCACTTGCTGCAGATAGATGTCCCCGGCCTGGTGCCCGTATTGATCGTTCACCTTCTTGAAGTCGTTGAGATCGAGATAGATCAATCCAAATACGGCCACCGCCTGGCGCGCTGACGGAATCATCGCGTCCAGGCTTCGCTCCAGTGAGAACCGGTTCTGTATGTCGGTCAGCATGTCGAACTCCGAGCGGTGTACAAGGTCGGAGTAAAGCTGTGAGGTCTCGATGGCCAGTGTCGCCAGCCCCGACGCCAAAGAGAGCACATCGGATGCATCGGCGAACGATCGCGCCCGGGGATCGAGCGACACATGGATCATCCCGTGCGACGGACCCACCCGAGCCGGAATCTCGTGTCGAATGACTCTCAGGTCCTCCGTCTCAGGCGGGCAGTCTCCCACGCCCCCGTCACCCGTTACCTGGCAGCAACAGTGGACCGCGCCCAGGCTGAATGAAACCAGGTTCGCGATCTGCTCCAGAATCGCAACCAGCGGCTGACCGCCGTTGATGTCTTCCAGAATCCGGCTGCGCCGGCGTTCCACTTCCGCTTCGGCTTCAATGCGAGTAGCCAGCGCCGCCGTCTGCCGGTGCACCTTGCCCCTCAGCATCCAGCCCCAGGCGCCCACCGCGATCACCACCACCAGCAACACGATCACAATGCTCGTGAGAGTTTGTACGTTCAGCCACGAGGGGTTCGAAATCACTGCCACGTCGTCCGCGCTCCGCAACAGTATGCCGAAGGCCATGGCCCCGTTGAAAGGATTCCCGTCGTCCAGAATGGCCACCCCTGTCACCCGCACTTTGCTGTCCGGTGCGATCCTGGGCATCGGCGGAGGCGGTTTCACCACCCCCCATTCATACACAAAGGGATGCCGTACCGTCGCTGAAAACAGGTGACCCTGAGAGGAGATGATGTACACGTCCTGCGCCTGCTCGCGTACCTGGGTTACCATTTTTCCCTCAATTGAAATCAGGTCGAACGCGTGTTTGCTTGAGGCCAGTTCCTCCCAGTTCACTACCACCGGCACAACCGGCGCCGCAACGCCGGTGCTGCGAATCGCTCCCATCTTGATCGTCAGAAATCCGTTATCCACAAAGGGAATGCCGATCGCCTCCGCCCGGTCGCCCACCTGCAGCGGGTCGATCTCCGGCGTCAGTACTCGAATGCTCCTCAGGCCGTCCTGCAATACCGCCATCTGCGTCTGGTGGTAGTACGTGATGGTGCCCTCAACTCGCACCCGGCCCGTATGTTCATCCACGTTGAAAGTGGTCAGCACCTTATCCATCGGCGTCACAGGAATTGACCACGGATCCTCCATTGCTCGGCGCAGGATTTTCACGTCCCTGAACGAACTGGCATGAATCAGGATGCCCGCCTGCTGCATCTTCCCGTCAAACCGTCCCGCGGCCACGCCAGTGATCTCTGCCTCGGAATCCAGCCAGCCATTCAGCCGCGCCGGATCACCGTTGTCCATGGTGACCCCGACGTATCCGCCGTTCATCAACAGTTCCAGTTGAGTCACATGACGTCCGGAGCTCAATTGAACGTCCGCCGAACGTATCACTCCGCGCACCACCACGTAAACGCAATCCAACCTGGCCTGGATCATTTCTTCAAACGTTGCCGGAACCGGCTTGGGGAGCGTGCCGTGGTGAAGCACCGTGATGGCGCTGCTTTCCACGTACGGAAGAAAATCTACCGAGGTCGTGCCCCGCACCTGGATTCGGTCGCCCGGTAAAAGCTTGAGGCCCGCGGCACTGTGTATGTACATAGCATTGCCGTCGTCCTGCACAAAAAGCGTTGGCTCATAATCCCTGATGTATGTGACCGTCGCTTCAAACCACACCGGCAGCCCCTGGCCGGCATCCGCCTTGCTCAACGAAGTAATTGCGCGCACCGTGGTCAGCGGGGCGGGCATCGCTGCCCATGCGGCCGTCTGAAGTCCCGCGGCCATTGCGAGTATGGCGATAAGCCTTTTCATGCGCATGAATCCATTCGGACCGATGCCTTCGCATCCAGCCTTGAATGTCTATCGGCAGGTTGAGGGCAAAGATTAACCGGGAGTCAGAGATGCGCCTGGGTTTATAAGAATTCTCTATCTAAATTCTGTTCCTACCGATCTCATGATTTGCGGTCTTTAGGCATCAGTTCGCGGCCCCCGGTGCCGGCTGGTGTCTCGCTCCTTCTGTGCCTGGTTTGTTTGGCTACGTACATCGCCCCATCCGCCGCGCTCAGCAGGCTGTCCTTGGTAATGCCGTCCTCCGGATACAGCGCCAGGCCGATACTCGCCGAACCATGCACCTCATAACCGTCACCCGAGAAAGGCAGTTCAAATGAGATTTCCAGCCGCAGCGCGATCTCTTCCACGGCGGCGCGGCTGTGCACGTTCGGTACCAGCGCGGCAAACTCATCTCCTCCAAGTCTCGCCAGCATGTCGCCCGGACGCAACTGCTTCTTCATGCGCGTCGCCACTTCCTGAAGGTACAAATCTCCTACGCGATGCCCAAATCCATCGTTTACCTGTTTGAAATCGTTCAGGTCGATATACAGCAGCCCGAAAACGCCGGCCGACAGGCGGGCCGCTTTAATCGCCGCATCCAGTTGCTTCTCTATCGAGAACCGGTTCTGAATGTCGGTCAGCAGGTCGTACTCCGAGCGATGCACAAGGTCGGAGTAGAGACGCGAAGTCTCGATCGCCAGGGTGGCCAGCCCAGCCGCCATCGTCAGCGCCTCCGTCTCCATGGCGCGTGGCTTGGTGTGCGCATCGAGGGCCGCGAAAATCGAGCCCAGCGCCGGTCCTGACCGGCCTGCAATCGGTTGCTCCACAATGCGCATCGCCGATCCCGTGGATTCAGGCGGGTAGTTCCCCAACTTTGCTCCATTCACAATCTGGCACCAGCACAACGTCCCGTTCAGCCCCGCCGATACCAGTTCCGTGATGCTCTCCAGGATCTCGGCAAGCGGTCTGGAGTTGTTGATGTCCTCCAGAATCTTGCCGCGCCTGCGCTCCATATACGCCAGTGCTCCCACTTGGCGGCGAACTCTCAGCTCCACCAGCCAGACCCTTATAACCACCACCAGCACCACGAACAGCAGCACCACCACCAGCTCGGTCAGATGGCGCACACTCAGCCACCCGGGCTTGGCAACCACCACGATGTCGTCCGCGGAGCGCATGAGGATATTAAATGGCACATTGGTGCTGAACGGATTGGAGTCCTCCGAAATGCAGATGCCTGTCACGCGGATTATCGTTCCGGCCTCCATATCTTTCAACGGCTGAACCCGCGCCTGTACCTGGTTCATTTCAGGCCCGCGCCGGATAATGGCGGAGAAAAGATGACCGTCCGACCTCAGAACGTACTCGTCCTGCGCAGCCTCCTGGACCGTTGTCACTACCTCCCCTTCAATCGAGACCAGGTCGAAGACCCTGCGGCTCGACGCCAGTTCCGCCCAGTCCACCGGTCGCGGCTCAATCGGCGCCTGCACATTGCGATCCCGTATCTCCGCGTGGTTGAGAGACAACTGGCCGGTGCTCGGATCGGGAAATCCGATAGCGTCGGCGACATCGCCAACCCGCAGATTGTTCCGCGTCTGCGTGTCGATCCACAGGCTTTCCGATCCGTCCTCAAGCACAGCCGCCGAGCCGTACTGATAGTAGGTAATCGTTCCGTGAACCCGCACCCTCCCGCTCAAATCGCTCTCATGCAGCGTGCTGATGATCCCCCCCATGGGTATTGCGGGAATCGACCACGGGCTGGTGGCAGCCCGCCGAAGCACTTTTACGTTGCCCAGCGACGAGACGTAAATCTGAATCCCCATCTGGTGGTATTTGCCGTCAAAACTTCCCGCCGCAACCCCCGTGACCTCGACCTCCGCGTCCAGCAGCGCGTTCATCGCCCGCTCGTCGCTGGTGTCGATCATCGCCTCTACATATCCGCCATCAATCAGTATCTGCACCCGCGCGCTCAACTGGTTCGGGCGGCTCCCTCCGCGCACATCCGTTCTCGACACCAGGTCGGCCGTGCGAGCCACGCCGCGAACGCTCACCATCATGCAGTCGCGCTTTCCCGCGATCATCTCATCGAATGTCGACGCCACCGCTCTCGGCGCCGGCCCATGCCCCAGCAACACAATGTCGGAGCTCGACAGCGATGGCCGAAACCCGGCGCTCGTCGTTCCCCGTATCTGCACGCGGTCGCCGGGCGCCAGGGGCAGATCGGTCGTCGCTTTGACATAAATCGCCGCGCCGCCGTCCTCCACAAATAGCGTCCGTTCATAGGCGCGAAAGTAGGATACGGTCGCCTCTACCGTTGCCGGAAGGCCGTGCCGTGCTTCCTCGTTGGTCAGGTCGCCAACCGCACGCACTGTCGTCAGCGGCGTCGGAACTGCGGCGTGGGCTGCGTAGACCCATCCGGCGGCGAGTGCGGCCACCAGCAGCAATTTCTTTATCGGAAAAACCATGCAGTCACTCTTGCTAGCCAGTTCGTCCCCTTTCGGTTTCTTGTTGCTCATCCCGCCCCGCGCCGCATCAATCGGGCCCCTCAGATTTCGGCATTGGAACAGGCCGGAAACATCCTCCATCAAATCCGCTCCAAACCACTCTTCCCAGGGCCGCAGGTCGCTCAAATCCCCTCGGGCAATGCAACCGTAACTCCCATCGAATCTCTGTTTAACATCGTACTCTCGCCGGAATCTGCTTTAATAGCCCTTTTGGGGTATGTTTTCATGCATATACCATCCCCAAACGCCGCGGCCATCTCATTTTGCTCACCCCCGGATGCCTGCACAAAATGAGGCCGGCGTACTCCGGCCGCGAGGAGCTCTTTCCATGACCGACANNCCCGAAGCATTCGCATCATCGGCGTGCCCCTTGACATGGGCGCCAGCCGCCGCGGCGTCGATATGGGACCATCGGCCATGCGCGTGGCAGGATTGGAAGCCCGGCTCGAGGCGCTCGGCCACAGCGTCACCGACGGCGGCAACATCCGCGTCGAAGTAGCCGAAACCCGCGCTTCCGGCAACAAGAATGCGCATTACATAACCGAAATAGCCGAAACCTGCGCGCGCACCGCCGAGGCCGTCATCGCCACCCTCGAAGAGGGCGGCATCCCGCTGGTGCTGGGAGGCGACCACTCCCTCGCCGCCGGCTCCATCTCCGGCGTCTCCGAGTTCTACCGCCGCCGCG
>PLSH01000293.1:8754-11697 GCA_003165095.1 Acidobacteriaceae bacterium
GGCCGCGGCACCGCCGGCTACCATGTTTCGCTCGACCTCGACTTCATCGATCCCGAAGACGCTCCCGGCGTCGGCACTCCCGTCCGCGGCGGCGCAACCTACCGCGAAGCCCACCTCGCCATGGAGATTCTCGCCGACCACGGCCGCCTCCTCAGCTTCGAAATCGTCGAAGTCAACCCCGTCATCGACGAGCACAACCGCACCGCCGACCTCGCCGTGGAACTAGCCTGCTCCGCATTCGGAAAGAAGATCCTGTGAACGCCGGTTCTAATAAGGAGTTGAGAAGATGGGTGCCCCATGTCCCGCTTTTGGGACATGGGAATACACCTGCTCCGGTCTCCCCCCCACCCCTTTGAGCGACAATAGAGTACGAAATGGCAAAAAAACTACGCGTAGGCATTCTCTTCGGCGGTCGCAGCGGCGAGCATGAAGTCTCGCTTCTCTCCGCCGCCTCCATCCTCAACGCAATCGATCGCAAAAAGTTCGATGTGACCCCCATCGGCATCACCAAACAGGGCCGCTGGCTGGCCGCCGCCGACGCCCGCGGCTTGCTCGATGGCGACAACCCCGCCGCCGCGCGGCGTCTGCGCGCGGGAGACCCCGAAACCACCCCCGGCGCCAAACTCCTTCACGAAGGCATTCCCACGCTGCTGGCCCCCGAGCCTGGCTCTCCCACCTCTCTCATCCAAAAGAAACGCCTGGGCGGCAAGCCCCTCGACGTCGTATTTCCCGTCCTTCACGGCACCTTCGGCGAGGACGGCACCATCCAGGGTCTCTTTGAACTCGCCGGCATCGCCTACGTCGGTTCCGGCGTCCTCGGCTCCTCGGCCGGCATGGACAAGGACGTGATGAAGCGCCTCTTTGCCCAGGCGCGTTTGCCCATCGTCAAACACGTCACAGTGCTCCGCGCCGACTGGGAAAAATCCCCCCGCAAAGCCGTCGCGCAAATTGAGGCCGCGCTCAAGTACCCGGTCTTCGTGAAGCCCGCCAACCTCGGCTCCTCGGTCGGCATCTCCAAAGCCCATGATCGCAGGGAACTCGGGCCGGCCATGACTCTGGCCGCGCGATTCGACCGCAAGCTCGTCGTCGAGCAGGGCGTAGGCGGCAAAAAATCCCGCGCCCGCGAGTTTGAAGTCGCAGTCCTCGGAAATGACGCGCCCCAGGCCAGCGTCGTCGGCGAAATCATTCCCGGCAAGGAGTTTTACGACTACGAGGCCAAATACCTCTCCGAAGGTTCGGTGCCTGTGATCCCCGCCAGGTTAACCCCCACAGAGACCAGGGAAATACGCGCCATGGCCGTCGACGCCTTCCGCGCCTGCGACCTCTCCGGCCTGGCCCGCGTCGACTTCCTCATGGAGCCGGACGGCAAGCGCCGCCTCTTCCTCAATGAAGTAAACACGATGCCCGGCTTTACCCGGATCAGCATGTACCCCAAGCTCTGGGAAGCCACCGGCCTCAGCTACAAGAACCTCATTACCCGGCTGATCGAACTGGCCCTCGAACGCCACGCGGAAAAGAGCCGCACGTCCTACACCCGCGATGAAGAGTGACCAGCTACGAAGGAACCAGGGGCAGGGAACCGCAGGCTGACGGACGGTGTCTAATAAAACAGGGGATAGCAGATGCATAAAACACAGAAAAACCCGGATTCCCCACCGCTCCCGGCCCCATTCCCTCAGTCCCTCAGTTTCTCAGTCCCTTAGTCCCTAGTCCCTAGTCCCGAGGAAGCCAACCCATGACCTTGCTCGATGCTCCCCAATTTGACGAAGCCCGCGAACGCCGCAATCGCCTCAACCTTTCCATTTCCGCCGGAGCCTTGCTGGTGCTTTTTGTGGTCTGGTGGCTGGTCGCCGGCCGCCCGGTAGACTGGCCGTGGAACTGGAATGCCCACTTGATCGGGCGCTCCACCATCAACCGGTTCCTCACCGCGGTCGAAAAAAACGACCTTCCCAAGGCCTATGGAATCTGGACCCACGACCCGGACTGGCAGCAGCATCCCGCCCAGCATGGCGTCTATCCTTACAGCCGCTTTGTCGGCGACTGGAGCCCCACCAGCCCGGACAACGAGTACGGCTCCATCCAAAGCCACAAAATCGCCGCCGCGCGCATGTATGGAAATGTCCTCCTTGTCGCCATCCTCATCAACGGCCGCAAAAGCAACGCGCTCGACCTCGACTACGAACCCAAAACCCACACCCTGACCTTCTCGCCGCCGGGCGTGGAACTCTACCTGGGCCCCTAACCAGCTCCTGATCCAGAACTCTGAATATTCACGCGAAACGCGTCCCCGCAGCTCTGCCCGCCTGGAGCCTTTCATCCCACCCCGGCTTACAGGTGTGTTGCCGTCAGCACATCGGTGCTCTTGCTCATCTTTGCGGTGCGCTCGATCTTGTCCCAGTTGAAGGGCTTGCCGTCGATTGCCCGCTTGACCGTCTTGAACAGCACAATCGAAAACACCTGCCGGTAGGCGAACCGTTGCAGCCAGATATGAAACAGCAGCCAGCCGTCGCCCTTGTTGGCCGGGTGGCGTCGTTCCAGGCTGAATGCCACCGAGGACGTGATGAAGTCGATAATCAGGAAGCCGAGGAAATAAAGCGCCAGCTTTTCAAAGCTCGCTGCTGAAGCGGCTTCGGGATGGTAGTGGCGATCGACGAAATAGTTGACCGTGCCCCACACAAACAGCATGTCGATAAAAGGCGAAACCAGCGGCAGAAACATCTGGAAGATAAGAATGTTGGGCAGCGCGAACAGCCCCATGGCCTTGTTGCGCACAAAAGCCGCGCGATGCTTCCAAACCGCCTGCAACGTCCCAAATGACCAGCGGAAGCGCTGCCGCATCAGTCCCTTGGCGTCGATCGGCGCTTCGGTGAAGGCCAGCGCCCGGTCCTCGTAGTCCACTCTCAGCCCCTGCTCCAGAAGGTTCATGGTCAGGTCGGCGTCTTC
>PLSH01000043.1 GCA_003165095.1 Acidobacteriaceae bacterium
GCTGGATTCGTCCAGATCACCTCTTGATGCTAATGCACTTTCGCTAGTGTAGCCAACTGGAACGTGCAAGAACGGCGTTTCCTCGCGTAATCTTGCCCAATGGCGCAAGGTTGCAACCGACCCTTGACGCGCCGATCTGAATCAAACACCGAAACTTCTCCGGCGAGCCTTATCGCTCCCGGGACAATAACCAACGCGAAGCGGCATCTGCGCCGCAGCGAAGGCGATCCGGGTATCCGGATAGCCTGGCGGAGCCGTTCCGGTATTTGCCCCCAGCGGTCAGGGGCGGCAACGCTGGGAATGCCGTTAACTCTGCGCCGGGTTAGGCCAGAAGTCGATCGACGTGTGATTTGTCATATACGGATACGCTTTACAAAACCACGCATCCAGGAATGTCGCTTCCGGGATCCAGGCACTGCCTGTCGGGGAATTGGTGATACAAACACCCTGAGACGGGTCGTAGTTGTAAGCAACCACCCAATGGCCTTCCAGCCAGCCATATCCCAGTGCGCCCGCATCCAGCAGCACAATCGTTGGCGTTCCAGACTGCATGCGCGACTGCAACATTGCCCAATTCGACTCCCAACCGATGCCGAATGCCCCGGAGTAACAGCGTTCCAAGTGGCAATTGCCACCTGAGAGCGCCTGGAGCGCCGCCATAATGTCCTCTGGAAACATGCCAACCTGGTTGTTGAAGAACGGCACCACGCGATTGGGATACTGGTTTTCAACGGCCTCGACAATTGTGTCGTTGTCCCAATAGTATTGGCTGTCCGCAGAATCTTGAGTCGTCCGATCCAGGCTGTAAGGATTGTATTGCCAGGCGTCCAGCGCCGTAGAAATGGCCGCCTGTCCGCAGTCTGGCAGTGTGCCCCCTTGTGCGTTTGTGTATCCGTGTAAGTAGCTGATTGGCCCAACCGCAGCCATCAACCCGCCCTTGCCGCTATGGCCGCCGGGCCTTGGCGACTGCTTTGCCGTCGAGACAACTCCCTTAGCATCTTTCGATGTGTCCATCTCTGAATCTCCCTCTTAGAATTTTGGAACATTTGCGTTCTGCAAAACCTCCACCGCCAGATCGCGCTCTGAACGCGACGCCAACGATACATCGATGGTCACCGCGTCGTTCGCAATCCGCAATGCGCCTCCCAGGATTGCCAAGACCGGATGGTAGCGGATATCGCGATAGTGCAGCACCAATCCGCTCGGACGATGCTCCATGCGATCCCCGTAAAGCACAAGGGCGCCATCTTCAGAGGCAAAGAGAATCGGGGACGAACGCGCCGCCAGAATCCGGGCGCACTGTCCGCAAAGTCGGCCACCCAGGCCGGCCGCTGCCGACTCCAGCGTGTCCGGCTCTTCCAGCAGGAACGGCGCCTGGTCTTGGCCCGACTGCTGCCACGCTGGGCAACTGGAAGTGAAATGGACCACGCCGGCCCCTATTGAATAGGCCACCGTCGCTGTTACCTCCGGCGCGATCCGCTCTTCATCCCGACTACCTCGAGGCCCGGGATGGGGTGACGGTCCGGCGCCAGGCGTGTGCGGATCGCCACTCGAGTGGCTCGCGCCATTCGCTGCGTCCACCATCAGTGGCGGATTGTTGAAACCAGCCCAAAGAGACCATGGCTTGTGATCGGCAAGCTCGTCCATCGTCCAAGGACCGTCCGCCGGATCCGGATAAAGAATCCAGGCCTCTCGATTCCGGTCATCGTCCGATGACGAGGTTACGCGTGGCAGCGCAGGAAGCTTGACCACGAGGCAAATACCCAACATCGGATCGAGTTTCAGCCTGATGCTTGGGTCGATCCACGCCAGGTCCGGATCCGTTGCGAACGTGGTAAAGACATCGATGGCGCCCTCTTGCCAGGTCGACTCATCGAAAGCACCGGACAACTCGATCTTGAATTGCGGCTCGGAGCAGTACTGGTCCCCGAAATCCAACCGGTACCCTCCCGCCGTAATACCGAGCAGCACGCCAGTGCGGAACTCTGCGAACGCGCTCCCGGATGTGCTGGCGCTCGATACCTCCGATTCGACAATACCCTCCAGGTCCCCGCGCCAAAGCAACTCATCCCCTGACGAATCCTCCGCAGGGTCCAGGTTCATCACGCCGCGAACCTGCACGCTGCCGTTGATTCCGTGGTATCCGTTACGAACAACCCGCTCACGGGCGAACTCGCCCGTCCACAATTGCACGTCACTGAACCAGAGCTGAGCCATGAGAGATTGCGATTTCTATCACAATTAGGACAAGAAAAGCAAACCAATTCCGGGGCCACCCAGGGCAAACGCATCCTATATTCCCCGATATAGGTGGATGAAATAGCCGTTGTCCCATCCGACTTTTAGGCGCTCTTCGTGGACGCCACGTTTTTTGGGGCGTTGCCCTGTTTCAGCACGTTCAGTGCGATTCGATCGAGCACGGAGAATTTCTGCGCGGCGTTTGGAAGCGGCTCTACAATCATCTCTTGCTCACTGAAGACCAACGCGACCGGATTGAAATCGTCCTCGTTTCACCGCGCAACCCGCTCAACATTGGTGCGGCCGCGCGCGCAATGGCCAACTTCGGATTTGCGCGGCTCAAGGTAGTTGCGCCTTTCGAACCACACTGGCGCGAGGCGCGATCGGCCGTGGGTGCGCCGGAGTTGCTTCAGACTGCTGCAGAAACAGCCAGCCTGGCCGAAGCAGTAGCCGATTGCACGCTGGTTGCGGGCACCGGAACGCTGACCTACCGCAAGCCGGAACAGCCGGTGGTTTCGCTGTCCGGCCTTACGCCTCTGGTCGAGCGTGAACTCAAGCGCGGCGGACGCGTCGCCCTGGTCTTCGGCCCTGAAAAGCATGGCCTCACGCGCGAAGACCTTTCCTATTGTCATGTGCTGGTGGAAATTCCCACGGATCCAAAGCAGCCCTCGATGAATCTGGGCCAGGCGGTTGCGGTTTGCCTGTACGAACTGTCTTCCCGTGTTTCT
>PLSH01000433.1:0-2011 GCA_003165095.1 Acidobacteriaceae bacterium
GTGCTGGAACGGCTGGTGTACGAGCTGGCTTCAGAAGCGAAGCCGGCCGCGCCGGTGTGGGCTTCGGTCCAGTTGTCGTTCGAGGGGCTGCCCGGCTGAGTTCTAGTGAACGCCGTGCTGGTTGAGCCACTGGCCATATTTCTTGTCCGTGCCCTGAATGTGATCCGTGAGCCAGTCGCGGAGAAAGACCAGCAACTTAATGTTGATTGCGCCTTCCCCCTTCTCAAACTTCGCCACATACCCTTCGACCTGCCGGGCGAGGTCGCGATGCGCGATGCGGTGCTGCGCCAGGCCGGGGTAATTGGCCGCCGCCAACATGGCCTCTTCCGCGGAAAAATGGTCACGCGTGTAGTCGACCAGCTTGTGCAGCAGCGGGCCTGTCAGGTTCTCCGACTGGCCCTTCATCATCGCTTCGTGCAGACCGTTGAGGAGATTGAAGAGGGTCGTGTGCTGGCTGTCGATTGCCCGCACCCCCACGGAATAGCCGTTATTCCAAGTCATGAGCGCCATACAGTTTCTCCAACCGGCCTGCGCCGGTAATGGACTTATCGGAAAGATCGCCAATAAGTTGAGAATATGATCCTGAGCCGGAGCCGAACTGCGCAGCCGGCCCTGTGAATTCAAGAGAAATCAGCAGACGCCGCGCTGGTTCAGCCACGGGCCATACTGGCTGTCGAGGTATTCAATGTGTTTGAGGTAACCGTCGCGCAGTCCGCACAGCAAGGGGCGCATGCGCACGCCTTCGCCGTACTCCAGGCTTCGAGCCCCGTTGCGAATCTGTTCGAGAAGGTCGCAATGCGCGGCGCGATGTTCATCCAGCCCTGGAAATCCCGACTGCTCCATCAGCTGTTCTTCGCTGAAGAAGTGCATGCGGGTGAACTCCACCAGGCGCTCCAGAAGCGTGCCCACCTGCTCCGGGCCCATTCCGCGCACCAGGGCAACGCGGAGTTCGTTGATGGAATCCATGAGGATGCCGTGCTGGTCGTCCATGGCGCGCACGCCGACGGAACAGGCGGGACTCCAGGTTAAGAGGGTCACATGAGGTTCCTCCAATCGATAAGTGAGATATCGGCGGCACGGGCCAGGAGCGTGAATGGCGATTCACATCGTGAAGTGACGAAGGTTTTTGTGTGGAGTAGCGCACAAAGGAATGGACGGCAGATGGAAACGAAGTCATTGTTTACTGCGGCGAATCTGAGAGCGGCCTTTCCGGCGCTCATCACGCATGTGGGCGTGGCGCCCAGATTACGAACAAAATGAGGCTGAGCGCGATGGCGATTTCAGCCAGGCCGCGGCGTTTGCTGCGTTCTGAGGAGGCGATTGCGTTTCCCGATGCAGCTGAGCGCTCGGCCATCGGCGATGGTAAAGCGGCGCCGCGGTTATTCCAGGATGACTTCGGGCTCGGGCTGGTGGCCGCGAGTGGTGAGGGTAATGGCCGCGCCGAGGATGAGTGCGCCGCCGAGCCATGCGTAGGGGCCGAGGTGTTCGCCGAGCAGTTTGACGCCCAGCACGGGACCAAGAACGGGCTCGATGTTGAGGAAGACGCCGGCGCGCGAGGCGGGCACATGGTGAATGCCCCAGTTCCAGAGCAGAGTGGTGGTTGCGGTGCAGAGGATGCCGCTGATGGCCAGCGCGATCCAGGCCGTGGAGCTGACGTGCGCGAAGGGCATGGGCGCGGCGTTGCTGTGCGTGACGGGCGAGAGCATCCAGCGGACCAGCCCCATGACGATGAGCATCGCGGTTCCAGTGAGGATGGTATAGGAGGACACGACCAGCGGGCGATGGGTTTTCATCATCTTCTTGCTGAGCAGCACCCAGGCCAGGGCAGTGATGAGGGAGACGATGACGAGCAGGTCGCCGGCCAGGGAAGGCGTATCGCGTCCCGCGTGGGCCCGGCTGCCGCCGAGCGCCACCAGGGCCGCGCCGACGGTGGACGTACAGAGGGCCAGCCATCCGAACGCGTCGAGGGATTCGCCGGCAAAGAGGGTGGCCGCGGCGGCCAGCATCACCG
>PLSH01000433.1:2042-6736 GCA_003165095.1 Acidobacteriaceae bacterium
CATGCCCAGCGAGGCAAACAGAAAGCGGTAGAGCACAAATGGCTCCACGCTCATCTCGTTCAGGGCCACGCGGCCGAAATAGAAGCCCGTTCCCCACAAGGTACCGGCCAGAGCGCAGGCGCCGTAACCCAGAAATCTTGTACGCGCGCCGATCGTCGCTGACTCTGCCATCCCTCTTTAATGTCGCACACCTCGCCGGTTGGAAGGAGCGGCGGAGGGAGGGGCTTTCAGCGCGTGGGACGCGGATGCCTGCTTAATATCCAGTTGGCCAGGAACAGGGCGGCGAGAACAAACAGCGGCAGGGAAATGGTGAAAGCCCAACTTGGATGCGCGGGCAGGGTCTTCCACGCGTAGATGCCGCCAAGCACCGCAAACAGGAGAGCGCCAACCCAATCCCACCGCCAGGCAGCGATGAGCACCAGCGCCAGGACGGCGGCAGGAAGCAGATGGATGGAAAGGGCGAGCGCCGTTTGCAGGAAGCCATGCGATTCACTGAAAACATCGAGAGCGAACATGGCGATAAAGGCCACAAAAGCTATCGAGAGTATGCGCGGCAACCAGAAGAGCAGACGTTCAGATATTTGGCTCATACGTTTCACCTCTGAACCTGGAAAACGCACAGCGCCGGGATTATTAGAAAAGCTTCGGCCTGCGTTGTCAAAGCCACGCATGGAGACGGAGCGGATTGTTGCGCGTTGCGGGGTCGAGTTGATGGCAAAACGAGCAAAAGTTCTCTGTCGCTTCTGCCGGTCTCAGGGGCGCTTACCGGATTTGAGAAGAAGGCGCGTCAAATACCGGCGTACCAGGCGTAACCATAATCCGCCGCCACGGAGCCCGTACCTTTGCCGAAACTCTTGAGTGAGTCGGTGACGGTGAGACGGGTGATGTATTTGACATTTTTGTAACCCAGTTGGCGGGGCACGCGCATGCGCAGCGGACCGCCGAACGGTACGGGAAGATCGCCGTCGTTCATTCCCCAGGTGAGCAGCGTCTGGGGATGCATGGCATCGGACATATCGATGCTGTCCCAGGTGTCGGGTTCGGTGGAGAAGTATACGACGTAGCGCGCCTGCGGCAAAAGCCCGGCTTCGTTGAGAACCTCGGCCAGAGGCGTTCCAATCCACTCGGCGATATAGGACCAGCCCTCTTCGCATACGACTTCGGTGATTTGGCTGCGGACGGCAAGGCTCTTGAGATCGGAGAGCGAAAACGATCCCGGGTGGGCGACCATGCCATCGACCGCAAGCCGCCAGTCAGAGAATCCGCCTGCCTGAAGGCGCTTGAACAAATCGGTGGGAGGCGCGATGGCGTTGGCGAAGGGTGACTTCGAAATCATGCTGCGAGGAAACTCGCGGGCCAGCGAGTGCGCCGTGAGGATCCTCTGGGCGGCGTAGTCCAGCGTCTCGCCGGGACCGTAGACTCCGCAGTGATCGGGCGGGATCAGCCCATAACGCCGTGCCACGCGGGATGCCACGGCTACGCCGGTCAAGCCTGCGGCGGCGACAACACCGGTGGTGATGAGCTTGCGGCGCGAGATGTTGCTCATAGGCGCTCCCGTGACGGCGCGGCGCGGCCGGTGATCATGGCGCGCATGCGGCTCTTGAACCCTCCCAGATAGACCATCGTAACGTGGACCATGAGGAAGAGCACGAGAAATCCGGAGACGAAAAAATGCAGGGTGCGCGCGGATTGCCGGCCGCCCAGGGAGTTGACGGCCATCGGAAATGCGGAATCGAAAGCTGGAGACAAGGCCAGGCCCGTCCAAATGACCAGGGGAAACAGGACGAAGATGACCGACAGATACGCAATTCGCTGCACTGCGTTGTAAGAGCGAGCATCCGCTTCATCGGGCGGCGCGCGGTGAAGGTAGTTTGCAATCACTTTCCAGAATGCATGCCACGACCGCTGGGCAGGCGCCGGGAACAGGTGTTTCCAGAAGTGTCCGCTGCGCAAACTTGCAATGGCGTAGATCAAGCCTGTCAGCACCAGGGCCCATGCGGCCTGAAAGTGCAGATACCGGCTCCAGCCATTCTGGTCGGGCATCACGAAGCCGTAGCCGGTGGGAACAGTCGACCGCGATGAGGGGATCGGCAGGGTGAACCACGGGCGCGTCATGACATTGCCGACTTCACCCCAATAGAACCGCGGGTGGGAGATCACGATTTCACCGCCGCTGATGAGTAGGGCAAAGAAGGCGAGCACGGTGATCCAATGGGTCACGCGCACGAGCGCCGAATGACGTGGAATTACCGGATTCATGAGCGGGGAAGAGACTGACACCCGCGCAGAATACCATACGTTCCCAAGCTACGGAACCCTATCCTGAGCACAGCGCGAAACGGCCGCTCAAGCACGCGCCGCCGGCCACCTGATAGACAACAAATCTTCGCGAGGAGACGCCGGATGCAGGTATCACTGCCCAAAGCAGGCCGCATCGGCGAAAATATAAAGCGATGGAGAATCGGTGGAGAACAGCGGGCCTGGGGATGGGCCTGGGCCTGGCGCTGGTGGTAGCAGGTGCATTTTTTATTTCAATCCCAGGCGCGCGGGCGCAGCAAGGGAGCCCAGCCGCGCCGGTGGTGGAGCGGCCTCATGGGCTGAAAGAGCGCATGATTCCCGACCGCTTTCCTGCGCAGCCCTCGCAGCCTCCCAACTGGTCGATTCCAGTGGAACCATTGGGATTTTCGCAGCCCGGCCCGATTTACATGGGATCGCGGAACACGCTGGTTTCTCTGGATTTCATCAGCGAAGACAAGCTGCTGTTCACGTTCCGCGTGCCGGGCCTGCTGCATCGCGACGCGGCCAATGCGGAGGGCAGCGACGAGCGGCAGATCCGCGCCGTGGTGCTGGCGCTGCCGCAGGGATCGGTTGAAGCCGAGTCGGTGTGGACCCTGCACGACCGGGTGCGCTACCTGTGGATGCTGAAGGACGGCCACTTTCTGCTGCGCGACCGCAATAACCTGATGCAGGGCGACGCTGCCCTGAACCTGAAGCCGTTCCTCCAGTTTCCAGGGCCGCTGCTGTGGGTCGAACTCGATCCATCGCAGCAGTATCTGGTTACCGATTCAGATGAGCCGGTTGCGGCAGACGCCAAACCGGGCGATGTCTCGAACCCAGGTACGGCTTCGGCTTCCATCACTTCCGACGACCCCGACACTGCGGGAACACCCGAAACGGTGGTGCGGATTCTGCGGCGAGACTCCGGTAAAGTGATGCTGGTGAGCCGGGTTCGAAACACAGTCCACCTTCCCATCAACTCCGCTGGGTACATTGAGGATTCGCGCGGGGCCGGCTGGGACTGGGAGCTGAACCTGAGCTTCTACGATGGCGGAAGCAGGATGCTGGGCAGCGTGAAGTCCAATTGCGACCCGTCGGACGATTTTGTTTCGGAGCGGGAGATCCTGGTGACCGCCTGCACGCCGGCAGACGGCGACCGGCTGGTAGCGATGACTACCGACGGCCGCAGTCTTTGGGCAGACCAGACGCCGGCGGTCGCGGTGTGGCCGGAACTGACCATTGCGCCCAACGGGCTGCGCATTGCGCGGGAGACGCTGGGAGTGTCGCACCCGGTGAACGCGTATGAGCCCATCCAATCGGACGAAATCAAGGGACAGTGGGTAACGGTCTACGACGCCGCCACCGGGGATATGGCTTTGGAAGCGCCTGCCAGCCCGGCGCTCGATTCCGGCGGCAATGTGGCTATCTCGCCTTCGGGCAAACGCGTTGCCGTGCTGAATGCCGGGGCGATACAGGTTTTCGAATTGCCAGCGCCGCCTCCGCTGCCCGATGCGCCGGATAACAAGGCGAAGCGGTGATCGTGAGGCATTCCGGGCAACCGGATTGCCGAATACCTGTGTAAACTGGGCGATGGGAGACTTTCTTGGCCACGGCTCTAGTCCACTACATGGCTGCGGCGGTTAGCGACCGCGGCCGCAAGCGCCCCTCCAACGAAGACGCATTCGGGTTTTCTGTTGAGCACGGGGTTTACGTGGTTTGCGACGGCATGGGTGGCGCAGCCGCCGGTGAGATTGCCAGCTCACTGGCCGTGGACGAGATGATGAAGCTGCTGTCTGGCCGGGCTGCGCGTGGAACGCTGGCGGAGGAGGCCGAGCAGGCCATCTGCGCCGCCAACCAGGCTATTTTTACGCGATCCCAGCGCAACCACAAGCTGAGCGGCATGGGCACCACGCTGGTGGCGCTGGTGGCTCAAGAGCGGCGCGTGAGGTTGCTCAATGTGGGCGACAGCCGCGGCTACCGGCTGCGCAATGGCCGCCTGGAGCAGATCACGCAAGATCACTCACTGGTGGAGGAGCAGGTGCGAGCGGGCCGGATGACCCAGGCCGAGGCACAGCGCTCGCCGCTCCGCAACGTGATCACCCGCGCGCTGGGAACGCAGAGCCAGGTGACGCCGGATGTCTTCGAGCTTGAATCCGAGCCGGGCGATCTTTTTCTGCTTTGTACCGACGGCCTGACGCGCGAGCTTTCCGACGCGCTGATCGAATCCATCCTGTGCATCGACCTTCCCCTCGACGAATTGTGCGCGCGCCTGGTGCGCGCGGCCAACAAAGCCGGCGGCCACGATAACGTAACCTGCCTGCTGGTGCGTGCGGGCGGGTAGAGCGGCTGGGTAAGGCCGCAAGTGCCCGGGCCTGAAGGCCCTCAAGAATTCGCTCTTTTTCAGGGGGCTGAAGTGT
>PLSH01000423.1:0-712 GCA_003165095.1 Acidobacteriaceae bacterium
TCGCCGCGAGCCCTTCCACGCGAAATGCGCGCACGCGCTGACCGAATCGGCAGTCCTCTTCGAGAATCACGTGATCGACGCGGGTGAGTGCGGCGAGAGGGATTTCAAGATGCGCGCCGCGGCCGTGCGTCTCTGCAAGGCTCGTCGCAAACCGGCGTCGAATCTCCGCTCCAAACTCGCGGGCGCGCGCAAAGTCCGCATCCGGCATGTGGCCGCGCCGGTCCGCGGGAATGTTGAGTAGAAGCTGCGCGCCGCGCCCCACCGAGCGGTAATACACCTCGATCAGATCGTCGAGCGTCATCAGGTTGCGCTGGTTGGCCGTGCTCCAAAACCAGTTCGGGCGGCGAATCGAGACATCGCATTCCACCGGAATCCACGCGTCTCCATTGGGGTCGCCGTGCATCGAGGTGGAAACGCCGCTGCGCGCATCCGGCTTCGATTCGGCATCCCACAGCGGATAGGGCGCGAAGCCATTTTCGTTGCCCACCCAGCGGATGGTCGCGTCCGGCCCCTGAAAGATGGCCGCGTGCGCGGCGTATTTGCGCACCAGGTCGGAGGTGGGAACCACGCTCGATCCATCGAACCACACCTCGACCATCGCTCCGTAGCGGGTGAGCACTTCGGTGAGTTGCTCGCGGTACATCGCGTTATACGCAGCCTGGCGTGTGGGGTCGTTGCACACGCCGCCGATGCCCGCGCCGAAGTAGTCGTC
>PLSH01000423.1:758-2118 GCA_003165095.1 Acidobacteriaceae bacterium
TCGATGGCGCTGAGCGGCGTGGAAAGATCGTCGCCCTCCTTGTCCTGCCAGGTGTTGGGCGCAAAGTGAACGAACATTCCGATTTCGAGATCCTGCCAGGCAAGCTGATCGGCGGAGGGAAAGGCGCGCGGCGAACCGAGAGGTTCCAGCGACGGAAGCCTGTCCTGGCCGCTCAGGGGAAGAACGGCAGCGGCTACAGCACCGGTAAGAAATGCCCTGCGGTCGATTGTCGCGATGAACATTTGATTCGAGATTCCCCAGGCCTCGGACGGAGATGCGGAGCCGGTTCGCGGTTAATTCGGCGTGCCCGCGGTTTCCGAATCTGCAAACGTGCACTCGCCGCACTGGCACACGCGGCGCAGATACTCCCACGAATAAATGCCGCCGTTGTGGCCATCCTGCCAGTTGAACTGGATGGCGTAGCGGCCCACGGCATGGGCGCTGGCGGGCTTGGGCGGGGGCGTGAACATGGGCAGCAGATTGGCCGGCTTCGGCTTGGGCTGGCCTGCTTTGCGGCCCTCCTGCGCGCGCTGATCCACGCAGGTGGCGCAGGGGCAGGCCTCGCGCAGCCACGCGAAGTTCCACGCGCTGCGGTGCCCATCAACCCAGTCGATCTCCAGTCCCTTGCCCTCGCTCAGCAGCACGCGCACTTTTTCAGGCGTAACGGCGATGCGAGAGAGCGGACGCTGCTCCGCGGCGGCGCGGGACTCTTCATCTTTGGAGACGAAACGGATGCCCTCGTGGCTCATATTCTTATTCTACGAGAACACGGCGCAATCATCCCGGCAGGGCCGTCAGCCCTGGAGCAAAAGGTGAAATGGATCAATTTCCCGGCAAGCCGAGCGCCGCGGCGATCGGAGCATCCACCTTGGCCGGTTGGCCGGAATGCTGGATCACGACTCCAAAGCTGCCGTGAAAATCCCACATCGCCCAGCCGATGCCGTCGGCTTCAAGAGCGGTGCGCACGTCGTGAATCCACGCCGCGCGCGAGGCCGGGTCGGAGTGATCGCGGAACACGCCGAATTCGTTGCAGATCAGCGGCACATGATTGTCCTTGCCCCATTGCGCACCTTCGTCCATCAGCAACTGGATGCGGTGAGCGTCCCAATGATCGAGCCAGTAATTCTCCAGCGCGTAGCGGTTGGCCGGGTCGGGAAGCTCCTTCAAAGACTCCTGCATCGTGCTTTCGGTGGGCGGATAAGGAATGTTGTGCAGATACTTCCACCAGGGAACGCCCCAGCCCGCGCCCTGGTGGGTGAACTCGTGCGGATCGTAGAAGTGGAAGTTGTAGATCACGTTGCCGTCGGGCAGCGGGTGCAGGGCGAGCAGGTTCTGGATGTCGGAGTAGTTTCCCCCGGCG
>PLSH01000423.1:2123-2832 GCA_003165095.1 Acidobacteriaceae bacterium
GAAGCGGTCCACGGAGTCGTCGCTGGTTCGCATCTGCTGCTTGTACATGTCCTCGGGATGCACGTCGATCAGCACATCCATCCCATTGGCGAGAATGGCGTCGACGGCCTTGTCGAGGCGGGGCGTGAAATCGGCGTTCAGCCCGTCGGCGCCGACCGGCGTTTGCTCCAGCGCCATGGCCTCGATGCTCAGCCGCACATTGTCGAATCCCATCTTGGCCATCAGCGCAATGTCGGCCGGAGTGGTGTCGTGATCCGTGTGGTACGCCGAGTAGTCTTCGTCGCTTTGCGAAAACCAGTGCGAGACGTTGATGCCTCTCTTCAGGTGCTGGGCGCGGGCAAAGGCGGTCTGCACGCCGGCGGCATGATCCTGGGCGGCAACGGGAAGAGCAAGTGCAATGATGGTGGCAAGGAAAACAAGACGAGAACGCACGGCAAATCCTCCTGGAGACGGCCAATCGGCTTGGAAAATCTGGCCCGTGCCAACGATATCATCCTGCGCGGGGCATTTGCCGTGATGAATCGCGTATGGCCAGTGGGCGCCCGGATGACAGAAACCGCACCAAAGTCGGAACGGCTCCCCTGGATGGGAGCCGCATGGTCCAACTTTCGGAGTTCGTTGCTGCTAAATTTGCCCTTTGCGGGATTCGTTTATTCGCCGGGGCCTGAATCCGCGCTCAGGTCAGTGGCGGCAAGCTGCTCGTAGGTTG
>PLSH01000039.1 GCA_003165095.1 Acidobacteriaceae bacterium
GACGGCAATCCGATCGGCACCGTCACCCGCACCACGCCGCGCTTCTCGCGCGACTACCCACGCACGCTGACGGCTCACGATGTGGGCATGAAAGACCTGCTGGACATGTTCTACATCCAGGGCGGCCAGCACGAGATTGTTCTCTACGCCATCACCATCGATCCCCAGCAGCCGATTCGGATGAACCTTTCGGCCGGAGGAGAACAATCCGCGGCTGTGGCCGTGGAACTAATCCTGGAGGAGCTTGGCGGCGAGACTGCAGACGCCTGATTTTTCAGGGCATTTGCGTTTCTCTCCGCTCGCAGTTATTATGCGTTCTATGGACGTAAAGACCTGTTGTCGCTGCTGTACGCTCTTTTGCGCGCGCAGGTGACCTGGGTCTAAGAGTCCTATCGTAACAACCACGGTTTCCGAATGCCCGCGTTGCAGCTAAGCTGACGCGGGCTTTCTATTTCTACAGGAAAAGGGAAAAATGACTGAAGCGGTTCTGATAAAGGAAACGAAAGCCCAGCGGATAGAGCGTCTTAAGCGTGAAAAGAATCCGTGGGAGGCCTTTGACGAGGTGCGTGCATTCGCGCGTGCGGGCCGCAGCAGCGTGGTCCCCGATTGGGCCTCAGCCTACTTTAAATGGTGGGGCATCTACACCCAGGGAGACGGGGTGGGAGCGACGGGCGGCAAGGGCGGCGAGGGCCTCACGTCCGAGTGGTTCATGATGCGCATCGGCATTCCCAACGGGATCGTCTCGGCCAGCCAGCTTAGGACCATCGGTGGAATTGCGCGGAAATTCGGCAGGAATCTGGCCGACATCACGGTGCGGCAGAACATCCAGCTCCATTGGCTGACGATTGAATCGCTGCCCGAAGTGGTGGAAGCGCTGGACGCGATCGGGCTCTCGCCGAAGGGCGCGTGCGGCGACGTGGTGCGCAACGTGACAGGCTGCCCGCTGGCCGGAGTGGCGGCTGACGAATGGATCGATGCGTCCGGGATCGCGCAGGACATTGCGAAGCTGCTGACGGCGAATGCGGAGTTTTACAACCTGCCCCGCAAGTTCAAAATCTCGGCTACCGGCTGCCCGTCGTGGTGCACCTATCCTGAGATCAACGATGTCGGCCTGACGCCGGCCAGGCGCGACGGAGAGGCGGGCTACTCGCTGCGCGTGGGTGGAGGGTTGTCAAACGAGCCGCACTTGGCAGTGCGGCTGGATGCGTTTGTGCGTCCCGGCGAAGCGGTTGAGGTGGTGCGCGCGGTGACTGAGATCTTCCGCGACCAGCAGGGATTGCGCGAGAGCCGCGATCATGCGCGTCTCAAGTACCTTTTCATGCGGGAGGGATGGACGGCCGAGAGCTTTCTCGATGAGCTGAATCGGAGGCTGGGCTTCAGGTTGGCGCCGGGCGTGTCGGAGCAGGTGCCTGAGGACATTCTGCGCGACCACACGGGCATTCACCCGCAGCGGCAGCCGGGACTGTGCTATGTTGGCGCTTCAGTGCTACGCGGCCGGATAACCGGCGAGCAATTGAAAGCCACGGCGGAACTGGCTGAGCAGTTTGGCAGCGGAGCGTTGCGCGCCACTGTCTCACAGAACCTGGTGATTATCGACGTGCCGAAGGCGAAGGCCGGCGAGTTGGCGCGCGAACTGGGGCAGATCGGGCTCCATGTGGAGGGTTCCGCCTTCTGGCGCGGAGCCATTGCCTGTACCGGCACCGAGTTCTGCAAACTGGCCATTGCAGAGACCAAGGGTTTTACGCGCTGGCTTGTGGACGAGCTCGAAGAGCGGCTGCCGCAGTTTGACCAGCAACTGAAACTGCACGTGGCGGGCTGCCCCAACGGCTGCGGCCAGCACTGGATTGCCGATATTGGCTTGGAAGGCAAGAAGATCAAGCACGAGGGCAAGCTGACCGACGCGTTCTACTTTTGCCTGGGCGGAGCGGTTGGCGATCAAGCGGGTGTGGCGCGACCAGTGGGCTATCGCTGCGCGGCGCCGCTGGTTCCGGAGGCCATCGAGCGGCTGCTGCGCAATTATCTGGCTGGACGCGGACCGGCGGAGAACCTGCGCGCGTGGTTTGCACGCCATTCCAACGACGAGCTTCGCGCACAGCTTGCGGGTGAGATTCTCACCGAGGTTGAACGCGACGTGCCGTCGGGGCGCGTGCCGCACGGCGTGGCGGAGTGATCGAAAAAGCAGGGAATAGGGAATAGGGAAAAAGGGAGTAGAAATTGCAAACGGCCGGGAATTACGCGATGAGCTTGTTGCCGATATTTTTGAAACTCGAAGGACGCAGGTGCCTGTTGGTTGGCGCAGGCAACGTTGCGCTCGACAAGATTCAGAGCCTGCTCAAGACCGGGCTTCTGCTTCGCGTCGTCGCGCCGGAAGCGCACCCTGAGGTTCGGCAGTTGGCCGCTGAAGGCAGGATCGAGTGGTCCGAGCGCCGTTTCGAACTCTCCGAACTCGATGGCAATTATCTGGTCATCGCCGCCACCGATTCGCCCGAAGTGAACGCAGCCGTTTACCGGGGAGCCGTCGAACGGGGCATTCTCTGCAACAGCGTCGACGACATTCCCAATTGCGATTTCTTTTTTGGCTCGGTGGTCAGGCGCGGCGACCTGCAGATCGCCATCTCGACCGCCGGAGAAAGCCCCGCCTTCGCACAACACCTGCAGCGCGAGCTCGACAAGCTACTGCCCGAAGATCTTGGCTCGTGGCTTGAAGATCTTGGCCAACTGCGCCGCGAGATTCTCAAGACGCTTCCGCGCAGCGATGACCGAAAACTGTTGTTGCATCAACTGGCCCGGCGTCCGGTGTTCTCATCCAATTCCAGCGAGACAATCCCCGCTCCCCTTGAGCCGGATTTGTATGAGATTGCGGAAGGCCTGAGTGTTTCCGCGCAAACGGTTTATCTGGTAGGCGCCGGTCCGGGCGATCCCGATCTGCTCACCGTGAAGGCGCTGCGGCTGATTAAGAGCGCCGAGGTGATTCTGCACGACGACCTGGTTCCTGAGGCCATTCTCGAACTGGCTTCGACGCGCGCTGAAATTGTGAACGTGGGCAAGCGCTGCGGCATGAAGACCATTACCCAGGACGAGATCAACGCACTGATGGCCGAGCATGCGCGCGCGGGCCGTAGTGTCGTCCGCCTCAAGAGCGGCGACCCGCTCCTGTTTGGCCGCGCGGCGGAGGAAATGGCTGCGCTGGCGGAGGCGGAAGTTCCGTTCGAAGTGGTTCCGGGTGTATCGGCTGCGT
>PLSH01000269.1:0-121 GCA_003165095.1 Acidobacteriaceae bacterium
GGATCGCTGGTCGGCCTTACCATGTCGCTGCCGGTCATGGCCCAGGATCCCACGCAAACCACCACCACCACGACCGAGACTCCGAGTCAGCCGGTTACCAAAACCACCCAGTCCGACAAAA
>PLSH01000269.1:134-383 GCA_003165095.1 Acidobacteriaceae bacterium
AGTAATTCCGGGAAGCCGGAACTACTCAGCATCTCTCAGCCCCGCAAACAGATGGAGCAGGTCCCCAGGCAACTGGGGACGCTCCGTTTGTTTGCACAGTTCTTGTTGTTTCCTAAGTGAAAGTTCTGGTTTTCGGTTCAGGCTGCCAGCGGCTGCGCCAGACAGCCGAACCACACCTGATCGGGCGGGTGCGCTTTCAGGCTGGAGTGAGGGCGAAGGAAGTTGTTGCCCACGCTCCCGTAGCCCCTA
>PLSH01000269.1:394-12105 GCA_003165095.1 Acidobacteriaceae bacterium
TCGGGATCGAAAAATACCTGGTAGAAGTGCCACACCACGATCGCCAGCGTAGCCAGAATCGCTTCATAGAAGTGGATCGCGGTGGCTACATCCACCCACCAGCGTGCCAGCAGATCGCCCACCAGCACCTTGGCCCACAGCATCACGCCGGTCAGCCCCATTAGCGCCGTGCCCCACACCAGCGCCCAATACTCGGCCTTTTCCGCGTAACTGAACCGCCCGAACTTCGGCTTCTCCTGGCTCATCCCCAGGTAGTAGCGCATCGTGCCCCACAGATCGAATGCGTCCCTCGGCTCCGGCGCCAAATCCCTCAGCAGCCTCCGCCCTTCCCGCGCATATGCGAGATAAAACAGGTGGTAGATCCCCGCCCCGATCAGCACCACACCGGCCGTGCGATGAATCACGCTGCGCAGCTTCTCGCCCATCCCTAGCACGTGCGCAAACCATGATTCCGGAAACTTGAGCGCGAAGCCCGTGATCACCAGAATGATGAAGCTCGTTAGCAGGATCAAATGCTGCCAGCGCTGATTCTCCGTCATGCGCTCCATCATCGGATTCTGCATCCGCCGCCGCGCCGCCGCCTTGCTGCGCCAGATGATCGCGTTATGCACGAACATCGCGCCGATCACCAGCACGATCAGCACCAGGTAAATCCATCGAATCCAGCGCACCGCCAGCGAGTCGATGTCGCCGCCCCGTTCCCCGTCCTGCAAATGCACCCTGGTTTGCGTGAATTTTTGCGTCACCCCCTGGTGGCATTTGCCGCACGTAGCGTCCAGGTTGGCGCGGTTGATTGAGGAGCGCGGGTCGCTCGAAGGCAAAATGTCGTGCACCCCGTGACAACTCGAGCAATTCGCCGCCACCACTGAGCCGCCCTCCGCCGCCAGCCCGTGATAACTGTCAAAATAACTCGTCACGCGGTTGCCGGGCACGCCAAACTCCTGCGATAACCGCACCCCTTCGTGGCAGCGCGCGCAGGTGTCGCGTGACAGATTCATTACCGAAGCCGGCGAGTTCGGATCGGCCGGCGCCTTGATCGAGTGAATCCCGTGGCAGTCCGTGCACACCGGCGCCTGCCCGTTGCCGTGCGCGATCGCCTGCCCGTGAATACTCTGCGTAAACGTGTCGGCAATATCGGTATGGCACTTGCCGCATGTGGCCGGCACGTTGAATTTGTAGATCGGCGATTGCGCATCGTTGGCCGGGAGAATCCCGTGCGTCCCGTGGCAATCCGTGCATACCGCGGCCTTCTGCGAACCGTTCTCCACCGCGCGCCCGTGAACGCTCTCCTGGTACGAAATAAACGGCTGCGCGCTCTGCCCGTTTGACTCCATCAGGAATTTCTGTCCGTGGCACCGCCCGCAGGTCGCGGGTATGTTGGCGTGATTCACCGGTGACTGCGGATGGCCGCCGGCTAATATCCCGTGCGCCGCGCCATGGCAGTCCTCGCACGTCGCCGCCGGAGTGCTCCCGTTCACGGCTGGCTTCGAGTGGCTGCTGTGCGCGTATGCCTCCTGCGCGCTCACATGGCACTCGGCGCAGCTCACCTTCTGAGGCGGCGTCTCATGCGCCAGGCTCTTCACGTCTTTGTGGCAATCCACGCACTTCAGCAATGTGCCGTGAATCGAATTTTTGAGCTGGTTCTGGTCCACATAGACGCTGACCGTCTTGCCGTTCACATCTTCCGTCAGCGTCGAATCGGAGTGGCACGCCAGGCAATCCGCGTCCTTCAACTTCTGCGCGGCATGTGCTGTCGAGGCCCAGGCAAGAATAAAAATAACAAGCGTTCGAATGAAGAAGCTTCCGTTAACTCTCACGCTATTGAGAAGATTCTTCGCCGAAGTTTCCCGCAGTGACTCGTATCACAAGCACCGGGGCCGGGTGCCCCAGGTCCCTCGCCTTTGGGGACCTGGGATCTATCTCCCAAATCTCAGCAATCGAATCCGCCCGCCCGCACCCCTACCAGAAATAAGCGCTAAGCGTAAGCACTAGCAGCGTCAGCCCAATAAAGATCGCCGTGAATCCTGCCACTCTCGAGAAATTCACCAGCCACACCGGCGGCGCAACGCCAATCCGTGTTTCCAATTTGCCTTCGGCGACCATCCGCTGGTATTCCTCCGGCCGCTTGCTCGCAAACTCCTCTTCGCTTTCCACGCCCGTGAAGATCACCATGTCCATCGGAAAACTGTCCGGCCGCAGATGCGTATTCACAAAGTGAATCGAAAAAATGAACAGAATCGCCAGCAGCCCCTCGTCGCTGTGAATCACCAGCACCGCATTCAGCGCCCAGCCCGGCAAAAAATGCGCGAAGAACGGCGCAAACCACATCGCGTAGCCTGAAAATCCGATTACGATCATGCCCCAGAACACCGCCCAGTAATCGAATTTCTCCCAGTACGCGTAGCGCTCAAACTGCGGCTTCGGCCCCAGCCCCAGAAACCACCGCATGTGTCCGAAAAGGTCCTTCACGTCCTTCCAGTTCGCCACCATCGATGTCGGTCCCCAGAAGATCCCCTTTTCGCGATGCATCACCCCCCGCGTGAACACTTCCTTCAGGTGAATCAGAAAAGTGATCGTCAGCACAATGGCGCAGAGTTTGTGGAAGAACAGAATCGCGCCAAATCCCCCCACTCCGGCCGCAAACTTCCGCGCCCAGGGGCTCTCGCTGAATCGCATCGGCAACCCGGTCGCCGCCAGGCCCAGAAACGTCGTAAACAGCACCGCGTGCAGATAGCGCTGCTCCCGCGTGAATCGTTGGAAGTACCGGCCTTTGGCGTGGCCGCTCGTGGTCCCGCTCGCCATCTCCAAATCAGGCATCCTTTTCTCCTTCAGATTTCTTCTTGATCTGGTTGTAGCGCGCGCGGATCAGCCACAAAATGGTGTGAATCACAAAAAAGGTCAGCACGCTGACCAGCAGCAGATTCATGAACAGCCTTACAAAGTAAAGAGCCGGATTCAGCTTGCGGTCCCGCGCGTTGGCGTGCGGCTGATACTGCACAAAGCTCAAATTGGCGCCTGCATGACACTGCCCGCACGTCTTCACCAGGTTGGCCTTGTTGATCGGCGAGAGAGGATCGGATGCAGGCAGCACATCGTGCGCTTCGTGGCAGTCCCAGCATCGCGCCGTCTGCACGTAGCCGCCCAGCGCTCCCAGTTGGGAGTGGAACGTATCGTGGTAAGTGGATAACTTGTCCTTGTGGCACGATCCGCATATCGGCGTCGACTGCATCCGGAACGCCGCTTCCGTCGGCTGCAGAATCGCGTGCGCCGTGTGGCAATCCGTGCACACGGGCGCTTTCATGTTCCCGGCCGCCACTGCCTTGCCGTGGACGCCCATCGCGTAGTCCGCGTCGATCTTCGCGTGGCAGCTTCCACACGTCTTCGGTATGTTCGACTTGTAAGTCGGGCTCCTCGGATCCGTGTGGCTCAGAATGTTGTGCGAACCATGGCAACTCTGGCAGTTGGCCGCTACCAGCAGCCCCTCCTTGCTCACCGCGAAACCGTGAATGGAGTCCATGTACAACGGATAGACGTTCGACAGCCCGTGCTTCTTCGCAATCGCGTCATTGCCGTGGCAGTTGCCGCAGGTCTTGGGAATGTTCAGTGGATACACCGCCGACCGCGCATCGTCCTTCGGGAAAATCGCGTGCGCGTCTCCGTGGCAACTCGTGCATGGATGCTCTGAAGACTTGGCGTGAACGCTGCCCGCTATTCCCGATGCCTGGTCCGCATGGCAGGTATTGCAATTCACTGGCGCCACGTGATCCGGATGCGGATACTCCTTGATGTCCGCATGGCAATCTCCGCATTTCAGGCTCCCGTGAATGCTGGCGCTAAACTTCTGCCCATCCACCCCAACGCTGTGCCCTGAAGAATCCTGCAATGTCGCGTCGGAATGGCAAGCCAGGCAGTCAGTCTGCGCAATAAGCCCGCGCGCCCCCGCCGCCAACAACATCGACGCGATGATTGCCGCCAAAACTCCAACCCGCCGGAACTTGAATCCTTGAATTCGTACCGCGGCCTCGCCCATCCTGCCGTCTTCCTTCTCCAGGCAAAAAGAAACCCCACCCCTCGCCTGGCTTGCCTTCATGCGTAATCCGTCGTTCCTGCACGCAGCCTTTTCGCGCGGTCCGCACTTATGAGCTGATTCTTTTGGGCAAGAACTCGCAGTGATTCCTATCACAATCCACATGACAGGGATCACATCGAAGCCATCCACCTCAACCCCGCGTTCTTTTTGAGCACCTGAGAATCCATCGACCGCGCTCCATCCTGACCCGCTTTCACCAACCCTCGTGACTTCCATCCGCAAGATCGCAGCCGTCCATCATCCAGCGCCCTTTCCATACCACAGAACTGCGGTGACAAGGTGATGCGGGTCACATGCCGCGCTAGCCCCATTCGAGGACAATAGTTCCGCTGCTTAGGGACCAGATTTGAGGGACCAACTTTATGGGCACAGTAGCTCTATCCGAATCCAGGACCATGCTTACTCTCCCCGGCGATGCGGTCCGCCAGATTCAATGGCGCTTCGCCGATCGCTTTGACCTGCAGATGCTGGTGCAATCGGCGCGCGGCGTGGCCCGCGGCACCGTAGCTCGCCTCGTAGCCGCCGGAGAACGCAACACCCACGAGTGGACCCCGGGCAAGAATGAGATGATGCGCGCCTTCGATCGCGCCGGTGTCACCGCCGCCTTCATGGAGCCGGAAGAAGGTGGATTTATCGCCGGACCCAAGAATCTCGCCCTCTCCCTCGCCGCCTTTGAGCTGGCCTGGGTAGACGGCGGCGCCGCCACCGCCAGCCTGGCAAGCTGTCTGGCCCTCGCGCCCATCCACGAGCGCGGCACTCTCGAACAGATCAACCGCTATATGACGCTCTCTTCTCCACCCCTGCCCGGAGAGGATCGCACCCCATGGCGCGGCGCATTCGCCCTCACTGAGCCCATCCCCTACGTCGGCGTCGACACCGGCATGTTGAGCGGCAAGCTATGCATCGCCCAGTGGAATCCCGGCCAAGAACCCCTGCTCCAGGTCGACAAGCGCGGACGCTTCATCACCGGCATCGCCTTCGCCAACTTCGTCACCGCCGCCGTCAACTCCTCCGATCCTCGCATCAAAGGCAGTTGCGTCGTCATCCTCGAGGAATCCGACGAAGGCCTCTTCGACCGCGGCACGCCAACCAAAAAGCTGGTCCATCAGCTCTCCTCCACCGGCGATCCCATCTTCAACCTCAAAGTCCCCGCCAGCCGCATCGTCGGCGGCTACACGGTCAATGACGGCGTCATCGTTCCCAACTTCAATCACAGCGAGATCATCGAGGCCGTCTTCCGCCGCACCCGCGTTCCTGTCGGGCTCATGACCGCGGCCAAGCTGCTCTCTGCTGTCGAGCCCGTCATCCGCTACCAGCGCGAGCGCTTCCGTGGCGCTGAAGGCTCCAGGCCCGGCTCTATCCGCTACGAACAAGGCATCCAGCAGCGCGAAGACGCGCTCCATCGCCTCGTCGACGTCTGGGCAGCCGGTGAAGCCGCCGCATCCCTCGGCTTCGCTGCCGCCCGCCTCTTCGACGCCCTCGATCCCCTCGAAAAACAGAAGACCGCCATCCTCGGCGAACGCGGCGTCCAGCGCGGCCGCGCTGAGATCAAGGCGCTCAAGGAAAGCGAACTCCGCGCCATCGAATCGCTCAAACCCAGCCTCAGCACCGCGCGCCGCGCCGAGCTCGACGCCGACCCGCTGGTCCAATTCGTCCTCAAAGACGCCGAGGCCAACGTCCTCTGCCCCGCCACCAAGCTCTGGAACACCGGACACGGCGTCAACATGATGCGTGAAGCCGTCAGCCTCATGGGCGGCTNNCAACAAGTGGATGGACGCCCAGCTCGAAGCCACCTACGAAGGTCCTGAGGCCGTCCAGCGGCGCCAGCTCACCATCACCATGACCTCCGACGTATTCCTCGCCCAGTTCCGCTCCTGGATCCGCGAAATGCGCCGCATCGCTTCAGATCACCCCGGCACCGGCGCATGCACCCTGGCCTCCGCCATGAACCTCTGGCTCTGGTCCCTCAACTATCTGCAAAAGGCCGTCGACCCCGACGGCAACAAGCTCTATCACGGCCAGCGCCAGGGCGTGACTTTCGCATTGGCAGACGCACTCTGCTGGCTGCTCGCCTCCCGCTGCCAGATCCTCGATGTCCTCGAGCTCGAATCCCGCGGCCCCGAAGATGCCGTCGCCGCCGAAGGCCTCGCCGGTACCGTCCAGTTCCTCTCCGACCTCTGCCACACCCAGGCCGCGCAGGCCGCCGGTGAAGTCTCCCGCATCTGCGCCGAACTCGTCTTCGGTTATAACCAGCACCCAAACTGGGAAGAGAAAGAACAGCGCAGCTGCTTCCTGGCCTCAGAGCTCGAAGAGTTCGAAGAGACCATGCCCGGCATCACCGCCATGGCCGTCGATGTCCTGGCCGCCGACGGCAGCCATCCCCCTAAGGCAGGCCCCTGCGCCGGGTGCGTCGGCTCTGCCGAGTTTCTCCGCCTCCAAAACAAGCTCACCGCCTGCCTCAGCGGCTCCCGCCTGGCCAAAGACCGCGCCGCGGAAACCGTAAGCAAAGTCATGATCCCCGAAGCCCTCGACTACCCTGCGGCAGGCCCCGCATGAGCGCAGATTCCACGAATATGGGTGCCCCGGGCCCGGGGTCCCCACGGACAGGTCTTCGTCCGTGGGGTGGAGATCCCGATTCTGGGACCTGGGAATCCGTCTCCCAGAATCTTGATGTTGTCCGTCAATCCATCGATGTCGACATAGTCTGCGTCGGATTCGGTCCCGCCACTGGCGGCTTTCTCACCACCCTCTCCAGCGCATGGAGCGAAAATCCCGCCGATCCGGCATTCGAGAGCCGCGTCGCCCCCGGCATGCCGATCCAGATCCTCTGCTACGAACGCGCCGACGATATCGCCTCCGGAGTCAGCGGCGTCGTCACCCGCGCTAATGGCATTCGCGCCAGCTTTCCCTCGCTCGATCCTGGCGAAATTCCCATGGCCGTCGAAGTCAAACAGGAGCGCGTCCTTTATCTGCTCGACCCCACCCACGCCAGCCGCCGATCCTTGACCCTCCACGCCGCGGATGCCGCTCTTTGCGCATTCGGCCGTCTCCTCGGCGTCCAGGACCACGCATTCGAACTCCCCTGGACACCGCGCTTCCTCCACAAGCGAGGCGGACTGGTCCTCTCCATCGGCCAGTTCAATCAGTGGGTCGGATTGCAGCTCATGGCCGGCGGACTGGTCCAGATCTGGCCCGGAACCCCGGTAGCCGCACCCCTTTTCGCCGACAATTCAGACAAGAACGATAAAACAGTCGTTGGCGTACGGCTAACCGATCAGGGTGTCGACAAATCCGGCGCGCCCTCCGATGGCTTCATGCCCGGCATGGATGTCCGCGCCCAGTTGACGGTTGTAGGCGATGGCCCCGTAGGCCAAATTTCCAGATCCCTGAACCAAAAGGTAAAAGCCCGTGAGGGCCAGGAGTGGGCGCTGGGGATGAAGTTCGTGATCGAGTTGCCCGAAGATACAACCCTTGAGCCCGGCGCCGTCTGGCACACCTTTGGCTTTCCTGAGCCGGAAATCTTCGGCTTCCTCTACGTCCATCCCCAGCGCCTCGCTTCTGTAGGCATCTTCATTCCCTCCTGGATGAGCGACCCCTCGCGCACTGCTTACCGTTATCTGCAGCACTACATCCAGCACCCGGCCCTCTGGAAGCACCTCAAAGACGGCACGCTCCGCTCCTGGGGCGCCAAGTCACTTGAAGAATCCGGACGCCGTGCCGAGCCCATCCTCACCGGCGACGGCTACGCACGCATCGGCGAGTGCTCCGGCTCAACCAACATGCTCACCGGCTCCGGCGTTGACGAGGCCTGGACCACCGGCGTGCAACTCGCCGAAGGCGTCCTCAAGTTGCTCCGCGCCAGGCTCCCCTTCACCCGGCAGAATCTCGCCGATACCTACGAATCCCTCCGCCACGCAAGCTGGGTCGAGCGCGGAGCCCGCCAGGCGGAGAACGCGCGCAACGGATTTCATAAAGGTTTCATCCGTGGCTTGGTAGGCATGGCCCTTGCCGGCCTCACCGGTGGCCGCCTCTCGATTCACGCCCACATTCCGCCCGCCCCCAAACAGATCAAAGCCATTGCCCCCCACTCCGCCGCGGAGCTCCAGTTGACACAGGCCGCCGCCATCGCCCTCGAAGATGGCCGTCCCCTCCACGACGCCATGCTCACCGCCCGCGGCTGGCCTGATATTCCCTTCGACGGTCGCCTGCTCGTTACCCAACAGGACGCGCTGCTCATGGGCGGCAAAATCCAGGCAATGCCCGGATTCGCTGATCACGTCGTCTTCCTCGATAAGCAGCTCTGCATTGCCTGCGTCGAGAAAACCTGCATCGCCATGTGCTCCGGACAGGCCCTCACCCTCGCCGCTGACCACGCTCCGGCCTTCGAACGCGAAAAGTGCGTCCACTGCGGCGCGTGCCTGTGGAACTGCGCGCATCCTCGCGACGGAGAAGACAGCAATATCGAATTCCACGCCGGCGCCGGCGGCCTCCATTCGGCGGAAAACTGATACCACCCATAGACCTGAGCTGCTACTGATCGAGTGAGGTAGAGAAAGTGAAAAGAAGCGATGTGGGGCAACTCAAGATCGATCCGGATGAACGGGAGCTCCTTCTCTGGAAAATCCCCAATCAAGTCATCAATGGTTTCAAAGTGGATTGCTTCCAGGAGAGAGTTGGAGCATCGGAAAACGAGTTCAACAGTTTGACGAAGCACTTGCGCTCCATGTCGGACTCAGAGGCTGTCGCCCTTGACCCCCATGAAATGCGGGTCTTTCGCAACGCCCTGGCCCTGACCATGTTCGAGTTCGGCGTCGAAGAATTTGCCACGCAAACCGGAAGCGCCTTCGAACAGGGCCACCGAATTCTACGCGAGCTGAATTCCCTTCTCGAAATAGGCGAAATCGATTAGGCAAGATGCAATTTCAAGCGAATAAGGAAACCAGGATGCCAAATGCGCTTCACATCGTAGTCTGCGCGGGAATCGTGCCCGACCCGTTGCAGACACTCGACCCCATCACCACTCCCAGCGGCCCCGGCCTCAAGAACGAAATGGTCTTGCCGGCCGTGCTCGATCCATGGGCCGCCAGCGCACTCTATGAAGCCGCAAACCTGGCCGCCAAAAATCCCGGTAGCAAACTCTGGCTGGTTTCGCTCGGCCCCAAGGCCAAGCTGCAACAGGTCATGATGACCGTGGCCCAGAAAGTTCCCTTCGAGCTGGTTCCCGTCGACGGTCCCATCGGCGGATTTCCCGACGCACACTCCACCGCCGCGGCCATCTCCTCAACCATCGAATCTATTCCAAAACTTGAAACAGCGGAGCTGTTCGTCTTCGGCGGCTGGGAATCGGCCAGCCGCGGCGCCGGCGTCACCCTCCAGCTCATCGGCGAGCGCCTCGGCATCACCGATCAGTTCCAGGGCGTCGATCAAATCACCTTGCGCGATGACGGCTCCTTTGAAGTCCTGGAGCGCGTCGAAGGCGGCAAGCATCAGGTCTCCGTCTGCGCCGGCGCGCCGGCCGTATTCGGCTGGGCCACCGGCAACCTCCCCGAGCCGCGCAATAATCCCCAGGTCGGCATGGCCAACATGCGCAACCTCATGCCCGCCCTGCAAAAAGCAAAATCCGCAACCATCGCCGCCAACAGCCTGCGCTACATCTCCGTCAACCTTCCCAGGCTGCAGCGCGCCACCCGCGTAGTCAAAGACATGTCCCCCGAAGAAATCGCCAACGAGCTAGTCGAATGGATCGGAGCCGAATGATGGAATCGATCCTCGTACTCACTCACGCAGACGAAACCGGCTCCGCCCCCACCAAAGCCTCGCTCGAAGCCGTAACCGCCGGCCAGGAACTCGCCGCACAGCTCGGCGCGCCTCTCATCATCGGCATCGTCGCCGCTCAGCCACAACACCTGCCCAAAGGGCTGCCTTCCGCACGAGTCCTCGCCGTCTCCGGCGACGCCTTCGCCCAGCCGCGTTACTCCACTGACGCCGCCGCCTGCGAAGCCCTCGTCCGCGCAGCCCAGCCCACCATCGTCCTCGCGCCTCACAGCGCCCGCTTCTCCCGCGTCATGGCCGGCGTGGCCCATCGCCTCGGCGGATTCATCGACACCCACATCACCGCCCTCGCCTCCACCAACAGCAACATCGAAGCAACCCGCTGGTTCTATCGCCAGCGCGTCGAAGCCGTCCTCACCCGCGAATCGCGGCCCTGGTTCCTGCTCCTCGACCCAGGCACCCACGAAGTCTTTTCCGGCCAAGCGGCGTCGGCCAACATCGAGCAGATCGCCGTCGAACTCCCCACCTCGCGCACCACCGTAACCGGCCTCCGCGCTCCGCAGCAAGGAACCCAAACAATCCGCCCCGACGCCAAGCTCCTCTTCGTAGCCGGAGCAGGCTGGACCAAAAAACAGCCCGACGGCCAGATTCACATTGAAGCCGCAGCCAGCCTCATCCTCGGCTTCCTCAACGCCTCGGGCGCATCCCTCGGCAGCAGCAAATCATTGGTCGACCAGGGCAGCGAAGGGAACTCCGTTCTTCCATTTCTTACGCACCTCAACCAGGTCGGCCAAACCGGCGCAACCCCCCGCCATCCCAAAGGCCTTTCCACCTGCTGCCACGGCGAGGAGCCGCACGTAGTCGGCTGGCGCTTCATCGCCGAGCGCCGCGCCATCTCCCTCGACCCCAACTGCGGCTGGACCCGCGGCAAAGCCGACGTAGTCTACATAGCCGACGCCTTCCAGGTCATAGCAAAGCTGAATGAGTTGCTGGAATCGAAGAAGGCTTGATTTCTTGCGGCCACTGCCGCCGCCAACTCGCCATCCCGCGTAAGCGGGGCTAACTTGCCGGGTGCCCCAGGTCTCGCTTTTGGGACCTGGGATTCCACGAGCCCAACCCGCCTCCGCCACGTTCCCGCGCCCGTCCCGCTTCTCCACAATTCCTCAATTCCCCTGTGGTAGCTTAAGTACGGGAGCAAGCCAAGCCATGCCATCCATCACGTCTTTCATCAAGCACCACTACCGCCATTTCAACGCCGCTGCCCTCATCGACGCTGCCGAAGCCTACAACACCCTGCTCGCCAACGGCGGAAAGATGTTCGTCACCATCGGCGGAGCCATGAGCACCGCCGAACTTGGCCTCTCCCTCGCCGAAATGATCCGCCAGGACAAGATTCACGGCATCTGTTGCACCGGCGCAAATCTCGAAGAAGACGTCTTCAACCTCGTCGCACACGACTTCTATGAGCGCGTCCCTCACTACCGCGATCTGACCCCCGCCGACGAGGCCAGGCTTCTCTCCCGCCACATGAACCGCGTCACTGACACCTGCATCCCAGAGATGGAAGCCATGCGCCGCATCGAGAACGAGGTGCTCAAGGAGTGGGTTCGCGCCGACCAGGCCGGCCAGCGCTTCTTCCCCCATCAGTTCATGTTCAAAATCCTGCTCTCCGGCGATCTCGAAAAGTCCTACCAGATCGATCCCAAAAACAGTTGGCTCCTCGCCGCCGCCCAGAAAAATCTGCCCATGTTCGTGCCCGGTTGGGAAGACTCCACCCTCGGCAACATGTATGCCGGCCACTGCATCTCCGGCGACGTGAAAAAAGTCCACACCGTCCGCACCGGCATCG
>PLSH01000193.1 GCA_003165095.1 Acidobacteriaceae bacterium
TCGGCGGGGTTGGGGATGGGGAGAATCTGAAAGAAATCGCCGCCGACTTCCTGCGCGGGGAGATAGGCGCTCTGGATGCGCAGGCCGGGGATGGAAGGCAGCTCATCGGGAATGAGGATCTGCTGGACGCTGCGCGCGGCGACCATCTCCTGCTCGACTACGCGGTTGCGGTCCTGAATGCGGCGCAGGCGAAAGGTCATGGCGATGAGCATGACGATGGCGAAGAGCAGCCAGGCGACGGGGCGCAGATCGAAATCGAGCGCGCCCCAACGGATGGACTGATAGGGATTGCCGAGCGAGAGGGTCCAGCCAGCCTGCCAGCGTGCCTCGACAACGGTGAGAAACAGGATGGCTCCGCCGATCCAGCGCATCTCAGCAAGCTTGCTCCTGAAGCACATGGGAAGCAGAAGGAATTGAGCCAGGCTGGCGATAAGGACCGCTATGCCGTAGGAGTGGATCAGAGTGGGCTCGATTGCGATGACCAGCGGAGACGCGGCCTGGTAGATGAACGGAGCCAGCAGGAAGACGTTCAAGACTGACAGCGCGCCGAGAATTTCAACGGCGCGGAAGAATTTTGGGACGGGCCGGCCGAGGAAGGAGAAAACGAACTCGATGATGATGAGCGGCTGAATGCCGTTGCCGAGGTTGTAATTGACGACTCCGGCCCAGGAGGACATTCCAATGTTGAGAACAGCGGCAAACTCTCCCAGCCGAAATATAAGCAGCAGAATGAGCAAAGCACCGAGCCAGAAGTATTCGCGGAGCCTGGTGTTGACAGCAAACAACACAAGGAAAAACAGCCCGGCGCACGCAAGGAGGGCAAAACAAAGATAGTGCTGCCAGTTGGCGCGCAGGTAGGCCAGGGTGTATTCATCCATGACCTGCTGCGCCTGATCGAGCGGAGCAATGGCGGGATCGGTGCCGACAGAGGGTAGGTACCCATGCAGGTTCAGCATTCGAATCGCGATGGTGATGTGCCCGTCAGCGGGGAGATTGGCGGGCATCTTGAAGATGGCGCGCGAATCCTGCGGACCCATATAGGTGCTGAAGCTGCCTACGCCGCCAATGAACTGGCCATTGACGAAGACCTGATACACGTGATCTTCGCCCTGAACCACGAGACCAAGCTGCTGCCGCGGCACAAGAAGATCGGGCGGGAGCGTGACACTGATGCGGTGCCATTCAACTCCATACCGGCTGACGTCGTAAACGTAATTCTGCAGGGTGCAGCCTGGGGCTTGAGTGGCTGCGCAACGTGGGTCATCGCCGATGTGCAACTGCCATCGATCGATAGGCAGGCGCAGGACGCCGGGCTGCTGGGCGTGGCCGAGCGCGACGGCGGCAAACAGGACAAGGCTTTGCAGGCAAAGGGATTGCAAACTGCGGGGAAGCATGGGGCAAGGATACTCTGGCGCACCGGGATTGGAATAGCTGAAAGAAGGGGGAGGGGCACGTTTCGGGGAGGGTGGCGGGCGGTTGGCCGGTGGGTCTCGGCGGAGTGTTTTGGTTTTTATGGTCGCCGGCAGAAAAGCAACCGCAGATGCTTCGACTTCGCTCAGCATGACAAGGCTTTTTTGGGGGGTTCGTTGGCCGGCGGTGGATTTTGCAATTCTCTTCGGGGCTGATTATGCCGCGGCGGGCTATGCCAGAAGGATTGCACTCGTGTCGCTGCTTCGAATTTCAGAACGCGGGTTTGGCGGATGAGTGGTCAGGCTGCGGTTGATTCAGATTGAATGGGCATCGGCGCTCCGTGGAGCGAGACGAATCGTTGTGGCTGGCAGCAGGCGCGGTTGAGACGCGTGAGGTCAGACTGCATTTCGCGATCCGATTGGAGCGAGCCAAGGGCGGCATCGAGGATGGAAGCGGCCGCCGGATCTTCAGGGCGCTCGATTCTGTAGTGCATCCACTTTCCCTCTCTCCTGGCAGCCACGACTCCCGCTTTTCTGAGGTAGGCGAGATGGCGGGAGATTTTGGGCTGGCCCTGGCGAAGGATTTCGACCAGATAGCAGACGCACACTTCGCGGCCTGCGATGAGATTGAGGAGGCGCAGCCGGGTGCGGTCGGCGAGAGCCGCGAAGAGTGGAACCAGGTGAGAGGCGGGAGCGCGGGAGGCCATGGATCCATAATATACGGATTGACAGATATGTCCAGGAGGGAATATATTCGCTTTAACGAATACGAGGAGGGTTTTGATGAACGGTCCCAGCGAAGTGAAAGAGGAAGTGAAACTGAAGTACGGCAGCGCCGCGCGCTCGGTGGCTGAGACGGGAAGCCTGGCCGCTTGCTGCGATCCGGCGCTGCGCTGCTGCGACCCGATCACGGCCAATCTCTACAGTTCCGATGAGAAGGGGCAGATTCCGGAGAGAGCGGTGCTGGCATCGCTGGGCTGCGGCAATCCCACGGCGCTGATTGATTTGAAGCCGGGCGAGGTGGTGCTGGACCTTGGGTCGGGCGGCGGAATCGATGTGCTGCTCTCAGCGCGGCGCGTGGGCGCAACCGGAAAGGCGTACGGCCTGGACATGACCGACGAGATGCTGGCGCTGGCACGGGAGAATCAGCGGCAGGCCGGAGTGGAGAACGTGGAGTTTCTGAAGGGCGAGATCGAGCACATTCCACTCGCGGACAACACTGTGGATGTTGTGATCTCGAATTGCGTGATCAACCTCTCAGCGGACAAGGACCAGGTGCTGCGCGAAGCATTTCGCGTACTGAAGCCGGGCGGGCGATTTGCGGTTTCAGATGTGGTGGTGCGCGGCGAAGTGCCGGAGCAGGTGAGGCAGAGCATGCTGCTGTGGGTGGGCTGCGTGGCCGGCGCCCTGGAGGAGCAGGATTACAGGAAGCGGCTTGAGGCCGCTGGTTTCTGCGGCGTGAATTTTGAACCGACGCGCGTCTACGACATCGAGGATGCAAGACAGTTTCTGAGCGGGTCGGGCGTGGATGTGGACGCAATCGCAGCGCAGACTCAGGGCAAGCTAATGAGCGCGTTTATTCGCGGCACCAAGCCGGCCGCAATCGCAGAGGGATCATGCTGCGGATCAGGTTGTTGCTCAACCGGCGTGGAAACAGGGAGGGCCTGACGTGATGCCGCCGCATTACAATGTTTTGTTTTTATGCACCGGCAACTCGGCGCGCTCGATTATGGCGGAAGCAATTCTGAACCATAAGGCCAAAGGCGCATTTACCGCGTACAGCGCGGGGAGCCACCCCTCGGGAACGGTGCGGCCGGAGGCGCTGAAGCAGCTTGAACTCGCGGGATTGCCGACTGCGGGGCTGCGCAGCAAATCCTGGGATGAGTTCGCAGGCGCCGACGCGCCGAAGATGAGCTTTGTCTTTACGGTTTGCGACAACGCAGCGAATGAGGCGTGCCCGTTCTGGCCGGGACAGCCAATGACCGCACACTGGGGAATCCCTGACCCGGCTGCGGTGAAAGGCACGGCTGCGGAAATCGAGCGGGCATTCCGTGACGCGTTTTCGATTTTGGACCGGCGCATCAGCTTGTTTCTTTCGTTGCCTTTGTCGACGCTGAGCCAGTTCGCAATTCAGAGAGAGCTGGACGAGATTGGGCGGCAATGAGGCCGTGTCTGCAGCGCCGCTCTGCTTCGGCCGGATCGCATCGCGGCTAAATTCGCCAATTTTCAAGGCGCACTCTTTTTAGTTGTTGACGATTGTCCAATCGCTCCTGAGGTCAAATATCGATGTCCAGCACACCCTCTACGCACGGCCTGATTTGCGTTCCGCTGCAAAGAAAAAAGCTCTCCTTCCTCGACCGCTTTCTCACGCTTTGGATATTCCTGGCAATGGTTGTTGGCGTAGGGGCAGGCCACTTCATCCAAGGCGCCGCCGGGTTTGTGAATCGCTTTCAGAGCGGAACGACCAATATTCCCATCGCTATCGGGCTGATCGTCATGATGTTCCCGCCACTGGCGAAGGTGCGATACGAGAAGCTGGCTGAGGTTTTCAGGAATAAGCGGGTTCTCGGATTGTCACTGGTTCAGAATTGGATCATTGGGCCAGTGCTGATGTTCATTCTGGCGATTGTGTTCCTTCGCAGCGACCCCGCCTATATGCGCGGACTCATATTGATCGGCATCGCACGCTGTATCGCGATGGTCCTGGTTTGGAATGAGTTGGCCGGCGGAGACACAGACTACGTTGCCGGCCTGGTGGCAATCAACAGCGTCTTTCAAGTGCTCTTCTACAGTATTTACGCGTGGGCATTCATTACAGTGCTTCCGCGATGGTTTGGACTTCAGGGAAGTATCGTCCAAGTGAGCATCGCGCAGATCGCGAAAAGTGTCGCAATCTATCTCGGCATTCCATTTGTTTCGGGGTTTGTTACACGCTTTGTTCTGATTCGGATTAAGGGAGAAGAGTGGTACCGGACGCGCTTCATTCCGAGGATCAGCCCGCTGACGCTGGTGGCTTTGCTTTTTACAATTCTGGTGATGTTCTCGCTCAAGGGCGATCTCATCGTGCGCCTGCCGCTTGACGTTATCCGCATCGCAATTCCGTTGGTCATTTATTTTCTCATCATGTTTCTGGTGAGTTTCTGGATGGGGAAACGGCTGGGTGCGAACTACGCACAATCTGCGACGCTCTCGTTCACGGCCGCGGGCAACAACTTCGAGTTGGCGATTGCAGTAGCCGTTGCAGTCTTCGGCCTGAACTCCGGCGAGGCGTTTGTCGGCGTGGTTGGCCCGCTCATTGAAGTGCCGGCGCTGATCGGGTTGGTCAATGTCGCTTTCTGGATACGAAGGCGTTATTTCACATCAGAAGAGCTCAGGTTGGAGACGCTTCCCGGCAGAGAGACGTTGTAGGAGTGTGACCGGGAGGAAATGTTCTTTGGAGTTGTATGCCTGCTGGCGGCGCGGACGCCGCCAGGACAGCCGGTCTAGAGACCGGCGCTACTATCCGCCGGAGACACATTTTTTGCCGGCCAGAGACCTAGGGAACTGTGTTTCAGATTCGCTCGTTTTCGGGCGTAGGAGGGAAGCTCTGCTCCTGTGCTTGCGCAAGCGGCCGGGGCTGGAGGCTGCGAAAGGGCCGGTTGAGGCGATGGTGGTGGATGGGGGGGAGCGGCCTTCGGCGAACTGACGGGGTGTGGGTCAGATTGAAAGGACGGTCCCTCGGGGGCTAAAGAGAGAGTGTGAGGACGTTCTTTCGGGGCTTGAGCGGAGCCTGTTTTTACTCAACGGCAGCAAGTTAGCGTCCGCTTCGCGGGCATGGCAAGTTAGCAAGTTGGCGCAGGAGCAAGTTCTCACGCAGGCACCAAAGCCCGTCCTTTTCTTGAGGCATTTGCAGCCCGACTCAAGGTCACCCCCAACGGACAAAGGACGCGCGTCGGGGCGTGGCTTTTATACTTAGCTCTTGATGTCTTACACGGCGGCTATCGATGAGTTGAAGGCAATGGTGCCGGAGTTGTATACGGGCGCCGGACAGCCTCGACACAAATTCTCTCTCGAAGAGATACGGGTTTTGCTTGGGGACCTGGGCGATCCGCAGCGGCGATTTGCCGCGGTGCTGATTGCGGGAACGAACGGGAAGGGATCGACGGCGGCGACGCTGGCTTCGATTTTGACGGCAGCGGGGCTGCGGACGGGGCTGTACACGTCTCCCCACCTGGCGCGGGCCAACGAACGGATCAGGCTGGGCAGCGCGGANNGTACTTTGCCGAGGCGGGTGCGGAGATTGCAGTGCTGGAAGTGGGCATCGGCGGACGGCTGGACGCGACCAACGTTGTGGAACCGGTGCTTTCGGTGATCACGGACATTTCTCTCGACCACCAGGAGTGGTTGGGCAAGACGATTGGGGAGATTGCGAGGGAGAAGGCGGGGATTTTGCGGGCGAATGGAACGCTGATCACGCTGCCGCAACATCCTGAGGCCAACGAGGTGCTGGGCGAAGTGGCCATGGAGCTGGGAGTGCGCGCAGTGAGCGCCGTGCCTTACATGCCGGGCGGCGGCGCACCGGCTGGGGCCTATACGGTGGCGGCGCTGGGAGAGCGGGTGGAAGTGGATTCGCCGCTGAAGGGCGGGCACCAGCACCGGAACCTGGCGCTGGCGATTGCCGCGGCGGTGGAACTGGGCGAGCGCCGTGGTTTCAAAATGACGGCGGCGGCGATTGAGGGCGGGATACGGCAGACGCGGTGGCCGGGACGGCTGGAGCGGATCAGCCGGGATGGGGTGGAGTGGATTCTTGATGTGGCGCACAATCCGGCGGGAGCATGGGCGCTGCGGGCAGGGCTAAGGAGCTTGCTGGGCGACGAACGTCCGCGCTGCCTGATCTTCAGTTGCCTGCGCGATAAGCCGGTGGCGGAGATGGCGCAGATTCTGTTTCCGCTGTTTGAAGATGTGATACTGGCGCCGATCCATAGCGCGCGGGCGGCGGCGGTTGAGGATCTGCTGGGGGCGGCGCGCTTGACGGGGACTCGAACGGCGGCAGCCGAGAGCGTGAGCGAGGCATTGCGGATGGCCGAAGAACGCGCGGCGGGCAGCGCGGTGGTGGTTTCAGGATCGGTGTACCTGGTGGGCGAGGCACGGACGCTGCTGATGAATGGGACGAGGGGCGAACCATGACGCGGCGGCCCAACCCGGTTCCGTGGTTCTATCGGTGGCGCACGAACATGGTTTCAGTGCCGTCGATGTTTGTGGTGACGGTGATTTGCGGCTCGATGTCGCTGCTGGTGTCGCTGGTGGAGAGGAACGGAAGGGTGCAGCACCGCATTGCGCAGGTTTGGGCACGGCTGTTGATCTGGCTTACAGGGTCGAGGATCAGGGTTGTGGGGGCGGAGAAGCTGCGAAGTTGCAAGGTAGCTGTATATGCCTCAAATCACACGTCTTATATGGACACGCCGGTAATCTTCGCTTCCCTTCCATTCCAGTTCAGGATTCTGGCCAAGAAGGAGCTCTGGCCGATTGCGTTTATCGGGTGGTATCTGGGGCGGTCGGGGCAGATTCCGATCGATACGGGGAATCCGCGAGCGACGCTGTCGAGCCTGGGAGTAGGCGTGAAGGCGCTGCGCTCGGGCATGCCGCTTTTTGTGTTTCCCGAGGGAGGGCGCACAGCGACAGGCNNGCTGAGCGGAGTGTACGATCTGCTTCCGATTCATACGCGGCACCTATATCCGGGCGAGCTGACGCTGAGGGTGGGCGATCCGATCGAAACCCGGGGACTGACGGTGCGGCAGACCGATGAGCTGACTGGGAGGCTGCGGGCGGCGATCGAGGGGCTGTTGCACGGGGAATACGCGCATGATGTTGATTCGGGAGAAGTTGCTGCGGTGCGCGCTGACGCTTGAGGGTAGATTTAGACTGATTCTATGAAGGGTGCGGAAGAGGGCAGGATTTGGGGTGAAATTTGCGGAAAGCGTCCTTCCGAGGCTAAAGCCACATTGATTTTGCCGGCTTTATGCGGGGGTTGAAACCCCCGCCTCCCTCCGGACCAAGTTTTCGCGCAGACTGATTCTATGACGATTCTGATTGCGATTCCCGAGCCTACTGGCGGCGACCCGGACTACAACGGGCGGTCGCTGCCGGCGTATGTGGCGGCGCTTGAGGCGGCGGGGGCGAAGGCGCTGGTTGTGCAGTTGAATGAGACGCAGGAGCGCGTGGCGCAACTGCTGAGCGGAGTTCAGGGGATTCTGTTGCCGGGCAGCGGATACGACGTGGACCCGCAAAAATATGGGGAAGATCCGATTCCTGAGTGCGGCGAGGCGGACCAGGCGCGCGCTGCGGTGGATGAACTGCTGCTGCGGGATGCCTTCAACCTGAAAAAGCCGATTTTGGCGATCTGCCACGGGACACAGACTTTAAATGTATGGCGGAACGGATCGCTGATTCAGGATTTGAAGCGGGACCTGAAGACCGAAGTGACCCACCAGCCGGGGCGGACGGTTGCAGAGGCGCACCCGGTGAGGATCGCGGAGGGGTCGCGGCTGGCGGCGCTGTTGCCTGAAGGCTCGCCGGCGGAGGGCGTTGAGGTGCAAGTGAACTCCAGCCACCACCAGGCGATTCGGGTGCCGGGCGACAATCTGCTGGTGAGCGCGGTTTCTCCGCGGGACGGAGTGGTTGAGGCCGTGGAGCTGGATGCGCCCGGGCACTATGTGATTGCGGTGCAGTGGCATCCGGAACGGACGTATGCCGAGAGCGCGTTTTCGCGAGCGATCTTTGCGTCGTTTGTGGAGGCGGCCGGTGTGTGGCAGCCGCCCCGGATTGAAGAATCGGTTGCGCGGACATGAGCGGTGAGTCTGGGGCGGCGGGATTGCGGCTGAACACGCCGCTGGCGGAGGCTGGACTGGCGGCAGTGGATGGCGGGGCGGCGGAAAGGTTTGAAGCTTACCTTTCGCTGTTTGTTCGCTGGAACGCTCGGGTGAACCTGTCGGCGATTCGAGACGAGGAGGGGATTCTTTCGCGGCATTTTGTGGAGTCGATTGCCTGCGCGCGGGCGCTGCCAGCCGGGATTCGGACGTTGCTTGATTTTGGATCGGGCGCCGGGCTGCCGGGAATTCCAATTGCGCTTTGCCGCCCGGAGATTGCCGTGACACTGGCTGAATCGCACGGGAAAAAGGCTGCATTTCTCGAAGAGGCGGTCAGGGTTCTGGGGATCTCAGCCAAAGTGCATGCGGGGCGGGCGGAGGTACTTCATATCGTGTTTGATTGCGTCGTTCTTAGGGCAGTTGACAGGATGGCGGAGGCTGTTAAAAGCGGAGCTGCCCTGGTTGCGCCGGAAGGCTGGCTGGCGCTGATGACGACCGCAGACAGGGATGCAGCGCTGAGGACTGCCGCAGGGCCGGAGCTTGCCTGGGAGGCGCCAATGCCGCTGCCGGGCGCGACCGACCGGATTCTCCTGTTGGGGAAGCGGATTAATTCTTGAGCTTGATGTCGACGAGCTTGCGGACGGAGGCCAGGTCGTCCGGCTGGTGAACCATGAGCCGGATGCCGGTTCCTTCAGCGTAACGGCGGGCCTCCGCAAGGTCTTTGAGCAGGCTTTTGGGCAGATCGCCGCCGCGTGCGGCGGCCACAGCCTTGTCGCCGAGGATGAAGACGGCGCGGAAGCAGTGCTGACAGGGGCTCAGGTGGAGGATGGTCCGCTTTTTCAGAGCCGGGCGCAGCGCCCATCCATATTTAGGAGAGATTGATTTCCATACGGTGGCGGGGATTCCCTGCGCGGCGAGCCAGGAAATGAGCTCGGTCCATGCTGCGCCTGCGGCCGGACCGAGGCTCAAGAAGACTTCCTGGTCTGTGGGTTGGATTTTTCTACCGATGAAGGCGTTCGGAATATCGATGTCGAGCACGCTTTCTTTCTGGATTCCGATGAAGAGTATAAGCCCAGGCAGTGTTTGGTGAATCGAGCAGATGGCGAAGTCGATCTCCACAACGCATACCTCCGGGGCTAAGGAGGCTGCGGAAAAAGGCCGAAATTGGAGTGAAATGCCTAAAGAGCATGCCTCAGAGGCTAAAGCCAGTCCTTTGTTTTGAGGCATTTGCGGCAGTCATGGCTAAAGCCCTGACCTACCAGTCGTGCCCTGTTACAAAGCATCGTTTTTCCGCAGCTTGTAAAGCCCGCGTTGATATCGCTGATGTTGTGCCAGGGATAAATCCCTGACCGACCGGCCCTGACCTATCGTGCGACCGGCTTCTCCGATTCGCCAAACGCTGCCTGATCCGGCAAACCACTTGCGAACGCGGTCAATTTCCCTGGAATTGGGGTGGGCGCTTTTCAAGGAAAGCGCGAATGCCTTCCTGGTAGTCGTTGCTGTCGTAGACCTCGCGGCGCAAGGACTGGAGGCGTTCGTAGGTTTCGGGATTGAGGGGATGGGCGTTGGCCAGGACGCGCATTTCCTCTTTCAGGACGCGGTGGACGAGGGGTGAGGTTACAGCGATCTGGTGAGCAAGGTTCATGGTGAAGTGCTCGAGTTGATCGCGGGAGACGACGTGATTGACGACGCCGGAGACCTCGAGGCGCTTGACGGAGACAGGTTTTGCAGTGAAGAGCAGTTCTTTGAGCAGGTGCATGCCGGCGACTTTGATGAAGTTGAGGGTTCCGTGGATGTCGTAGGGGACTCCGAGGCGGGCGGGAGTGAGGGCGAAGGTGGAATCTTCCGCGGCGACGATGATATCGCAGCCCAGGACCAGTTCACAGGCGCCGCCCCAGACGGAGCCCTCGATCATGGCGATGACGGGCAAGGGGCAGTTCTCGATTTTTCGGACGACCTGGCGCAAGGGGTCGTTGTAGGTGAGGGGATCGCGGCCGTTGGTGGGCAGTTCTCTGACGTCGTGGCCGGCGGAGAAGACGGAGGCGCCTTTTTGAGCGCGCAGGACGACGACGCGGACTGGCGAGGAGCTGAGGGAATCGAATGCGCTGGAGATTTCGTCGAGCAGGGCTTTGCTGAGGGCATTCACCTTGCCGTGGTTCAAGATAATGATGGCGATGACGTCGTCGACTTGGGTGAGGGTGACTTTCACGTTTTTTGCTCCCGATGCGGACTGATACGAGTCGATGTTAATCCTGTGGGGAGCGGGTGGGGGCTGTGAGGAAGAATTTTGGGTGAGGAGGGCCAGATTGGGAGGGGCGAGTGTTGAGAAGGGCGGGCTATTCAATTAGGAGAACCCCCCGGCTATGCTGGGGTGGCAGTAGAAGATGGACGCCGTCCCNNAACACAGGCCCCTTTGAGGGGCTACGTGTCATAAGGCGTCCAGCTCTGCCGGAGGATACTTATTGTTCCACGTGGAACATTTTGGGAGCTGACTCTCAGAACGAGGAACGTTCCACGTGGAACAAGTGGGCCGTGAATCCAGTCTGAGGGGGGGGATTGGGAGTTTCATTCCGGGCCTGTTTCAATTCGGCACAGAGGTGATGAGAGTCCCAGATTCCGGGCAGGAAATGGGGAGTTTTCCACTGCGAGCCTGTTTTTGGCCCCGCGCCGACCCGCGGAAACTGACGGCTCGAAACGCTTTTATTCCAGGTATTTGCAGGATTTTCTCCTGCTTTCGCCTAAGAGCTTTCCACAACTGCGGCCAGTTGTCCACAATGCAAGTGCCTACCTCGGAATCCCCTCGGCCCATTAGTCTGGAAGGCCATGGGCAAGATACTCGGAGTCGTGAACCAAAAAGGCGGAGTGGGCAAGACCACCACGGCGATCAACCTGGCAGCCTGCCTGGCGCTGGAAGGCCTGAAGGTTCTGCTGGTGGATTGCGATCCGCAGGCTAACGCCACCTCCGGGCTTGGATTTCAGCGGGACGACAATCGGCACTCCATTTATGACGTGCTGGTGGGCAACAGCCTGGCCGAGTTGGTGATTTTGCCTACGGAGATCGAGATGTTGTCGCTGCTGCCGGGATCGAAGAATCTGACCGGCGCCAATATTGAACTGGCCACGGTGGAGGATCGCGCGCTGCGCTTGCGCCAGTCGCTGGAACCGATCCGGGATAAATTCGATTTGATTATTCTGGACTGCCCGCCGGCGCTGGATCTGCTGACGCTGAACGTGCTTTCGGCTGCCGAGGGTCTTCTGGTCCCCATGCAGGCCGAGTATTTTGCGTTGGAGGGAGTCTCGGAGCTAATCTCGACGCTGGAGCGGGTGAGGTGTTCCTTCAATCCCAACCTCACGATTGAGGGAGTGTTGCTGACGATGTATGACGACCGGACGAACCTGGCCCAGCAGGTGACGGAGACGCTGCGGGAGTATTTCCGCGAGCGGCTCTACCGAACGGTGATTCCGCGGAATATTCGACTGGCGGAGGCTCCGAGCCATGGAAAGCCTGTGGCGCTTTACGACGGCCGGTCGCGCGGGACGGAGGCTTATTTCGAGCTGGCCGGGGAGTTTCTGGCGCGGAACAAGATGGAGAGCCCGCGGAGCCTTCAGCGCAAGGCGGCGGCTTCAGCCACGCCGGCGCCCAAGGTTCGATTCTGGCCTTATTCGTGACGCCTGGATTTGACGAATACCAGTTAACTTGTTGTAAATAAAATTCTTAACACGATTTGAGACAACGCGGCCGCGCTGGCTGAAATTGAGGAACAGGAAAGATGAACACTGCTGCCCCGGATCCAAAACGCCGAGCCTTGGGAAAGGGATTAGACTCCCTTATTCCGCGAGCCCAAACGCCTGCCGCTCCCAGTGGCGAAAATGAGGGGGGCCGGCCGCGCGAGATTCCGCTGGATCAGATCGAGCGCAATCCATTTCAAACGCGCAGCCAGGTGAATGAGGGGCAATTGGCGGAGATGGCTGCCTCGATTACCGCGAACGGGGTGGTGCAGCCGGTGCTGGTGAGGCCCCTGGCGAATGGCCGATTTCAACTGATAGCGGGCGAACGACGCTGGAAGGCGTCGCAACTGGCGGGGAAGGCGACGATTCCGGCGATTCTGCGCCAGGTTTCGGACGAGCAGGCGATGGAGATCACCATCGTTGAGAACCTGCAGCGCGCGGACCTGAACCCGATGGAGCAGGCGCGGGCGTTTGAGCGGCTATCACGCGAGTTCCACATGACGCAGGAACAGATGGCGGTGCGCACGGGCAAGGATCGGGCGACTGTATCCAACTTTTTGCGTTTGTTGAAGTTGCCTTCAGGAGTGCAGGCGCGGGTGGAATCCGGCGAGCTGAGTTTTGGTCATGCGCGGGCGCTGCTGGCATTTGAACACGCAGAGGAGATAGAGAAGGGGGCGCAGCGGGCGGTTGCACTTTCGCTTTCTGTTCGCCAAGTTGAGAGCTACGTCCAGGGGCTGCTCCATCCGGAACGCAAGGGCAAGAAAGAAGCCAAGGCGGAGGCGCCGGCCGACCCGAACGTGCGGGATGCGCAGGAGCGGCTGCAGCGGGCGCTGGGGCTGAAGGTGAACATCGAGGATCGCAACGGCCGGGGCAAGGTGATTATCGAGTATGCGCGGCTGGAGGATTTCGATTCGCTGATGGAGCGGCTGACGGGCGAGTGAGGCGGCGCGTGTGACGCCGGCATTTGGAGCTCCGTTCCTAACAAGAAACAATTTCGCAAGTTCTTGAGAAATGAGTATGGGCCCCAGGTTCATGCCGACCCACCCATCGGACAAAAACAAAGACGTCCGATGGATGGGGCACAGTTTCATTCCCCGAGGGGCGGCTTTGCCGGTGGGAAACTACAAGGAGACTTCCCTTCCAGGAAAGAGAATCCAATGTAGTGGCCATAGATTGGTTGTAGACGAACCCCTCCGACAAGGAGGGATTCGTTTTTGGGCGGCTGAAGTTATTTTCCGATGCAGAAAGTGGAGAAGATGAGGTTGAGGATGTCGTCGGGGGTGGTTTGGCCGGTGAGGGAGTCGAGGGCTGAGAGAGCGCGGTAGAGGTCGAGCAGGATCATTTCGTGGGGGATGGAAGTGGCGTTGGCGTGCGCGGCGTCGGCCAGGGCGGCGAGGGTGGTGGAGACGGCGTGGTGCTGGCGGAGATTGGTCAACAGGCCGGGTTCGGCGGCGGCGCCTCCGGTGGCGAGGGCGAGAATGCGTTCGCGCAGGGCTTGGATGCCTTCGCCGGTGAGGGCGGAGGTCGAGAGCGCGGGGATGGCCGAGNNTGGGTGGCGTCGAGAACGATGAGGACGAGGGCGGCGTCGGCGAGGGCTTCGCGGCTGCGGGCAACGCCGATCTGCTCGGCCTCTTCGAGGGACTCGCGGAGGCCGGCGGTATCGACGAGCTCGAGCGGGATGCCGGCGAGGGAGATGCGCTCGGTGACCAGGTCGCGGGTGGTGCCGGGGGTTGCGGTGACGATGGCGCGGTCGCGTTCGACGAGGCGGTTGAAGAGCGAGCTCTTGCCGGCGTTGGGACGGCCGACGATAGCGAGGGTGAGGCCGTCGTGCACAATGCGGCCGCGGGCGAAGGAGGCCTCAAGCGCGACGAGCGGCGGGGTGAGCGAACCGATGCGGCGGGCGATCTCGTCTGCCGGAGCGACGTCGATGTCGTCTTCAGCGAAGTCGATGCCGGCTTCAAGAAGGGCGATGAGTTCGACCAGCGATTGCTTGAGGGGAGCGACGCGGCGGCTGAGCGCGCCACCCATTTGGCCGGCGGCCTGGCGGGCCTGGGTGAGGGTATGGGCTTCAATGAGGTCGCGGACGGCTTCGGCCTGGGTGAGGTCGAGACGGCCGGAAAGAAAGGCGCGCTGGGTGAATTCGCCGGGCTCGGCGAGGCGCGCGCCGAGGACGAGGGCGCGGCGAAGCAGGAGCTCGAGAACGACGGGCGAGCCGTGCGCTGCTATTTCGACGAGATCTTCGGCGGTGTAGGAGTTGGGCGCAGCGAAGAGAGTGACGAGAGCTTCGTCGATGCGGGCGGAATCGCCTGCTGCGTCATCGAGAACATCGGCGAGACGCGCGCGGGCGTGCTGGAGAGGCTGGCGGAGGCGGACAAGCTGGGCGGCGATGGAAGCGGATTGAGGACCGCTGAGGCGCACGATGCCGATGCCGCCGCGGCCGGGGGGCGTGGAGATGGCGGCGATGGTGTCGGTGTCCGGCGG
>PLSH01000120.1 GCA_003165095.1 Acidobacteriaceae bacterium
TCAATGGAGCACCGGGAACGGATATCGAATATGGAGGCACGACTTTTATACGACAGGAAAGAGGCCGCACGGCAATTGTCCATCAGTGTGCGGTCGGTCGATTATGCGATTGCAGATAAGAAACTTGACACTCGCCGCAACGGACGCAGGGTGCTCATCACGCACGCCTCATTGGTGAAGTATGCGTCGAGCAATCACTACGGACCCGTAACGAGTCGCTCTGACGCCGATGCTGTAGCTTCCGGTGACAAGTGTGCATAGCGTGCAGCCATCGCTATGGTTTTATGACCAGCCAGCACTTGAATTTCTTTCGTGCTCACTCCTGCCATCGCCAACCAAGAGCAGAACGTGTGCCTGTTGTTGTGCCATGTATAGTCGGTAATCTCCGCCTCTGTCAGGGCAGGAGCAAACCACCAGCGGCAATCGGAACTCGGCCCCGGACGTGGGAACACATCATCTCCCCGCTGATGGGCTACACTCGCTTGCTGCTTTTTGAGAGCATCTAAAGCCACGCTGTTCAACGGCGCATTTCGCGCCGACCCAGTCTTGGTCTTCGTCAAACGAATGACTTTACGCTTGAGGTCTACTTGCTCCCACGTCAACGAGTATTGTTCTCCCCAACGCATCCCTGTATAGACGCTCACGATGAATGCTGGCACCTGCTCTGCGTTGTCACGCTTGATGATGTCCAGAAGCTTCTTGTATTCCTTCCGGCTGAGAAATCTGAGCCGTGCGTTATTCTCCGTACGCATCTGGACCAGCCGAGCCGGGTTGCTCTTGACTTTCCCGTTTCGAAGAGCCTCGCGGAAAACTAGCGAGAATAGAGCGCGGTACCGATTACTCGTTGCGGGCTTTTTTGTGTTATTTGTGAGCCAAGCATCAATTTCTTGCGGAGTGATGCTGTCTGCAACCCTCTCGCCAAAATCCGGGCGGATTCTCTTTAGACGTGAGACTATGTGCTTTTGGTCACGGTGATGCGCTTTACTGTACGTTTCAATGTCATCGGCAAGCACACCGAATCGAATGCCAGCATTCCGGAGATTGTCCGGCATCTTGACGCCTACACGGCGGTCATTCCGGCGCTTGTTCAGCAGGTCAATTGCATCGCCTTTGCGTCCAACCTTCTCACGCCTCAGCTTCCCACTTGCATCGCGGTATCGTATCCACCAGACGTTTGAGCCGGGTTCGCGTTCCCACACGCCACGTATTGCCTTTGCCTCGTCTTTTCGCATCTGGACGCACCAATCGCACGAAGTATCACTAATAGTATCACCGGCGGTTTTAAAGAGGCGCGGGAACTTAAGTAAGTTGTTGATTCTATGGTGGGCCCGGAGGGATTCGAACCCCCAACCAAGGGATTATGAGTCCCCTGCTCTAACCGTTGAGCTACAGGCCCGAATTGTTCCTAACAAGTCTATTGCGTTTCGCTGCAAGCTCCAGAGTACCGAACACGGGGGAAAGAAGCCACCTTCAAGAGGCTCCGCCGTGGCTCAGACCCTGAGCCGCGCAAATTTGACCATCCCGCAGATCCGCTCCCAATCTTTTTCGGACATGTTGTCGCGCACCTGCTGAATCAAATCAGCGGCGTTCCGCGAATGCCTCCTACTGCGACCGTCGTCCTTTTTGGCAGGGTCGAATTTTCAAGCGCACGCGCGGACCCCGATGGCGATGCCCGAGAACGGCATCCTCACGACCTTCCGCCCCCTGCAGAAAGGTACACAATTACCATTCCGATGCCGTGAACAATTAGCCATGGCGAGAATCCGCGATCTTGAAAAATCATGATCAATACGAGAACTCGTGGCATAAGGACACCTATTGTCGGGGGCACCCAACCATGAAGGTCAAACGGCGGAAGCAAATCGGCAAAGTAGGCAATGATGAGTGAGACCCTCGGAAGAAACAGAGCAAGGATCAGAAACCACAGAGGAAGGCTATCCATTGCAAGGCTCACAAACTGGGAGAGTTGTTGTAAGACAGGATACGCCAATTTGCCAATTGCGCGACAGGTTCGTGACATTCCGACCGAAGCCGACCGTCACCGATCACTACGGGCCAAATTGTCTGGGAATTATCTAGCGTTGCGCGGTGAGCGTCTCGTCGGGAACCTTCAACTCGGGCTCCCAGCGGCGTCTGGCCCGCGTATCCACATGCACCGCCCATGGCGGCTTTGTCATCGAAGTGCTCGCGAGCTGGAGCCTTGGCGGCGTCACGATTTGCTCTCTCCTGGCCGGTAACGAGGCGCTCAACGCTGGTATTGAAGTAGTGGGGAGGACTGGTGGTTTGTCGGGACCCTGGTCGAAGCAGGATTCGGCTGCGCCGAGCTGCGCCTGGCCGAGCGCGGCCGGTTGCGTCAGGCACGCACAAACGCAGAAGCCGAAGGCCAGCACCGGAAGACTGAGCCAACCGGGCTGGATTCGGCTGCGGGATCTGGGTCTCTCGAAAATGTACGGCATTGTGGGAACGCTCCTGGGGGATGGCGCGTGCCGGCGTGAAAAGTCCACGCTCGACTGCTTGCAAGGTACGAGCGGGGCCGAATAGGGTCAATGGGCGGAATCTTACTTCTGGCTGAATTCTACCTGATCCGTTAAAGCATTGATGTTTATGGAGTAGTAATAGAATTCTAAACCGCCGCGGTAAAGCTTGTGCTATCGTAATTCTACCTCGGCGCAGGTTTCGCCGGTTTTCCTGGGGACCCTATCGACTTATTCACACGGGCATGGTGACTTCGTCTCCATCGGTAAGAGCAGGTTATCGCTTTGGGCCTTTTGCACTGGACCTCCGCTCCGGAGACCTGGGCAGAAATGGCCGTGCCATACGTTTGCAGGAAAAGCCGCGCAGCTTATTGCTGGCTCTCGTTGAGCGCCGCGGCGAGCTGGTAACCCGCAAGGAACTGCACGAGCATCTCTGGCCCAACGACACCTTTGTCGATTTTGAAGACGGGTTGAACGCCGCCATGAGCAAGCTGCGCGATTCCCTCGACGACGATTCCCAGTCGCCCAGATACATTGAGACGGTGCGTGGGCGTGGCTACCGCTTCGTGGCCAAAGTGGAGGTTGTGGGCGAAACCGCGGAACCCCAGCCGGCTCCGGCAACGCCGGCCATCCCGGCCGTGCCGCCCGAGGCGTCGCAGCCGGCGCCGATCCCGCCCCGGCAGATTCTCAGTAATACCGCCGCCGCCATTCTGCTGGCCTGCCTTGCGCTGGCCGGCGCAGCTATTTTCCTGGTCCGCTGGCGCGCCGCTCACTCCCACCCCATCTCCATCGCCGTGCTGCCCTTCGCCAATATGACCGGCGACGCCACCCGGGGCTACGTTTGCAACGGAATTACGGAGGAGCTGATTGCCCGGCTCGGTCGTCTGGCGCCGGGCCAGTTGCGGGTCATCGCTCCCGCCTCCGCGCAAACCTACGCCAATTCCAGCAAGACGGCGCAGCAAATCGGCCACGAACTCAACGTGCAGTACCTCATCGAAGGCAGCCTGGAGCAACAGGGCGCAAACATTCGCGTGGCCGCGCAACTGGTGCGGGTCGACGATCAGTCGCGGGTGTGGGCAAACGTCTTCGAGGGCGATCTCAGCGACCAGTTCGAGTTTGAGGCCAGCGTGGCAGACTCGGTCGGCCATGCGCTCTCGCTTCACGTCCCGTCGCTCGCCCATGCCGAATACCGGCCGGGCAAATACGAAGCTCACGATGCTTATCTCAAAGGGCTCTACTTCTCTTCGCAGCGCACCAAGCTCGGTTTTGAACAAGCCATCGAGAGCTTCAGCAACGCGGTGGCCATCGATCCCAAATACGCCCCGGCCTACGCCCAGCTTGCCGCCACCTACAACCTCATGGGCCAGTACGGCTGGACCAATCCCGATAATGCGCGCAGCCAGGGATGGGCGGCGGCCAAACAGGCTCTTTCGCTCGATCCCACGCTGGCTGAGGCACACGCCGCGCTCGCGTTCTCCTATTTTTATTACCAGTGGGACACTCCCAACGCCGAAGCCGAGTTTCGCAAGGCAATCGCCCTCGAGCCCGATAACGTGGACGCCCATCACTGGTATGGGCAGTTCCTGATGACCGCCGGCCGTTTCCCCGAGGCCGAAGATGAATTGCAGGCCGCGCTCGATGTCGATCCCCGTTCGCCGATCCTGCGCACCAATCTCGGCTGGCTCTATGAATACGAGAGCCGTTTTCCCCAGGCCATCGCCCAGGTGCAAACCGTTCTGGCCGAGAATCCCAACTTTCTCGCCGCCCATTACAAGCTCTGGTACATTTACTCCGCAATGGGCGACCAGGCGCATGGGAGCCAGGAGTTTCAATGGGTGGTGCAGGGCATCGCCGACCCCGCGCATCAGGCGAACATCATGGGCATCTTGCGAAATCAGGGCTATCCGGCCGCGCTGCGGGAATTCGCCAGCAGCGACGATACGGATTATTTCGGCAGCCAGGTGGATGGCGCGCGCTGCCTGGCCGCCATTGGAGACTCCGCCGGAGCGATCGGCCTGCTCGAACGCGGCTACCAGGAGCATGAGGGCTGGATGGTCTTTGTGCAGGCGGACCCTGCCTTCGCCGCGCTCCGTTCCGATCCACGCTTCCAGAAGCTGATCGCCGAAATTCGCAAAAAGTCCTGAGACCGGTCTCGTCACAAATGCGGGTGCCCCATGCCCCGCCTTTGGGACATGGGAAACCACAACCCTCAACCTCGGGTGTCCCACGCTCCCCGCGTCTCTGTTTCCTGGGCTAAGGCGGGATACCTCAATCCCCGATCAATGCCCCGGCATCGCCCGTATCTCCGCGGCTACCGCGTCGTGAATATACATAACGCTGGTGGGCGCCGTGACGGTCTTCGCATTTTGCTGTCCGGGGGAGTGAATCATCAGCAGCGCCCTTGGATCCCACTCGCCACCGTGCGAGATGCGCTCGTCCTCCGCGCTCCATCCCGGCAGCGGCCTCCACATTTGCGTGCGCCAGGAGTGATCGCCGTGCACGATCAGCGTGGTCGCCGCCCAGCGCGGCTGC
>PLSH01000247.1 GCA_003165095.1 Acidobacteriaceae bacterium
TCAGAGAGCTGGCGCTCGAAGGGAGTAATTGAAATCGCCATGGGCTCGGAAGCTCCCGACTTGGCCTGCTGCGAGATGGGCGCCGGCTCGCCGGAGTCGTCCTGCACGTCCCAGGCGGTGAGTTGATCGCCGGTGACGATTGCGCTTCCCTTTGTCCCGTGAATTTCGAGGCGCTCGGGATATCCGGGCCACAGCGCTGTTCCCGCCTGGATGACGCCGGTCGCGCCCGATGCGTAGCGAAGCACGGCGCAAATCAGGTCTTCCGACTCGATTTTGTGCAGCGCCCCAAGCCGCCAATATCCGAAGACCTCGTCCACCGGCCCGATGAGATGGAGCAGCATGTCAACCTGATGGATGGCCTGGCCGATCAACGCGCCGCCGCCTTCGCCGGTCCAGCTTCCCTTCACCGGCCGGGCGTAATACTCGGCCGAGCGGTACCACTTGACGTACGCATCGGCCTCAAGAATTCTGCCCAGCCTTCCCGCGGCGATGGCTCGCTTGAGAAACAGGATGGAGTCGTCGAAGCGATGCTGGCTGACCACGCCCAGCTGAATGCCCGCAGTGCGGGCCACGACAATCATGCGTGCGGCCGTCTCCAGGTTGATGGCCATGGGTTTCTGCACCAGCACATGCTTGCCGTATTTCGCCCCCAGCTCGACCGCGGCCAGCCGGTAGCCGGGAAACGTGCACACATCGATATAGTCCACATCGGCGCGTTGGCAGAGCTCATCCGGCGTGGCTACGAACTCCGCGCCAATTGAATCGGCGAACTTGAGGCCGCGCTCGGCAGTGCGGTCGGTGCATGCAGTGACTTGATAGCCAATGTTCCTGTAAGCCTGCGCGTGTTTTGCCGCTATGGCGCCGGTGCCGATGATTCCAACTTTCATTCGTTTCCTCACTCAACATGCTCTGCCCGGAACGGAGCAATTCGGTCAGGCATCGATGCCGTTTGCCGCATCGATTGTAAGGGCAAAAAAGTGCCCCGTTTCAATCATCGAAACGGGGCGTTTTGTTTGTGAGTCAGTTTCCGCGGGCTGCTTCAAACATCCCTTAGAAGATGACCTTGAACGATCCCTGGAAGACTCTGGCGTTGATGGTGGTGCTTGAGATCTGTCCAAAGGTCTTGGATGTGAGGGTTGCCGTGGGGTTGCTGAACGACGGGTGGTTCAACACGTTGAAGGCCTCAAGCCGAGCAGCCAGATTAATCCTCTCCTTGACTGGGAAGATGCGGGAGATCTGGGCATCGTTCTGGAAGGACATGGGGCCGTTGATAGCGTTTCTTTTCAGATCGCCGAAGGTGCCCAGAGTGACCGGATTTGGGCAGGTGGTTTGATTGCTGCAGAATGCATTGATGTTCAGGTACTCGCGAGTGGCAAGAGACGCGGGTGCGTTTCCACCGTGTAGTTTTACGAAGTCGACCGCTTTCACTCCTGGCACGAAGTTGGGGCGATCGTTGCCTTCAGCTGTGAAAGAGAGATCCGTTGAATCGGTTACGTTGACGGGACCACCGCTCGCGATATGGATGAGCGGAGCAAACTCCCAGTCGTTGATAATGTACCGGGCGATGCCGTGGACGTTGAATTCGCTCTTGGCGATGACGGAAGTGTTGAATATCCTGCGGTAATCGGAGCCGCAGCGGCCGTAATCCATGTGGTAGCTGTAGGGATCTTCGAACGGCGTGCTCGACCAGTCGCCGGACGCGTCGGCAACGTTCAGGCACTTTGACCAGGTGAAGTTGGTCAACATGCTGAAGGTGGTGGAGAGGCGATGCTGCACCGTGGCCACCAGGCCGTTGTAGTTGGCCCAGGCAACGTCATTGACGTTGATGGTGCCGCCGCCGTTGGTGTTGCCGCCGGCATACGCGTTGCCTGCCAGAGGATTGGATTCGGTAAGCAAGAAGCGCGCCTGCTGGTTCTTGGTTGAGGAACAAAGCGATCCGACTGTTCCCCCACCCAGTGTGCCCGCGGCCTTCGCTGCCGGACCGGTGGTAACCACCGGGCCGCAACCAGTGCCGTTTGGACCCCACACTCCGGGTTGGTAGATGGCCTGATCCAGCGCGGTGCCCACCGGCATGTTGGAGGTCTTGTTCCCGATGTAGTCGACCTGCAACTGCCATCCGTGTCCGAATTCACGCTGAACGCTCAAGGTCCACTGGAGCGTATCGGGAACCTTGAACGGGGAGACGATCTCAATCCACTCGCCTTGCGCCGGGAAGTCGGCCTGAGAGGGCAGCGGGACAGCGGGTTGTGGATACGGACTGGTGTTGGTGCCGCCCACCTGGTCGCAGCCGGGGCCGGTGCCTCCCACGAGCCAAGGCTCGCTGAAGCAGATCGGTCCGCTGATATTGGGGCCGGCGTTGGTGGCAAAGGGCGGGTTCTGGTGATTGCGGTTGGCGGTGTAGTAGTTGGCCTCGTCATAGGCCACCTGGATGCCGCCGCGAATAACCGTATTGCCCTTGCCGGAGGGGTCCCAGGTGACGCCGAAGTTGGGATTGAACTGCCAAATTGAATTCTGCGTGAACGACTTGGTAACGCCCGGGTCGCCATAGAAAAAGCTTCCGGCGGGAGCTGTGGGGTAGACCGAGCTGATCTGGTTGGCCATGAACGCCTGGAAACTGAATGTCGATCCGCGGTTGAATTGATCGCGGGGCATGAACTCAGGCTCCCAACGAACGCCACCGGCGATGGTCAGCCGCTTTGAGGCGTGGAAGGTGTCCTGGAAGTAGAGGCTGGGAATCGGCCCGCGCAGCGCAAGCTGCTGCTCCTTGCTCTGCGAGAAGCTGTTCATGGCCCCCCACAGGAAGTCCAGGTTGCCGTTTCCTACGACGTTTCCTCCGGCTGGCCCAGATCCGCTGAATTCGCCGCTGAAGCTGTAGTTGCCGTTAGCCTGGAATCCGGCCACTTCGTTGAAGTGGACCTTGACGAACTCACCGCCCACCACAAACTGGTGACGGCCCTTGATCAGGGTCAGGTCGTCGGAAACGCCTTCGTCGTCAACGTTGAAAAACCCGTTTGAGCATGTACCGCAGTAGGTGTTCCAGGAGGATATTCCGCCGGTAACTTCGAGTTCCAGGTTCGTGGGAACCTCGTCATACTGAACAATGCCGAGGGTATTGCCGTTGATGCCGGGGGCCGACTCGCGCAAGTCGACACGCTTCACGCCCGAGGCGTGGAAAGAGTTGACGAGGTTGGAACGGACCGTCCATGCCTCACCGACCGTGGCGTTCTGCACCCGCTCATAATTGCCCGGAGCCTGAGATGTGACCAGGATTCCTCCGTTGGCGCCGCCATTGAAGAAAAACGACGGGGCCTGATAGCCGTCGATGAAGTACCGGGCGTATAAGTTGTGCTTCTGGTTGATGTTGTAATCAACCCTGGCCACAAACTGGTTGTCGAATACCTCCGACGGGATGGTAAAGGTAACTTCTCCCTGGTTGTGGGTGTCGAATTTCGGATCGATGGTGGGCAGGTACTTTACCAGGGCCAGAGCCTGCGCATTGTAGGTCGGCTGGGTTGGATACTTGTTGCCGGGTAGCGCTTTACCCGTTAGGGGGTCGTAGAGTTGATCTGCTATATCGGTGGCGGAAAAGTCGCCGGTGAGGTTCGCCGCCGTGGGGATATACATCTCTATGGGGCTGCCAGACTGTAGGGCTCTCAGGCGCTGATAGCCGGCGAAGGCAAATATCTTGTTCCGCTTGACAGGGCCGCCGAAGGTGCCGCCGAACTGATTCTGGTGCAGGGTGTCGTGCTTGACAGAAAAGAAGTTGGTGGCATCGATGTAGTTGTTGCGGATGAACTCAAAACCCGAGCCATGGTACTGGTTCGTTCCAGAGCGGGTGACCACATTGACCAGACCGCCGGAGTGGGTGCTGCCGCTCTGCGCGCCGAGGGCCGTGGATTCCACGCTGAACTGAGCAACGGCATCGGGGAAGGGGAACGGCAGGTTGCCGTTGCCCATGTACTCGTTGTCGTCGCCGCCGTCCAGTTTCCACTCGGTGGTGTTGCCCATGCCGCCGGCAACTGAAACCGCGATGGTCTGGTAGGAGTATTTGCTGCCCGTGAAGTCGCCGCCGGGCGCCGCGCTGGAACCGCCGGAAAGGGTGATCAGGGCCGACATCTGGCGGCCATTGAGCGGCATCTCCTGCACGTCCGCCTGATCGATGGTCTGCTTGAACGAGGTGTCCTCAGTCTGCAGCGCGAGTGCATCGGCATGGACCTCAGTCGTCTGGCTCTGCGCGCCGACCTTCATCACTGGATTGACGGCGATGTTACTGCCGATCTCGAGGACGATGCCGGTCTGCTCGTAGCCCTCGAATGTCGCCGCGGTGACCTTGAGGTTGTATTTGGAGATTTCGATATTGGGAAACAGGAAGGCGCCGGCACTGTCGGTCTGGATGGTGCGCGTTGTCCCGGTTGCCTGGTCGATGAGGGTGACCGTCGCGTTCGGGATCACGGCCCCGGTTGCATCCGTCACGGTACCGGAGATGTTGCCCGTTCCGGTGATTTGCGCGTGGAGCGCGCAAGCCGCGAGAAGCAGCAACGTTAGAAAACAAGCCTGCATACCGGCGGTAAACCGGCGTATAGCTGGATGGCTTTTGCTCACTGTGTTCCTCCAAATGTTGACGTTCGAATATTCCGGCCCATTCTTAACCTGGCAATCCTCAAAGGAAGCCCGGCTCGATAGATCTGCAAACCATACGCCTGTAAAACTACGCGCACCGGGAGGCACATTTCGAGCCCGCCCCGGGGAATAATTTCAGGTTTCGAAATATATATAGAGGTCTAACCACGCTTGTCAATAGGAAATTTATGTACATTTTGCAGTTCTCAAGGTTGGTATACGGCGAGTCAATGCGGCCCCCGGAATGCCGCTGAAACCTCCCGAAACGGGAACGGGCAGAAGACGGTAAAGCCACTGGAATCAGGGTCTCTGGAGCCATCCTCGGGCGGAGAAGTCAATCGCATGCGCGATGACTTTCATCCGGCTTCACCGGCTCTCGGTCCGGGAAATGACTCGCGGGCGATCCGCCTTTTGTTCGACGTTACCAGAGACAAGGGCGGGCCATTTGCCTGCCGGAAATGGACCATTCGAAGGGCGAATTCGGGGCCGCGGAAATGGGGATCCTGTGCAGCCGCCGAAGAGCTGGTTGTCAAAAAGGGAAACCCGGGCGTAAAGGTTCTTTTGCGGCTCGGGAGGTGGAATGCGGACCAGATTCACTGCGCCAGCAGGGATTTCAGAGCCGGGAAGGAAAAGGCCTGCGCGGGACGCCGCGAGCCCTGGTGCTGGTGGTGCTCGAATCTAAAAATAATAGTCTTAGCGGGAACATACAGACTAAGACTGGGCAATCCTATGCCTGGCAGAATTGGCCTTGCCGAAATCCAGGTCGACTGGAATAGGATGCAGAATTTTGAGAGTTCCCGGTCTGGAAAACACTTTTCGTTGAAACGAGGATGGAGGCACGGCTACCTCGTGTCTTCTCGACGGTCGTTGCCGGAAACTACGCAAGCGTGTCGCTGATCTTACTGAACACGGAGTCGACTGCCGTGGCTACATGCCCGATGCCGGCCACCGCCGCCAGCGCGATCAAGGTAATAATCAGCGCATATTCAACCAGGTCCTGACCTTCATCGCGGGTCAACAGATCGTGGGAATTCGTGCAGACAAACAGAATCAGGCTATTCAATTTCATGTCCTCCAACTGCGAACTTTCCAGCGTCGGCCAGGACAAGCAGTCATGACACACATGGTTATCCATTCAGGCTGCATTGCCTGTTTGTGGTTCCTTAACATCAGACACCCACAGGGCTACGCTTTGCAAACCTACCGGCAACTCTATATACAGGCGGATTCGGTGTACGCTCAATCGACTGCATTTTGCAGGCTTCCTGAAAGAACCGCATGCGGGAGTTTCATGCAGTTCCTTAGTTTGGATCCCACAGCCGCAAGCGCAGATGGTTCACCGCGGCAGCGCAGGCGCCGATGCTTCGAGGCCACGCCGGCTAGGGTTTGGTTGCTGCCTTGCTGGCGGGATGCGCGGCTCCGCGGCGGTTGTGCTGTTCGAAGCCGGTTTGCGTGAAAAGCACTCGATGCAGAACAAGAGCGGCCGCACCGCGCAACCGCGCCGCATCGCCATCCATTGCGGCCACCACGCGCGGGGTGCGTTGGGTGATGGATTTGGCGATCAACCGGCTCTCAATGATGGGTCGAATGCGCGCCCACAGAGCGGTGCAATCTCCCACCACGATGATGACCTCGGGGGCCAGGCCGGCAACCAGCATGGTGAGCCCGCGGGCCAGATAGTCCATCATCCTGTCGATGGAGCGCAGCGCCTTGAGGTCACCCGCTTTAGCCAGATCGAGCAGTTCCTGAAACGAAGCGAGGCTGCTTTGGGGCTCCAGTTCGCGGTAGTAGCGAAGGCCAGCGCGGTTGGAAGCGAATATCTCCCAGCATCCGGTGTTTCCGCAGCCGCAAACCGGGCCGGATTCCTCCAGCGGCATGTGGCCAAACTCGCCCGCCATGTCATCCCTGCCGCGCACCAGGCGGCCGTCTACCAGCAATCCCGCGCCGATGCCTTCCGATACCGAGACGACGATCATGTTGGAGGTATTGCCGAAGTTTCCGAACCAGCGCTCGGCAGAGAGGCAGGCGTTGGCGGCGTTCTCCATTTCAATGGGAGTCTCAAGAACCCGCTGCAGGTCGGCGTGGAGGTCGATCTTGCTCCAGGGCACGTTGGGCGAGAAGAGCACGCGGTGGGTCTTCTGGTCCACGCGCCCGGAGACGCTCACGCCCACGCCCTGGAAGATGCGATCGCCGCAGGCTGCGCGCAGGGTTCGCGCCGCCTTGGCAATTTTGAGGATGTTTTTTTTCATGCCGGCCTTTGATCCGCCCGGAGCGGAATAGGCGATCGTATCCCGGCGCAGGATCTTGCCGTTGATATCGACGACGGCGAGGTTTGCGTTGTCCGGCCTTAGGTCGATGGCCAGCGTGACATGCTTGTCGTTCAGAGTGACGAAGGTAGGGCGGCGGCCGCGCGGCAGGCGGCCCAGGGTGCCCGGCAACACCCAGCCCTCTTCAATAAGCTGGCTGGTGATGACGGAGACGGTGCTGGGTTGCAAGCCGGTGAGCCGCGCCAGATCCGCGCGGCTGACAGGCTGATTGAGATGAATGGCGTGCAGCAAAATGTCGCGGTTGATTTCGCGAGCGGTCTCGCTGGAGGCGACACCTCGATGGGAATGATTTGCCTTTTCGGTCACGTGCATTTCCAGTCAACTTTCGGATTCCGATTCCCTATCGATGCCGGGCGTGCTTTAATTTCGGTCTCAACCAATATACGCGAGCCGGCGCAACTCAATGAATGGGCTGCGCGAAGGCGGCGCGAGCAGATTCTGTTTCCCGGCGAGCGGCTCGGTTTCCGATCCTTGCGGATACACTCGTAGATGAGGAAGCGTCGATGACCACCCGCGCCGCGCTGCGGCTTTTTCTGCTTCTCTGTCTCGTTTTCCTGCCATTTTCGATGGCGCTTTCGGCGCAGAGCAAAAACGGGCTTCCTGCCGGTAAAGACGCCGATTTGCAATTTGTCGTGCTGCTGAGCCGGCACGGTGTTCGCTCGCCGATTGGCACGACCGGCCAACTGGACAAATATTCGGCGGCGCCGTGGCCGCAGTGGAGTGTGCCGCCGGGTTATCTCACCGCGCACGGCTATCAACTGATGAAGCAGTTCGGCGTGTGGGATCGAACTCTGTATTCGGGGAAAGGCTTGCTCTCCACAAGCGGCTGCACAGATGCCGCGCATGTAACCATCGTTGCCGATACCGACGAGCGCACACGCGAAACCGGCAAAGCGCTCAGTGAGGGAATGCTTCCCGGGTGCGCGGTCCCGGTGCAGTCGCAGCCCGACGGCGTCGTGGATCCGCTCTTCCGCTCACTCGATGCCGGCGTTGGGCCTCCGGATTACGCGCTGGCGGCCGCGGCCATCTCCGGCCGCATCGGCGGCGACGCCAACAACCTGACGGCGGCTTTCCGGCCGCAGTTGACCGCGCTCGATGACGTGCTGGCCGGTTGCGGCAATGTCCAGACCACGAATCCAAAGCGCACATCGATCTTCTACATTCCGGCCGGCCTTTCTCCCGGCTCCGGCGGCCGTCCGGCTACGTTGAGCGGCCCGCTCAGTACCGCTTCGACCATGGCTGAGAATCTGCTGCTCGAATACTCCGAGGGCATGAGCGACGCGAATACCGGCTGGGGATGCGTGGACGGCGCCAGGGTGCGCAGCCTGATGCAACTGAACATTGCGGGCTGGGATTATGCGGTGCGCACGCCCGCCGTGGCGCGCATGTACGCGTCCTATCTTCTGGATCGCATTGAAAAGAGCATGGAACAGCGGGTTACGGGCAAACCCGTTGCAGGAGCGGTGAGCAAGCCCGGCGACCGGATACTGATCCTGGTGGGGCACGACACCAACATCGCCACAATCTCCGCCGCTCTTGGCATCGACTGGATTGTCGATGGCCGGGTTGACGATACGCCTCCGGGCGGCGCATTGGCGTTTGAACTATGGCGCACCCGCAAGGATGGCAAGCTGTTTGTGCGGATCGAGTACACCGCCCAGACCCTGGAGCAGATGCGCCAGGCGCAGACGCTCAGCGCCGCCAATCCTCCGGCGCGGGAGCCGGTGTTTGTGCCCGGATGCAGCGGCGCAGACCTGTCGTGCACATGGGCCGGTTTCAACGCCGCCATGCATAACGCCATCGATCCGCGCTTCGTGAACTCGCAACATTAGCTTAGCGGACGCAATCGCTTCCGCCCCGTTGCCTTTGCCGCCAGGCAGTATCATCGACTGCAGGCAAAATGAGCAGGATCGACGATCGCCGCAAGAGGAAATGCGCATGAATGTTTTTCTAAAGGTTGCAGCTTTTGGATTGCTATTGCCCGCGGCAGCCGCTCCCGCGGCGGCGCAGCAGAACTTCTTCAGCAACTGGCCGGCGGGGGATTCTCCTCAAGAGGTGGGCAAGCGGCTGGCCGAGCACTTCATCACCAGCCCGCACCAGGGCAAGGGGACCATTTTTTACGGTGAGGTCGGTACTTGGTACGGAGCGCTGACCTTCGCTCAATTGACGGGCGACAACGACCTGCGCGACCGGCTGATCAAAAAATTCGATCCGCTGATGCCGGGCGGCGCCGAGGCCGACAAGATTCCCAAGCGCGACCACGTGGATGACTCCATCTTCGGCATTGTTCCGCTGCAGATCGGGATGGAAACCAAGGACCAGAAGTATCTCGACTACGGGAAGTCGTTTGCCGACCGGCAGTGGGTCGATCCGCAGCCCGACGGCCTGTCGCACGAGACGCGCTACTGGATCGACGACATGTATATGTTGACGATTCTGCAGTTGGAAGCGTATCGCGCCACCGGCGACAAGATGTATCTCGACCGGGACGCGAACGAGATGGCTTCTTATCTCGACAAGCTGCAGCAGCCGAATGGCCTCTTCTACCACGCGCCGGATGTGCCGTTTTTCTGGGGCCGCGGCGACGGATGGGTTGCGGCGGGGATGGCGGAGATGCTGCGTGATTTGCCCGCCGATCATCCGCAGCGGGCGCGCATCATGAAGGGCTACAAGCTGATGATGGCCGCGCTGCTCCAGTACCAGAGCAAGGACGGCACGTGGCGCCAGCTCATTGACGATGACGCAGCGTGGCCGGAGAGCTCCGGCTCGGCCATGTTTACGTTTGCCCTGATTACCGGCGTGAAGAACGGCTGGCTCGATTCGAACACGTATGGGCCGGCTGCGCGGAAGGCGTGGATCGCGGTGACCGGGTACATCGACCAGAACGACGACGTGACCCAGGTCTGCGAAGGCACCAGCAAGAAGGACGACCGGGAATATTACCTGGAGCGCGGGCGGCGGACAGGCGACTTCCACGGACAGGCTCCGGTTCTGTGGGCGGCCTCGGCGCTGCTGCGGTAGGGACTGCAGCTCGCCGGTGCGTCAGTCCAGCCGCGTCAGGTACGCTTCGCCTTCGCTGGGCCTCAGATGGTTCGCGATGTACTCGGCCATCTGCCGGTTGTCGCCCTGCGGACGGATGCGGACCCAGTAGCTTTTCTCTCCCGGGAACTCGATCACGTTGGAGTCAGCGTATTTGCGCAACAGCTGCTTCTTGAGCTTGTTGGCGGCGCGCTCACTGTGGAATGCGCCGATCTGCACGCACCAGCGTCCGCCTGAATTGATTGATTTTGGGGTCTGGTAGACGTCAATGCGGACACGCGCCATGCCCGCGCGGTAAACGCCGGTGGCCTTGGCTGAGGCAATGGTCAGGTCGAGAACCCTGTCTTCGACAAACGGGCCGCGGTCGGTGATGCGCATGGCGCCGGACTGGCCGGTTTCGAGATTGGTGACCACGATCAGCGAGCCCATCGGCAGGGTGCGATGCGCGGCGGTCATGGCGCGGTCGTCGAAGACCTGTCCGTTGGCTGATTTGCGTCCCTTGTAAGGCGCGGTATACCAGGTGGCGTAGCCCACTTGCGTCAAGATCGGTTTGTGCGTGGCTACATAGTCAAGGTCGGCGGCGTTGACGCCTCCGGGCGGCGCAGGGTTGAAGGGAATGCGCGCCACCGGCGGTGTGTTTTGGGTTTCGGAGCCGTTGGCCGTGGGCGGTGTGTAAACCCGCTGTGGCGGCAGCGCCTGCGGCGGCGTCGCCTGGGCTTGATTGCGATGCACGCATCCGGTCACGCCGAGCAGCGCAAAGGCCAGCCCGGCCAGGCAGGCCAGTTGGGCCCGTCGGCAGCCAGCTCGCGATGGGGGGGGCACGGCCATCAAGGATGCGGGTCCTTATCGCCTGGGGGTGGAGTGCCGGGCTGGCGATCCATGCGATCGGCGAGATTGCGCAGCCTGTCGGCCACGGTGCGCATGGCGGAGATCGACTCGCGGCGTACCTGCGGGATCACGGCGTCGTTCACGTAGGCGGCGGCGTGGCGCAGTTCCATCTCGATTAACTCGATGGCCTCTTCAATGCGCTGGCCGACACTGGGGCCCGGGCCCGGAGGCGGTGGTGGAGGGGGATAGCTGCTCATAGTTCACACACTTTCGCCGGCAACCTGAGGGCTGCGGCTGTCCTCAGTCTGCTGGACACTTTGCGGTGCGTCAATGGCGGAACGGGCAGGGGTGCCGCAAACGTCACTATGCGCCGGAACCGGCTCGCGCGTCATCCTATAAAGACTGCAAGGGAATAGATTCCGCGGCAAAAAGTGCCTTTTCAGGAAAATCCGCGTCAGAAATGAAGGGCAGCAGTTGACAAAAGGTCCTCGGCGCCGAGAATAGAGTCCGACCGTCCGGCCGCAGCGGGTCATGTCTTGAGACAGAGTGTGCGAACATACCTCCAGCAAGCGAGAGGCCGATTCTTGGCAAGACAAACACTAGGCAGCAAAGGGCGCGGGCGCAGCCGGAGATGGACGCGGCTGATGGTCCTGGCGCTGTTGCCCGCGATGCTGTTGTCGCTGGGTGGCCGGGGCTGGGCAGGGGAACCGGAACGCGTGGAAGCCGCGCTGCCCGATGCGCCGCAACCGCAGAATACGACTGACTCCAAGCCGGCCACTGCAAAACCGGCTGCGGGCACACCGGCGCCCGCAAACCCCTGCGACGTGAAAAACGCCGGTGCGAGCATGGCGGCTACGGCGGCAACGAGAGCCGCCGCGGTTTCCGCATCGGGCACGTCGGGAACAGCCGGCAATCCCGCGGTGGTGGAGTCGGTGCTGTGCGTGCCGCATCTTCCCATCATCAACTGGTATGCGCGTTTTCTGAATGGGCCGGAAGTGAAGCCGCTGACGCCTCTTGAAAAGGCCCACCTGGCCGGGCGCAACCTGATCGACCCCTTCAACCTGATGACCATCCTGGGCGCGGCCGGCATCTCCGTGGCCGCCAATTCTCACTCGCCCTACGGGCCGGGAATGACCGGCTGGGGCCGCTACTCCGGCGTCAGCTTTACGCAGGACATGACCGGCGAGTTTTTCGGCACCTTCCTGATCCCTTCCATCGTTCACCAGGATCCGCACTACCATCGCATGCCCACGGCCGGCATCGCGCGGCGGATCTTCCACTGCATCGACCAGATTGCGTGGACCCAGGGCGACAACGGCAAGGGGATGTTGAATTATGCCGACCTGGTGGGTTTTGCGATCGACGACGAGATCGGGAATTTCTACGTGCCCGGACAACAGACAAACCTCCGGGCGAGCGCGGAGCGCTACGCGACCGGGCTGGCTACCGCGCCGGTCGACAACTTCATTACCGAGTTCCTGCCCGACATCGCCAGCCATTTCCACGTGCGCGTAGTGCTGGTGCAGCGCATCATCAACCAGGTGGCGAAGACCGAGAATAACGGGCAGTAGCGGAGCCGGCTGTGCGCCAGCACGCATTTTAGTAAGGGCGGGATGGTGTGTCACATTTGAAGCCGCCAGACCCGCAGTACAATTCGCTGGGGCCGGCGTTCAGGGGACGTTCCGATGCATGTAAGGAAAAGACATTTGCTGACAGGGTCGTTGCTGGGATGCCTGCTTGCACTTGCCGGGATTTCCCTGCCTGCCGGGGCGCAAACAACTCCATCAAATGAATGGACATGGATGGGGGGAAACAACGCGGGTGGGCCCCTCGACTATCAGCCCGGAGTGTACGGAACGCTGGAAACGCCTGCGGCCGGGAACATTCCCAGTGGCCGCACTTACGCCGTGAGCTGGACTGACAAAAATGGCCGGCTGTGGCTCTTTGGCGGCACGTTCCTAACCACGTATCTGACCTATCTGAACGATCTGTGGGTATACGATCCCGCGACCAGCGAGTGGGCATGGATGGCCGGCAGCAGCACTGAGAGCTGCGGCGTCAATGGATGCGGCCAGTCCGGGGTCTACGGCACATTGGGGAAAGCCGCGGCGGGAAATACTCCAGGCGGCCGCGACAGCGCCGCGAGTTGGACTGATTCGAACGGGAAGTTGTGGCTCTTTGGCGGATCAGGCTTCGACTTCATCGGACAGTGGGGCATTCTCAACGACATGTGGGTCTTCGACCCGTCGATCAACCAATGGGCTTGGATGGGTGGGAGCAACACGCTGCCCGGAGACAACACGGGCCCAGCCGGAGTGTATGGAACGCTGGGAACGCCCTCTGCCGCCAATCACCCCGGAGGCCTTTTCCTGGCATCGAGTTGGAGCGACCAGAGGGGGAACGGGTGGGTTTTTGGGGGATGGGGCAACGACGCCAACGGTTTGAATGGTATGCCCAACGATCTTTGGGAGTTTTATCCCTCGACAGGCGAATGGGCGTGGATGGACGGCAGCAGCACCTTCAGCAACCCGTGGATCCAGCCCAGCGTTTACGGTGCGCTGGGCACTCCGGGCGCCGGGAACATTCCGGGAACGCGTTGGGAGTCGGCAACTTGGACCGATGAGAACGGCAACCTGTGGTTGTTTGGCGGCGGGGGATTCGACGCCGATCAGAATCAGGGCTACCTGAACGAGCTGTGGGAGTTCAACACGTCGTCGAACGAGTGGGCCTGGATGGGCGGGAACCCGACCATGCTCTGCGGGCCCAACAGCGAGAAACAGAACTGCGGCCGAGCCGGCGTTTACGGCACCCGAGGTACGCCTGCCGCGGGGAACATTCCGGGAGGACGCCAATCCGCCGTGAGTTGGACGGACACGGAAGGCCACTTTTGGCTCTTTGGAGGGCTGGGATTCAATGGCAATGGAGCCTATACCGACCTGAACGACCTTTGGGAGTTCAATCCATCCACCGGTGAGTGGACGTGGATGGATGGGGAAGCAATCGCACAGTCGGGAGCGGGTGTATACGGCAACCTGGGTGTTCCCGCAGCCGGAAATATACCGGGAGAGCGCGATGGGGCCGTCGGCTGGGTCGACAACAGCGGCAATCTCTGGCTCTTCGGCGGCAACGCCGTGGACGTCAACGGTGTGATTGGGTTTCCCAACGATCTTTGGGAATATCAACTGCCCAGCACGGTCACTGATTCGCCAGCCGCGACGCCCGTTTTCTCGCCCGAAGCGGGCACCTACGCGTCAGCCCAGTCAGTCACCATCACCAGCGCGACTCCAGAAGCGGCCATCTACTACACCACGGATGGAACTACGCCGACCACAAGTTCAACCGCCTATACCGGCCCGATCGGGGTCTCATCGACAGAAACGATCAAGGCGATTGCGACGGCCAGCGGCTATCTGGCCAGCGCCGTAGCAATCGCGACTTACACTATCCCACCGGACTTCACCCTGACCATCAATCCTGCATCCGTCGCGGTCCAATCCGGAAAGAGCGGCACAACCACAGTTACGGTGCAGGGTGAGAATGGGTTTGGTTCCAATGTCTCGTTCGCTTGCTCAGGGTTGCCTGAAGGCGCTGCTTGCAGCTTCGCCCTGCAGACCGCGCCGACGACTCAGTACATTACACAAACGACTTTGACTGTAACCACCTCCGAGACGACCGCTCGCCTCCATCGCAGTGGCCGGCCACTGATTCCAAGTTCGGTTCTGGCGGTTGCGCTTTGCTGCTTCGGTTGGAAGAAGCGGCGACGCTTGCAGATGTTGCTGTTGCTGGCAGTGAGCGCCGCAGGGTTGAGCCTGCTGAACGGATGCAGTGCATCCCTGATTACCTTCACTCAAACCACCACGTCGACGATCACCGTAACCGCTACCTCCGGCTCGCTGAAGCACACGGCTCCATTCCTGTTAACTGTGAACTGACCCCTTCGCACGACCGCGTGAAACGCTCGGGATCCGGGCTGAGCCTCTGTTGGCTCTTGGCCGGGAATCAAGTTTCCGGCTCAAAACCGATAATTTCACGTACAATTCGATGACACAGCGCTCTCTTGAAGAACCGCCGGGCGGATCTTCTTTCTCCTGAGTGCGCGGCAAGCCCATTGACCGCTCAGAGGAAATTCCCATGCAGGTTGGGAAGCGAAGTATGTTGTCAGGTTCGCTGTTTGGGTGCCTGCTTGCCGTTGCAGGCGTTTCCTCGTCTGCCGTGGCGCAGACAACCGCGCCAAACGAGTGGACCTGGATGGGCGGAAGCAGTACTCGCAGCGTGCCCGCGGTTTACGGAACATTGGGAACGGCTGCCCCCGCAAACATTCCTGGAAAGCGCTACCAGGCCGCAAGCTGGACCGACAAGAGCGGGAATCTCTGGTTGTTTGGAGGAAACGGCTACGATGCCAACGGAAACAACGGCTGGCTGAACGACCTTTGGGAGTACCAAACCTCAACCAACGAATGGGCCTGGATGGGCGGAAGCAGCATGATGATCGGCGTCTCCAACGGAGATTGGGGGCAGCCGGGGGTCTATGGGACGCAGGGAACGCCCTCTGCCGGGAACATACCTGGAGGCCGATCGGGCGCCATCGTTACCACCGACAGCAGCGGCCATGTGTGGCTTTTGGGTGGCGGCGGTTTTGACGCAAATGGCAGCGGTGGAAATCTGAATGACCTATGGGAGTTCAACCCTTCCACGAACGAATGGACCTGGGTCAGCGGAAGCGACACCGTGGGCACCACCGATGGCCAGCCTGGGATATACGGCACATTGGGAACGGCGGCCGCGGGAAACGTTCCCGGCGGCCGTGGAGGCTCCACGATGTGGGCCGGCAAAAACGGGCATCTGTGGCTGTTCGGGGGCGTTGGCGTGGATGCCAACGGCAATGAAGCAGATTTCAACGACTTTTGGGAGTTCAACCCAACCAACAGTGAATGGACCTGGATGGGCGGAATCACCACGACCTGCCCCTACGAGGTCCCGTCGGGAGTGTGGGGAACGCTGGAAACGCCTGCTCAGGGCAACATCCCCTCCTGCCGGCTGGGCGCAAACGGCTGGACCGACAGCAGCGGCAATCTCTGGCTGTTCGGTGGCCAGGGGCGGGATATTCAGGGCAATTGGGGCGATCACAACGACCTTTGGGAATTCAACCCCTCGACCAATGAATGGGCCTGGATGGGCGGAAGCAGCACCATCGGACTGCCCGGCGGCGACCAGCCCGGAGTTTACGGGACATTGGGCACACCCGCGGCGGGGAATATCCCCGCGAGCCGATGGGCGGCTACAAACTGGACCGACTTGAGCGGCAATTTCTGGCTCTTCGGAGGAGTGGAAACGGGATATAACGGCAACAATATTGCTCCAATTCTGAACGACCTTTGGGAGTTCAATCCGACCGCAAACAAATGGTCGTGGATGGGAGGCAGCACGCCAAGTCCAACCGGATTCGGGCCGGACGGTGTGTACGGCACGCTCGGAGTGCCTGCTGCGGGAGACGATCCGGGAAGCCGATATGCCGCAAACGGCTGGACCGATGGCAACGGCAATTTCTGGCTATTCGGAGGCTTCTATTTCGGCGCCGGAATTCCGGGCGACGGGGTGGAAGCCAACGATCTGTGGGAATATCAGCCGTCGAACGGCCCGTTGCCAACCACCGCAACGCCCACTTTCAGCCTGCCCGCAGGAAGCTATAGCGTAGTGCTGTCGGTGACGATCAGCGATACGACAAACGGGTCGACCATCTACTACACCACCGACGGAACTGCGCCAACCACAAGCTCTGCCGTATATAGCGGCCCGATCGGAATTTCGTCCACAACAACGTTGCAGGCAATTGCGGCTGCCAGCGGTTGCCTCACCAGCGCGGTGACGACCGCGGTCTACACACTGCCGCCGCAAATTGCGACGCCCACCTTCAGCGTGCCCGCAGGGACGTACACGACGCCGCAAACGGTTGCCATCAGCGAAGCCACCGGCGGGGCGATCATTCGCTACACCATTAACGGAGATGCGCCGACGTCGAGCTCACCGGTCTACGGCGGCCCAATCGCTTTCTCATCGACCACCACTATCGAGGCGATTGCGACCGAGATCGGAGAGCTCACCAGCAATGTTGAGACCGCGGTCTACACCATCAATCTTCCCCAGGTAGCCACACCGGTCTTGAGCCTGGCGTCGGGGAATTACACTCCGCCGCAGACGGTGAAGCTCTCCGACACGACGGCAGGCGCGACCATCTACTACACCACCAACGGAGAGATCCCGACCGCAAATTCGACCGTGTACAGCGGCCCCCTCACTCTCACCGCAACCACAACGCTGCAGGCGGTTGCGATGCTCAAAAACTACGACAACAGCGCGGTGGCATCGGCTGCATATATTATGGTCAGCTTTCAGGCAGCCACTCCGACATTCAGCCTGGCGCATGGAACGTACTCAGCGATTCAATCCGTGACGCTCGCCGATGCGACATCCGGAGCTGCCATCTACTACACTACCGACGGCAAGACAACGCCTACCACCAGTTCCACCCCGTACAGTGGCGCAATTTCGGTTGTAAGCACCGAGACGATCCAGGCCATCGCGGCGGCATCCGGCTACGGCGATAGCCAGGTTGCTTCAGCCACTTACACCATCGATCTGCCCACTCCGGATTTCGCCGTAGCGGCTTCTCCATCGTCATTTACCGTGACTGGCGGGCAGAGCGGCTCGACCGCCGTCTCCGTGACGCCGGAGAATGGATTCAGCGCGGCGGTTTTGTTCAGTTGCTCGGGGCTGCCTTCCGGGGCATCGTGCAGCTTCTCTCCGGGAAGCGTGACGCCGTCGGGCGGAGTGGCTTCAACCACAGTTACGGTTGCGACGTCGTCTGTGATCGCGGCACTCGAGCGCGACGCACGGGGGCTGCTTCCGGGCGCGGCGCTGGCGATTGCGTTTGGCTTCTTCGGCTGGAAGAAGCGGCGTTTGCAGTTGCTCCTGCTGGTGATTCCGAGCGTCCTCGCGCTCGGGCTTCTCAATGGATGCGGCGGCGGAGTTTCCGGCGGCGGTGCGGCTCCAATTCAGCCCGTCACGTCGACGGTGACCGTGACTGCCACGTCGGGATCGCTGCAACACTCGACGACCTTCTCAATGACGGTAAACTGACGCATCCGAATGACGGCGCAAGAGATCCGTGGCTTTCCGGATCATCCATTCGCCCCGATCAAATTGCCATTCAGTGGCGGATTCTGCCGCTTGCTGCACCGTGATTGGGTTGACCAGGGCCCCCGGTTACCCTAACTGTGAGTTTTCAGCCTTTGGATTCTGTTCCCGAGCCCGAGGCTGAGCCGGGCGAACGACCTCCGCCGGCCACTCCATCTTCAAGGAGACCGCAACAATGTCAAAAGCTATTAAGTACGCCGAGAAAGCCGCCGTCTACGCGGCTCAAGGTGCGTGGGTGGTCTTCGAGCGGCTGAACCGCATCAGCCCCAACGCGTCATTCACGCCCAAGTGGAGCGACAAGCCGCTGCAGAAGAGTTGGCAGAAGGAGAAACCGCCGCTGGGCTGGCCGCGAACCACTGACTCGCTGTGTCCGAAGTGCGTACCGGAGATTCGCCGGCAGATTCTGGATGGCAAGCTGCCCCACGAAGTCCTGCTGAATGAGAAGGTTGGCGAGATCAAGGCGCAGATTATCGAGCGCGACGGACAGATCCTGATGGTGAAGGACTGCCCGAAGCATGGGCACTTTGAAGACGTGATGTCGATCGACACCGCATTCTTCAAGCACCTGGAAGAGAGTTTCCCGGGCCGCGACATGCGAGCGCACAACGACGAAAAGCTGCACAACCACGGTACCTCGACGGTCACTCATGGGCGGGGCTCGGTGCTGACCATCGACCTGACCAACCGCTGCAACATGATGTGCGATCCGTGCTTCATGGACGCCAACCAGGTGGGTTTCGTCCACGAGCTGACGTGGGACGNNAAGCCGAAGCGGCAGATGAGCGTGCAGTTCTCGGGCGGCGAGCCGACCCTTTCTCCTTACTTCCTTGACGCCGTGGCCTACAGCCGCAAGGTGGGCTACAACAGCGTGCAGGCGGCGTCGAATGGGATTGAGTTCGCCAAGAGCAAGGAGCTTTGCCGTGCCGCGGCCGAAGCCGGCTTGCGTTACGTCTACCTGCAGTTCGACGGCATCGGCACCGCCGCCAACTCGCACCGCAAGGTGGGCAACCTGTTCGATGTGAAGCTGCAGGCCATCAACAACCTGCACGAAGCCGGCGTGGAGATCGTG
>PLSH01000319.1 GCA_003165095.1 Acidobacteriaceae bacterium
TTAATAACAGGCTCTAGGCTCAGCGAAACCACGGTATTGCTTCAAGTTGCAGGCGGCTCACCCGGTGCCCATTCGTGTTCTGGCGGGCCTTCCCTTCGTACCGCTGACCTGGAACTGTGGTAACCTTACGGAAAACCTCCGTATCAGTCACAACCTGATACTAAAGAGGCACTTAGAGAAAGACCAAAGAGGGAGGTTCAACTCCGTGAGCTCCCATTACAGTTGAGACTGATCCTAAAGTTTTGAGGAGAACGAGATGGCGACATTGCTATCGATGCAGAATTTTGACGGCGATTTTGCAGCCGATCAAGACAATTCCGGACCGGAATACAAACCCCGCAGCCTGGCGGAAATCGACGTGCGACAGGGAATCCTGGAGGACCTGGTTCTCAAAGTCCTCTACCTGTGCGGTTCCCTCTCGATCCTTGAACTTTCAGAGAAAGTCCATCTCAGCTTCGAGCTGACCGACGAGTTGTTTAGCCGGCTTCGTTCGCAGGCGCTTTGCCAGCTCACCGGAATGAGCAGCAACATTCCCCAGATCGCCATCACCGCACAGGGCAGGTCGCGTGCCGCCGAGTTGCTGCAACAGAGCCAATACGCAGGTTGCGCGCCGGTCACCTTTGAAAAATACGTAGAGCAAGTCAGGAAACAGAGCGTGCAGAAGGTCGAAGTCCACGCGGCAGATGTGTCGCGCGCCTTCAACCACCTGGTCATCGATCACGAGATACTGCGCCAGTTCGGCACCGCCCTCAACTCCGGCAGCGCCATTTTCCTTTACGGCCCCGCCGGCGGCGGAAAGACGACCATGGCCGAGGTTCTTTCGCGGGTGATGTCTGCGGATACGGTATGGATCCCCTACGCGGTTGAAGTGGACGGCCAGATCATCACCGTCTACGATCCCTCCATCCACAAGCAGGCCGAGGATCCGAAGACCTCGACCATTCATGACGAGCGCTGGGTGCTCTGTCATCGCCCAGCGGTACTGGTGGGCGGCGAGCTCACCGTCGAAATGCTCGACATGCAACACAACCCGGCATCAAATTACTATGTCGCCCCGATGCAGATGAAGGCCAATAACGGCGTTCTGGTCATCGATGACTTCGGGCGGCAGCGCATCCGCCCCGAGGAACTGCTCAATCGCTGGATCGTTCCCCTGGACCGGAGAATCGACTTTCTCACCCTGGCGGGTGGAAAGAAGGTTGAGATCCCCTTCGAAATGCTGGTCGTCTTCTGTTCCAATACCGATCCGGCCGACCTGGTCGATCCCGCCTTCCTGCGGCGTATTCAAACCAAGATCAAGATCGGCGCAATCACCGACGAGGAGTTCACTGAGATCTTCCGCCGCGTGGCCCGCGACAAGCGCGTGTCTTTCGACGATGGCATTCCCGGGGACCTGATCAAATTCATCCGCAACGCGCTGGGCCAGGAACTGCGTCCCTGCCATCCGCGGGACATTGTCAACCAGGTCTGCTGGGCTGCCCGCTACGAGAACAAGAAGCCGCACGTGGATCAAGTCTCGCTGAAGCGCGCCATCCAGGCTTACTTTCCCATGCCGGCATGATGGGCTCCAGCGGAGCCCATCCTGTTGCCTGCGCCATTAGCCGGTAGCCGCAGCTCCAGCCTTACAGCAGCTTCATTGCGTCCGGATCCCACTTCACCACCGCTCCGCGCTCCATGCTCAGGTTGCTCAGCAGCGCCGCGCCCGCGGCCCGGTAGCCGAAGACCGCATCTTCCACCACCGGCTTGCGCGAGCGGACTGAGGCAAAGAAGTTCTTGAAGTGGTCGTAGCTGTCGACGTACCCGGCCGGCGCTTCGTACCGCTCGAATCCATCCCTTGGCGAGCCCTCAGGATGCGTGCGCGGATACTTCTTCGCGTACTCCTCAAGATACTGCTTCTGCATCGCCTCAGTGAAGGTGCCGATGGTGTAGCCCGGCTCCGTCTCCCGCGGCACGCGGTTCACGCTCACTGAATTCCCGGCAATCTCCATCGTTCCTTCAGACCCCGTGAAGATAAGCCCTTCGCTCTCTTCGCCGCCGTCCACAAAGTTCACGCGCAGGCTCAGGTTGAAGTCCTCGCGGTAGTCGAACATTCCCAGCATCACGTCGGGCACGTTGCGGCCGTCTTTCCAGAAGCGCAGGCCGCCGGTGGCCATTCCCCGCGTCGGTCCGTGCGACCCGGTAATGAAGTGCGTTCCGCTGAACAGGTGCACAAACAGGTCGCCGGCGACGCCGCTGCTGTAGGCCTTCCACTTGCGCCACTGGAAAAACTGCTCGGCATCCCAGGGAATCTTGGGCGCGGTGCCAAGAAAACGCGGCCAGTCGCAGGTCTCCGGCGACGCGTCCGGAGGAACCGTATAACTCCACGCGCCCATGGCCGAATTGCGGTCCCAGCGCGCGGTGACCATGTTGAGCTTTCCAATGGCCCCGGCTTCAAGCAGCTCTTTGGCCTTGGCATAGATCATCGAGCTCACCCGCTGGCTGCCAATCTGCAGGATCCTGCCCGTCGATCGAGCCGCCTCGATCATTTCCGGCCCGTCGGAGTAAAGATGAATCATCGGCTTCTCGCAATACACGTCCTTGCCGGCCCGCATCGAGTCGATAGACGCCTGCTTGTGCCAGTGGTCGGGCGTGCCGATAATCACCGCGTCAATGTCCTTGCGCGCCAGAATCTCCTTGTAGTCGCGCGTGGTAAAGATGTCGTTGCCCCACAGTTCCTTGCTGTGGTCCAGACGGCCGTTGTAGCAGTCGGCCACGGCCACCAGCTTCACGCCTGGAACCTGCACGGCAAACTTGGTGTCTCCCTGCCCCTGCCCGCCCGCTCCGATCAGCGCAATCTGGATGTGGTCATTGGCCGCAATCGGCGCCGCCGCCGCTTCCTGCACCGCTTCGAGAGCGTGTACTTTCCCTGCCAGCCAGGTTCCCGCCGATGCCGCCGATGCCGCCTTCAAAAAGCTTCTACGATTCAATCCCTGCACTTGATCCCCCTTCAACCTTCAAGTTTTCTGCCGCATACAAACATACACCACCCCGCCTTGGACTTTCTTCAGGGCTCGGGCCCGTGCTATCAATGGTCAGATTCGCCTGCGCCCTGTAGGTTAGAAGTACCTCAACTCGCTGCGGCGCGTTATGGCCAGGAATGATCGTTGAGAATACCGCCCGAATGCTGGTGCCCCACCTGGGCGCCCTCTGGCACCGCATCTTTGTTTTTGCGGCCAGGGTGGGAAACCCCGAACCCTCAACCGGCCCTGTTCATCGGGAGGATGGAGCGTATGACGTTGAAATCGTCGACTACCACGGCGAACGGAAAGGGTAGGAACAGCGTGCCCCTGGTGCGTCCCGCCCAAGGATGGAACTACCAATACGTGACCACGTCACCCGGAGAGATGCTGGCGGAGGAGTTTCTAAAGCCGCTGGGGCTGAGCCGGCACCGGCTCGCCATGAGCATTCGCGTGCCGTCGACGCGGATCGGAGAGATCGTTCGCGGCAAGCGCGCCATCACCCCCGACACCGCTCTGCGCCTGGCCCGCTTCTTCGATAACAGCCCGGAGTTCTGGCTCAATCTTCAACAGATGCACGACCTCACCAAAGCCAAACTCGCCCTGGCCACAACCATTGAGGCAGAGGTGCGAGTTTACCAACCCGATGCGGCTTAGCGGGCGGGATTCTATCGGCTTCCGGCAGGTTCATCGGTCAACCGGTCAATGGAAGGCCGGGGAAGAAGCGCAAGCGAATAACTTGTGCTTCTTCCCCCTTCTGGACCACGAACAAGAACTCCCCTCTCGACCAGCGCCAGAATGTCGCGCATGGCCGTGTCCTGAGAACACTTGGCAAGTTTCGCCCACTTCGACGTTGTCAGCTTGCCTTCAAAATCGTCGATGAGGCGATGAAGCACGAGTCTCTGCCGGTCGTTCAATGCCACCGCTACAACGGACTCCCAGAATCTCGCTCTGGCCAGAACTCCAGCTAGCGCGATTTGCGCCCCATCGATAGCCTTGCCAAGACACTCTAGGAACCAATCTAACCTTTCTGTAACGTCCATTGTTCCTTTCTGCGCCTGCTCAAGGCCGCTGTAGTAGGCAGGACGCTCCCGCCGAATCTGTGCCGACATGCTGTAGAACCGTTGCGAGCTTTTTTCGGACCGGGCAAGACACATATCCGCGATGGCCCGCGCAATGCGGCCATTTCCATCCTCGAATGGGTGAATCGTCACAAACCACAGATGAGCCAACCCGGCCTTCACCACCCAATCCGCAGATCCCGCATCGCCGCCTCCGTTGAACCAGTCGAAGAAGCTCCGCATCTCCCGGCTCAATCGCTCCGCGGCCGGCGCTTCAAAATGTANNCTCGGTCAAGGGCTGGCCATAATTGCGTGTGGCGTCCAGCATCATCTCCACTACGCCCTCCACGTCGCGGTCCACGGCCTGCAAGCCGCCGGTCTCCATGCCCAGCCGCCGTGCAATCGAAGAGCGGACCATCGTCGCGTCCAGACTCTCGCCTTCGATTTCGCTGCTCTTCAGAACATCCGCGGTGAGCGTTTCGAGCACCGCCTCCTGGCGCAGCGAAAAGCCCAGATTCTCCATGCGCCCCAGCAAGCGCCCCTGTTCGTGACGAACCGCGACCAGCTTCACCGCCAGCCGTTCATGGTCCCAGCGAAAGTGGGGCCAGTCCGGCAAATCGTAGATATATTGCGCCAATCTCCGCACCTTCTGCGGAGATTATAGGCGGTATTCTCCGTCGAACGCAAGTATTCTCCGCAGAATATGCGGATATTATGATGCGTATTCTCCGCAAGAAAGAGGGAATAGAAGGTTCCGGCAATCTGGCCGGACGCTGGCATACTGGAGTCATGGCCAACCCCGAACATCTAGCCAAACTGAAAAAAGGCGTCGAGGCATGGAACAAATGGCGGATCGAGAACCCCAAGACCCGGCCGGATCTCAGCGGGGCTAGCCTCATCGGGGCGATCCTCAATAAGGCGGACCTCAATGCTGCGATCCTCAACGGGGCTGACCTCATCGGGGCAAAGCTCATCGGGACGGGCCTCCGCGGGGCGAACCTCATCGGGGCAAAACTCAACGGGGCAAACCTAAACGGGACAGATCTAAGCTGGGCGTGCCTAAACAATGCGAACCTAGGCGCGGCGAACCTCTTGCATGCCAACTTCCGCAGAGCTGAACTCGACCAAGCCGACTTCACGGTTGCGCGTGCTGGGCACGCGACATTCGCCGATGTCGATTTGAGTACGGCAATAGGGCTAGAAACAATAGTGCATAGCTATCCTTCCACCATCGGCATTGACACAATCTACAAATCCAAGGGCAAGATTCCTCACATCTTCCTGCGCGAAGCCGGCGTTCCCGAGAACTTTATCCAATGCATGGCCTCGTTGGTCGGCACGGGCATCGAGTTCTATTCCCTCTTCATCAGCTACTCGACCCACGATCAGGAATTCGCCGATCGTCTTTACGCTGACTTGCAAGCGAATGGCGTTCGCTGCTGGTTCGCCCCTCACGATATGCGCAGCGGTAAGAAAGTCCACGAGCAGATTGACGAAGCCATCCGCGTGTATGACAAGCTTTTGCTGATCCTGTCCCCGGAAAGCATGGCAAGCGAGTGGGTCGGGGCGGAGATATACAGGGCTCATGAGCGGGAAGTCAGGGAGGGCAAACGGATTCTGTTCCCCATCCGCCTTTGCTCGTTCGAAGCTCTTCGGGACTGGAAGTTAATAGACGGCGATACGGGCAAAGACCTGGCCCGCGAGATTCGAGAGTACTTCATCCCCGACTTCAGCAACTGGAAGGACCACGACGCCTACAAGAGGGCCTTCGATCGGCTCCTCAAAGACCTCCAAGGCAAGCCCGATCCATCCCCAGCCTGACCTAATCCCGTTGGCCCTCGGTCCCTGCCGGGTTGTAGCATCCAAACTGTGCCCGCCCTCGATACTCCGGTGATGTATGTGAAGGGCGTAGGCCCAAAAGTGGCGGAGATGCTCGCCGTCAAGGGCGTCCAGACCGCCGAGGACCTGCTCTACCACCTGCCTTTCCGCTATGAAGACCGCCAAAACCCGCGCAGCCTGGACGAGCTGAAGCCCGGCGAAATGGCCAGCGTCATTGCCGAAGTGCGCGGCTCCGCCCTGCTGCGCACCCGCCGCGCGCCGCTCTTCGAGCTGACCGTCGGCCAGGGACGCTGCGCCCTCAAGTGCATCTGGTTTCATGCGCCGTACCTCGAAGGCAAGTTCCAGGCCGGGCAGACGGTCGCACTCTACGGCAAAGTCGAGCCGTCCCGGTCTTCGAGCAACTTCAAAATGATCCAGCCGCAGTTCGAAGTGCTGCCGGACGCCTCGGACGACGCTGAGACGCGCCTGCTCGAGGTGGGCCGCATCACGCCGGTCTACGAGTCGCTCGGCGGCGCGCGCCTGGCTTCGCGCTGGCAGCGCA
>PLSH01000123.1:0-3369 GCA_003165095.1 Acidobacteriaceae bacterium
ATCAACCAGACGATCGTGCGCGAGAAAGATTCCCAGGCGATGCTCGAAGCCGCCTGCCGCATCGCGGTGGACAAGGGACAATTCCTCATGGCGTGGATCGGGATGGCCGATTCCGAGACGCACGCGCTTAAGCCAATCGCATCCAGCGGCGAGGTCGGCGATTACCTTGACCGCGTCCGGCTCGATCTTCTGGACCCAGTCCGCGCCGCCGGGCCCTCGGTGCAATGCTTCCTTTCCGGAGAACACGCCGTCTGCAATGCAATCGAGCAAGACCCTCGCTTTGCCCCATGGAGGGACGACGCTCTCAGAATGGGCTATCGGTCGCATGCGTCCTTCCCGCTCAAGGTGGACGCGCAGGTCGTTGGCATTTTCAATCTTTATTCAAGCGAACTGGCGTTTTTCGACGAGGACGAAATCAAGCTGCTGGACGAGCTGGCGATGGACATCGGTTTCGCGCTGGAAGTGAGCCGCCGCGAAGAGGATCGAAGAAAAGCGGAAGAGGAACTGCGCTGGAGAACAGCCTTCTTTGAGGCGCAGGTAGACTCCGCTCTGGACGGCATTTTGGTCGTGGACAGCGAGGGAACGAAGATCCTCCAAAACCAGCGGCTGAATGACTTGATGAGTATCCCCCAAGAGATAGCAGAGAATTCTGACGATGCTCAGCAAAGGCAATTTGTTAGAACAATCGTTAAGAACCACGACCAATTTGAAGAGAAAGTCAATTATCTGAACTCCCATTCAGAAGAGGTGAGCCTGGATGAAGTTGAATTGATTGACGGTAAGATCCTGGAGCGATACTCGTCCCCTGTGCGGGACAAGACTGGGAATTATTATGGCCGGATCTGGACTTTCCGTGACATCACAGAGCGCCGGCAACTTGAAGAACAATTCCGCCAGGCCCAGAAGATGGAGGCGATCGGCCAACTCACTGGAGGAATCGCCCATGACTTCAATAATCTGCTGACCGTGATCCTTGGTTGCTCCGAGGTCATAGGCGAGGAAGCTAAAGATAACCCGCGCTTCAGCAAGATGGCCGGGATGATTTTGGGCGCAGCCCAACGGGGGGCGGAGTTGACCCATCGCATGCTCGCTTTTGCCCGCCGCCAGGCACTGCAGCCAAGGCCGATCGACGTCAATCGGTTGCTTGTTGAGATGCAAAGCTTTCTCCGCCGCACCTTGAGCGCCGATATTGATCTGAGCGTGATCCAGGGCGGAGCGGATTGCGAAGCGCTCGTTGACCCAACACAGCTTGAGAGCGCAATACTGAACCTGTGCGTGAACGCACGGGATGCCATGCCCGGCGGCGGAAAACTGACCATCGAGACGGATAGCGCGGTGCTGGACTCCGACTATGCGGCCCAGAACCCTGACGTCACACCGGGTCAATACATCATGGTCGCGGTCTCGGATACGGGCTCCGGCATCAGCCCCGAAAACCTGAGCCGGGTATTCGATCCATTCTTCACCACCAAGGAAGTAGGCAAGGGCACCGGCCTGGGACTCAGCATGGTATATGGCTTTGCCAAACAATCTCAGGGCCACATCAAGATTTACACGGAACTGGGGCATGGCACATCGGTAAAGCTCTATCTTCCCCGGACCGAAGGCAAAAGCGAGCAATCCAGCGAATCTCCAACCACCTTTGCCGATCTGCGAGGCTCTGAAGTCATTCTTCTGGTCGAAGACGATACTCCCCTGCGCGAGTTTGCAAAGTCTGAATTAGCCAATCTTGGGTACCAGGTGCTTGTGGCTGAAAACGGCAAAGACGCATTGAAAATCGTCGCGGAGCGCTCGGATATCGATCTTCTTTTTACTGATATCGTCATGCCGGGCGGGATGAATGGCCGCGAATTGGGGCTGGAGGCATGCCGTCTCAACCCGAAGTTGAAAGTTTTATATAGCTCCGGGTATGCGGAGAACGCGATCCTTAACGAGGGGCTGCTCGACAGGGACGTGCAGTTCCTGGGCAAGCCCTATACGCGGCGGGAACTGGCGATAAGAATCCGAGGGGTTCTTACCGGAAGCTAGTTCCTGCTGAAAATGGAGGGAAGCAATGCCACGCAGACGCATTCTCATCCTCGACGATGACGCGGCCGTCGGTCAGACCATTCAATGGATTGCGGAGAGCCTCGGCTTTCAAGCGGAGTTCGTCACGCATCCAGACGAGTTCTTCAAGCGATTGGTCCAGATGTCGCCGGACATCATCACCATCGATCTGGCTATGCCGGAACTCGACGGTGTCGAGATTATGCGGCTCCTTGCTGAGCGTCAGTGCAAGTCAAAAATCATCATCTCCAGCGGCATGGGAACCAGGGTGCTGGATGCCGCACAACGATCCGCCTCGGAACATGGTTTAAGCATCGCTGGAGTTATCTCCAAACCTATCTCCAAAGAAGCAATGCGCGCTCTGATTGGCCAGGGAGGCGATCTCGCTCAGCCTGCTCTTGCAAAAGAGCCATGCGCAAAGCGAGACAAATTTGAAGTTACAAAGTTGGATATCGAGAATGCGCTCGATCGCCACGAGTTTTTCCTGGAATATCAGCCGAAGATCGAATGCAAGAACGGCGAGCCGGCCGGCCTTGAAGCTCTTGTCCGATGGCTGCATCCCGCCCAGTGCGTCGTGATGCCAGATGATTTCATTCCCGTCGTGGAGCAGGCCGGTTTGATTGATGCCCTGACCGCTCAGATCTTCAATCAGAGCCTCGAATGGTTCTCCCAATCCTTCCCCGGGTCAAACCTGAAGCTTTCGCTGAATATCTCCGCAAAGAGCCTCGTCGATATTCACCTGGCTGATAGCCTATCCAGCCTATGCAGTCTGCATCAGGTCGCTCCCGACCACATTGTGCTGGAACTGACAGAAACCAGCGCGATGATCGACCCCATCCTCTCTCTGGATCTAATGACGCGCTTCCGCGTGAAGGGGTTTCAACTGTCAATCGACGACTTTGGCACTGGTTTCTCCTCCATGGTTCAGCTTGTCAGACTCCCTTTCTCAGAGATCAAGGTCGACAAGTCGTTCGTCATGAACGCGCAGCAATCCCAGGAGTCACGTTCGATTATCAAATCGATCATCGACCTCGGTCACAGCCTTGGTCTATTGGTCGCCGCAGAGGGCGTTGAGGATCTCGATACCTTCAATTACTTGAATACCCTGGGTTGCGATTTCGCCCAGGGATACTTCATCGCACGCCCGATGCCGGGAAAAGACGTACGCTCCTGGGTAGAGCAGAGGATTCGAGCCGCGAGCACTTGTTGATCCGCCTGCGCAGCCGCTTGAGCACATTCGGCATCGCCAGCCCGGTCACGCCGCCGTCGATGCTGAGCGCTGCCTTCGCCATCCGTGAGCTGAGGAACAAGGGCGGAATATGC
>PLSH01000123.1:3418-5588 GCA_003165095.1 Acidobacteriaceae bacterium
TTGTCCAGAGATTGCCTAGCTCTTGCCAATCCGTTCGCGCAGCCGCTTGAGCACATTCGGAGGAACCAGCCCCGTCACGTCGCCGCCCAGACTGAAAACTTCCTTCAGCATGCGCGAGCTCACAAAGGAGTAGCGCCCGGCCGGCTGCAGGAATACGGTCTCGATCTCCGGCGCCAGGCGGCGGTTCATCAGCGCAATCTGGAACTCGTATTCGTAGTCGGTGATGGCACGGATCCCGCGCAGCACCGCCGTCACTCCCTGTTGGCGCGCAAACTCCACCATCAGGCCGTCAAAAGTGGCAATCGAGACGTTACTGATCGTGCTGGTCGCTTCCTTCAGCATCTCCGCCCGTTCCTCAACGGTGAAAAGAGGATTCTTGACCGGATTGACGAGAATGGCCACCGTTAGATGATCAAAAATCTTGGCGCCGCGCGTGATAAGGTCCACGTGCCCGTTGGTGGGCGGGTCAAAGGTGCCGGGATAAAGGGCTCTTACGGGCATCGGATCGCTCTACACGGATTCTAGCAGCGGACGCGGACCAGGTCCGTCCCGCCGCTGCGCTGTCCGCTTTCGGACAAAGTTTTTCATTTCCGCACACGATTTGCTTGCGCGAGAATCCATTAAGGGGTTTATCGCCTTTAAAACACGCAATCTGAACGGCGGGCGGTTTGGCCGGGAACATGCTCCCGCAAGGGTACAGCCTCTTGTCTGCGGAGGATTCATGGGAACCTTGCTTCAGGATCTTCGCTTTGCATTGCGCCAGCTCAGGAAAGCGCCCAGCTTTGCCATCACCGCGGTCCTGACCCTGGCCCTCGGAATTGGCGCCAACACGGCCGTCTTCAGCCTTGTGAACGCAATCCTGCTCCGGCTCCTCCCGGTTCCCAATGCTCGGCAGATCATGAGGCTCGTCCCGCGCGAAAACAACGGACCCGTGCAGGATGGCCTTTCCTGGCCGGAGTTCAAGGCCATCCGCGCCCAGAGCGGGCAGTCCTTCAGCGACGTCTTTGCGTTCGGAATCGCCCTCGATGGCCTCGCCGTCCGGGGACAACAGCCGCAAAGGATCATGACCGCCTACGTTAGCGGCAACTACTTCGACGGGCTTGGATTGAAGGCCGCCGTGGGACGGCTCTTCCTGCGCAGCGAAGGCGAGGTCCTGAATCGCGATCCGGTCATCGTGCTTGCCTATGACTACTGGATGGAAAAATTCAACGGCGATCCCAATGTCGTGGGACGGCCGGTTACCGTGGATGGACATCCCTTCACCATCGTCGGCGTGGCTCCGAAAGGATTTCAGGGCGCACAAGCCGCCGTCGCCATGGCCGCATATCTGCCGTTGGCGGAGTTGCCCGTCAACGACATGCCAGTCGACGCCATGAACAACTGGCAAAACCGTGGGTTCATCGTCGATGCGCGGATTCGTCCCGGAGTCAGCCTGAGGCAGGCCGGCGCCGAAATGAGTGTCGTGGCCCGGAATCTGATGCGCGAACACCCCGATGTCGAAAAGAAACTCAGCATCGAGGTCTACTCCGAGCCCATTCTGCGCATCAATACCGGCGATCCGAATGCCATGCTGGTAATAGCAGCTCTCTTTATGTCCCTGGCTGTTATGGTGCTCCTGCTGGCCTGCGTCAACGTCGCCAACCTGGTTCTGGTGCGCGCCACCGCTCGCGAGCGCGAAATGGCCATCCGCACCGCGCTCGGCGCCCAGCGTTCCCGCCTCATCGCGCAAATGATCACCGAAAGCGTCACCCTGGCCCTCATCGGCGGAGTCATGGGCGTCTTCCTGGGCATGTGGGGCAGCAGCGCGCTCGGTCACCTCAACCTGCACGCCGATATTCCCATCCTGCTGTCGTTCGACTTTGATTGGCGCATTTTCCTCTACTCCTTTGCCATCGCTTTGCTCGCCGGCATTGTTGTAGGAATGGTGCCCGCCCTGCGCATTGCCAGGGGAAATATTAATTCCGTCCTGCACGAGGGCAGCCGCGGAGTCACTCGTGGACGCCACTGGCTGCGCGATAGCCTCGTCGCTCTTCAGATCGCTGTTTCATTGGTGCTGTTGGTCATCGCCGGCCTCTTCGTGCGCAGCCTTTCGGCCATGCAGACCATGGATTTCGGATTCAAGCCGGATCATGTGGTGAACTTCGCCGTCGATTCCAATGAAATTGGAATG
>PLSH01000391.1 GCA_003165095.1 Acidobacteriaceae bacterium
TCGCGAGTCGCGGTAAGCGTCTGGTCGGCGTTGTCGTACAAGCTGCGGTTGCGGAGCAACTGGCCTACGGTGCCCTGTCCCTCGTCCACGCTTTTCAGGATGGCATCGAGGTGAGTCACCGTATCGTCGAGTTTTTGCGCGAAGGCCGGATCCTTGGCCAACTTGCCCAATGCGCCTTTGCCGGAATTAATCTGAGCAACCAGCTCGTTGGTATTGGCGGCGGCGGCGTTCAGATTCTTGTAGAGCGAGTCGTCGTGGATGAATTTGCCGGCGGTGCCCTGGCCCTGGTCGATCGCAGTGGTGATCTTGTCGAGCTTGTCGACTGCCGAGGCGGCGCGGTTGTAAAGCGTATCGTCGGTGACGAATTTGCCCAGCGATCCCTGGCCCCCTGCCACGGCGGTGGTAATGGTCTGCAAATTGGTGGCGATGGAATCGATCTTATTGGCGAAGGTAGGGTCGTTGATCAATCTCCCCACCGTGCCGCGGCCGGCGATGATTGAATCAAGGACCTTATCCAACTTGATCAGAGTGGCCTGCACCTCCTGGATCGATTGCTGGCTGCTCTGGATTACGTCCTGAATGGTGGGTGAGCCGCCGGCCCTGAGCTCCATGTTGCTGGTTGGCGGCGGACCGGTGGCGTGGTTGGAGTCGATATCGACATAGCTGTCGCCGAGGACGCCGGCCTGGGCGATGGCAGCGGTGGAGTCCGCGTGCAGGCCGCTCAGGAACTCATTGCCAATCTGCATGGTGACTTCAACCTGGTTGGGTTTGCGCTCGGGCACCACGCGGATATGGGCCACGTTGCCGATGGTGACGCCTTCGAGGGTCACCGGAGCGCCGTCTTTAAGCCCCGCGGCGTTGCCGAAGTAGCAGCGCAGCAGCAACTTGCGCGCAAACGGTCCGCCGGTCGACCCGCCCATGAGAAAAATGAGTCCGATCAGCACGGCCATGGCGACCATGACCAATGCACCCACCCTCAATTGCGACCACTGAACTTCATTGCGGCTTGGCACGTTACTCCTCTTGCTGTTATGAGCCGGTCGACGCCTTGAGAATAGCAGAAAAGGCCAATTCAGGCCCCGTTTTCGAGCACCACGCTGGCCATGGCCAGAGCCGCGGTGTGGGTGATGGACAAGGCCGCGCGCGCCACTCCCAGGTGTGCCGCGATCTGTGCCGCGCGGCCGTGAAACAGCACCCCGGGCCTTCCGCCCGGCGCCCGGACCACTTCGATCTCCAGCCAGTTTACTCCGCGGCTGATCCCGGTTCCCAGCGCCTTGGCGGCGGCCTCCTTGGCGGCAAACCGGGCGGCAAAGCTCTCGGCGGAATTGCGTTTGCGCAGGCAATAAGCCTGTTCCGCGCTGGTGAAGATGCGATTGAGGAAGCGCGGGCCAAAGCGATCCACAGACTGTCGGATGCGCTCGATTTCGACCAGGTCGATTCCGGTGCCGATGATCATGCTGTATATGAAACTACAACATTTCGGTCTTCAGGCCATTGGGTGAGCCGGGCTCAAGGTTGCTATTCAGGCGGGCAGCCACCCTTCCAATTACCAGCGAAGCAGGTGATTTGCACATCCGCTACCTCGATTGTGTCAAAGCCAGTCACGATTCGTTCGACTCCGGAACATTGGTTATCCTGCCCGCACGGCATCCGATAAGACATTTGTGAGGCTCAAGATGCGGCGAAGGGATACGGTGCCGGAGTTGGCGATTCCGTGGGCCATGCAGATGAAGGCCGTATCCAGCGAGGAGCCGGGCCGGCTGGTCCAATCCCTCACCGGCGCGATCCTGGGTTGCAGTGGCTGGGTGCTGAGCCGCGGAGCCAACGATACCGGTATGGTGAGCATCCTGTTCGAGTTCGAGCGCCGGTCCTGCATTGACATTTACAGCGTGCTGATTGCAGCCGGAGTGGAACTGAGCCAGAACGGGCATGTCCGCTTTACTGAATTGTGCCAGTGCACCCGGAATCATGCGCGGGAGTGCGGCGAGGAGATTGCCAGCGTGGATCTCGAGATTCAGACATTTCCAGTGGAAATGATCGGCAGCATGCCCGCACCGGGGATTGCCTGAGAGACCGTTTCGAAACTCGTTTCGCGACTGTGCGTGCCAAGAGCCCTTCCTGGGCCGCCACAAGCCCCGCGCGGAAAACATGCATGTAAACTGTACAGATCACCTGTCTATCTGTTACCGTTCCGTTATGCTGGAAACGCCGCCGAATACCGATACGGCACTTGCATCCAGGCTTGCGGCTGAGTTGCGCACCACCTTTGGCAAACTGAAACGGAAGGTGCTGCAGCACGGCGGAGCGAGCGATTTCACGTCGTCTCAGATCGCAGTCCTGCTCCGATTGGAAAAGGACGGTCCGGCGACGGTGTCGAGCCTTGCATGGGCCGAAGGAATGCGTCCTCAGTCGATGAGCGCTGTTATCGCGCCTTTGGAAGAAATGGGGCTTCTGGCGGGAGCTGCCGACCCGAACGACGGGCGAAAAACGCTCATGTCGCTGACCAAAGCCTGCAAGAAGCGGATCGAGGACGGGCGTGCCGCTCGTCAGGATTGGCTGACGCAAGCGATCCGGCAGAAACTCTCTCCGCAAGAACAGAAGAAGCTGTCTTCAGCCATACACCTGCTTGCGAAAATCACTGAGGACTGACCGTCTTGCCGCGCATCCGGCCAAGCGAACCTCATTCACTGCTTTCAAAGGAGAATTTCGTGCCACTTACCATCCTTGACCCTCAAACTGCGCTGATCGTGGTGGATCTTCAGAAGGGCCTTCGGGACATACCGTCTCTGCATCCCATGGCAGGTGTCATCGACCATTCCTGTCAGCTGATCGAGGCCTTTCGCAAGCAGAAGCTGCCTGTGGTTCTGGTCAACGTCACGGGAACTGCTCCGGGGAGGACAGAGGAGCCTCGGCGGCGCCGGGAGCTTCCCGCCGGCTTCAGTGAGCTGATGAACGAACTGCATCCGCAGCCAAACGACATCCTCATCACCAAACGCACCTGGGGCGCCTTTGCGAACACCGATCTGGAAGCTCAACTGAAGGCGAAAAGTGTGACGCAGGTTGTTCTCGCGGGCGTGGCCACCGGTACGGGCGTGGAAGCGACGGCTCGCCAGGCGTACGAAGCGGGTTTCAATGTAACGCTCGCCGTCGATGCCATGACAGACGTGCGTCCTGAAGCGCACGAATACAGCCTCAGGCACGTCTTTCCTCGCCTCGGCGAGACCGGCTCCACGCAGGACGTGCTTGATTTACTCGCGAAGAGGAGTGCTTGACAATGAACTGGATCCATATCGTGTCCTGGTTTTTCGGAGGCCTCTTTCTGGCCAATGCCGTGCCGCATTTCGTTAGCGGCGCGATGGGAAAACCCTTTCAGTCACCTTTCGCAAAACCTCCGGGGAAGGGTCTCTCGTCCTCGACAGTGAATGTTCTGTGGGGCTTCGTGAATTTG
>PLSH01000033.1 GCA_003165095.1 Acidobacteriaceae bacterium
TGTGGCTGCCAGAATTCCATGGGAGTAATACCGGAACTCTATGAGAGTAAAAATGGCCGGATTCGCCACACACACAAATGCGGCCGCCCAGAGCCGTCTCTGGACCGCCGTATTCAGTTAAAGCCGGAGCGTCGCTGGTGACTACCTTGGCCACCGCTTTTCGATCCGAATATTACTACTTAAGCAACAGCAAAAAAATCATGACAATCAGCAGCGAAAACCAACCGTCTACGTGGACAGTTGTTCTACTTGCTATGCAACCAGGTCAGCTCAGGTTGCTCCTCGGCGATCTGCTCAAGAGCCTCCCCAAAGCTGAGATTCTTTTCCTTCTGGCGCGCCCTGGCTGCATCGGTCAACGGATCGCCGGACGGATTCCACGCTGTCTGCGAGACGTGATCGAGAGCCTCACAAAAGCTCACACCGCGCGTCCGCGCCCAGTATCGTGCGCATTCCGAGAGAACCGCACGCCCTGGATCGCAATTGTTGACATTGTCCCTCAGACCTATTAAGAGCGTGGCCATCGATCCAACCGCAGGTGTGTGGTCCACTGCGCCAAAAATCCGTTGAATGCCGGCGCGATCATAGCGATTCGACCAATATCCGCGGGCCTTGAGGCTATCGACAACGGCAGAAGCGCTGGGCTTCAAGCCCAGCTCAGACTCGAAACCAATCCAGCCACCCCTGCGGCCGCCATCGCCGAAACTGTGTTCTTTGTTGCCTGTATTCCGCTTCATCAGTTCCTCCAGCGAAGGCGTCATATTGTCATGCGACGCGCCGGCACTGTACACAGGATGAATCAGACCAATGCGTCGCAGGGAGTCACCATCAGGTTTGCGCACCACTTGAACAAATTTCTTTGAGAAAACTCCGCGCCCATACAGGTGCTCAACGCGAGGATCTATGCCGGTAAATTTTGCCTGAAGAGAATCGCCTACACGCCGCAGCGCTTCGATCTTGCCAATGGGCGCAGAATCCCCCTGAGAGGGAAGGCCCAAACTGACAGGCGCCTCCGATCCATCGGCGCGACTCTTGTACTCGCGAACCATTTCATCTAAATCGGCCGGAGTATAGGTCTCACCGTCGTCCGTCCCAACATGGAGGATCTCCATCCATTGCCCATTAAGGCTATCCGCCTCTGCGAATTTGGCCACGCTCACAGCGAGTCTATTCATTTACATCCTTCCCTTCATTTGGGGCGCTTGCAATGGCGGGTACGCCATGCGCTCCTTCAGCGTTCGCGTTCACACCGCTCTGTTTGCGCAAGCTATCAACAAAACTCCGCATCGATCGCAAAGTGACCCATCTGGTGCGTGAGTCAAAATGACCGATTGTGCACTCCTCAAGCATGCCATCTCTAATCAAAGATTGGATGGTGGAAACAGAGAGGTCGAGGCACGCTGCGGAACAATGGAGCGACATCGCCTGTTTTTCTTTTCGTAGTGGTTGGCCTGGATCGTTACGTCCGCGAGTCGTCACAGGCCGCCTCCGGAGTTTTCTGCATAGCTTTGGTTAAGGGAACCGCGCATCAAATGTTTGTGCTGGTCGAAAAATTGAGCTACGCCTGCGGCGTCGATTGCGTGGACATGCAAATCACCAGACCAGCCTGAATTGCTCGGCTGCGCCTGCGCCGTTCCGCCGCCGCTGCCGTTCACGGCCTTGATGATGTCGCTGTTCTCAACGGGCGAGAAGATGCGCTCGTTGGCGTGGTTGAGGTTCATACCGGTCGCTTCCACATTGTCGGTTCCGCTGCCGAAACTCTGGCTCTGCGCGCTGTACATGCTGCGGCCGGCCTTTTCTTCGGCGGTGAACTTGCCCATCGCATCGAGCAGTTCCGGTTTGATGGTGTCGCCCCAGTAGCTCTCCGCGGCCGGCCCCATCGCCTTGGTTGTCTTCCAGCTTGTGCCGATCATCTGCTGCGCGTCGCTGTAGGCGTCGGTGTAGCTCATGCCGCCCTGGGCGTACGCGTCCTGGTCGGAGAGCAGCTTGGGCCGCACCGTCTTCAAGTCGTAGACGCGCGCCTGTTCGCGACCGCCAAAGCCGATGGCTCCAATCACCGCGCCGGCCGCCACGCCGATGGCCGCGCCCACCGGGCCGCCCAGCGCCATGCCCAGCTCCATGCCGCTCATTGCGCCCTTCATCGCTCCGCCAACGCCGCCCGTGCCTTCAACGGCCGAGTACATGCCCAGCGCGCCGCCGATCGCGCCGCCGGCGTTCGCGCCGATGCCGCCGCCGCCCAGCATGCCGCCGTTCGCGCTGGAGCCGCCGCTGGCCGAGGTCTGCGATCCGACGCCGCCAAGCGTCAGTTTGCCGTTCGAACCGTAGCCCTCGTTGACAATGCCGCCTTCGCCGACCCCGTCGCCGTTTGAGTATCCTCCGCCGTCTCCCGAAGAGCCGCCAGTGCCACCGCCTGCGCCGAATATTTGCGCGCCCTGTTTGACAAGCGCCGTGCCCTGCGAAACATCGTTCAGCGCAGTGCCCACAACGTTCTGGCGCTCCGGCACCGGGCCACCGCTGCCCGCGGCGAAATTCCCTGTAGACCCGCTGCCGCCGCTATCGCCCGCGCCGCCTGGTGCGATCCGAGTCCCGGCCGAACCTGAAATATCAAAGCCGGCGCCGTTCCCAACCGTGGCCGAGCCGCCGCCACTGGGCGCGCCCACGCTCCTGGTGAACGAAGGTGCAACGCTGCCAGTGCCGTCAAAGAACGAATGCGCAGCTCCCGCGAACGAAGGCGAACCATGGAATCCGCCTGTCGCACCGGAAGTGCCGGGAGTGAACAGGCCTGTGCTCGCGCCGGGCGCGCTCCACGAACTCCCAGCCGCCGTGCCGCCGCCAGAGTATCCTCCGCCACCAGGTGCGAAACTACCGCCGCCGCCGAACGAACCGCCGTCAATGTTGATCGTGGCATGTGATACGGAGAA
>PLSH01000258.1 GCA_003165095.1 Acidobacteriaceae bacterium
TCTGAGGCCGCGCTTCGGCAAGACCTCTCGAGCTTCACGCCCCCGGCCGGCAAGCGTTCGACGCTCGCAAATGCCATTTCCACTAGCGCGCCCGCGCGGCCGCTGCCCGCCAGCTCCGCCGCCGGCCAATCTCCGCAACCCGCGCGTGACCCGCTCCATCCCCTGCCCAATCTCGATCTCGATACGGGCCGCGCAGTCCAGCCTGGCGGTTATTCGCTCACTGACTCCACCTACGCCGAACTCCTCCATCGCATCGCGCTCCAGCCGGCGCAGCCCATCCCCCCCGGCGTGAAAAGCGACATCCTGGCCTACTATGCAAATCCCAACGCCCCCATCGCCACCAAAAAAGACCCCGCGAAATGGGCGCAGGTCCAGGCCGATCTCATCACTCTCGCTGCCATGCCCACCAGCACAGAACCCGCGCCGTATCCCACCTACGACGACGGCGGCGCGAGTCAATAAACCAATTCTTTTCGCAATTTTGCGCGCTTGCTGAAATTGACATGCCCCCGGTTTCGCCTTACGATAACCCCGTGTCTCTGTTCATTTCCCCCTTTTTTGATCCACTTTCCCCCGATCGATCACCCCGGTCGACGAGATCGATGAATGGAGTTCCCGCCATGTCAAGAGGCCTGATCAAGTGTGCCCCCGTCCGGGGAAAACTGCGCGCCGCGGCGGGAGTTCTTCTCTGCTGCCTGGTGCTGATGCCCGGATGCAAGACCTCGCAGGATGCCGCCTCGGCGGCAACACAAATGTCGGCCACGGCCAAGGCGTTATCAGATTATTACGCAGCTCTCGGCGTCATCCTTGCTGACACTGACCAGCTCTACCGGGTCAATGAACAATTGTTTTTGAAGCCTTATCCGGCACAGAGCCAGCAGTTGCTCAAGACCACCCAGGAGGAGCTTGCCAGGCGTGTCACGCTGGCCGCCGATCTCTCCACTCTTGCCGGCGGCTTTGCGAAACTGAGCGCCTCAACCGCGCCCGCCGACGTTGCCGCCGCCGCCGCCAAACTCCAGACCGAAGCAGACACGCTGGCCTCGTTCAAGGCCTCTGCCGGCGAGCAGAACGCCCTCAAGAGCGCCCTCCAGTTGCTCGTAACAGCCATTCAGGAGCACAAGGAGCGTGAAGCTGCCAGGGCCATGGCCGCGGTCGCCGGCAGCCTCAGCAGCCTCTTCGTCAAGGAAGCTCCCACCTGGAGCTCCGTGGATCAGGTCTACGATCAGCTCGCCAGTGACGCGGCCAGCGATCTCGTCGATCAAAATGCGGTCGATAACTCCGGGCTTCTCAAGGTTGCTCTCGATCCCTTCGGATTGACGCCCTCCGCGCCCTCCACCGACCTGAATGCAAAACTCGCGCCCCTGGCCAAACAGCAGATCGCAACCCGCAAAGCCGCCCTCGACAACTCCTGCGCCGCCGCCACGGCCGCCATGACCAGGTCGCTTCAGGAAATGTCCGAGAGAATCCAACTGGTTGCCGACGATAAGCCCATGTCGTTCCGCCTGCCTCCAGTCACAGTCGCAGCGGTGGAGCAATGGGCCACCCAGATATTGTCGTATTGAGAGTGAGGTCCTTCAATGGCAAATACACTCGTTGATGTCCAGGCCACGTTTCTTTCGGTTGACTCGCAATATAGCGTGTTGCTGGCCGCATGCAAGACCCCGGACCAGCGAACCTCTCTTGGCAGTCAATATGCGGCCGCGCGGCAGAACTACCAGAACACGCTCAACGCCTCTCTCGAGGATGACGATGCCGAGGTGGCTGCCCTCAGCGCCCAGTTGAAAGCGGTAAACACCGCGGTGGTGCGGGCCACCGTCCAGATGGGCGACATCGCCAAGGTGATCGACGACGTCACAACCGCCGTTACCCTGGGAGCGCAATTGGTGGCCAAGGCGGCCGCAGTGTAGTCTCCATCTCCCCGCTGGCAGCGCAGTCGATTTCCCAACATATAATAATTTGATTTGACGAATCAAATCATTTCTGCAACGCTTTCTCCTATGCTGGATTCACCCGCCAGGAGGCTACTCGACGCCTACCCGGCCATTTATCTCGCCTGCCATCGCCAACATCTCCGCGCCGATGAGGCTGGAAACGCTCTCACCGCGCACCAGGCGAGCATTCTCGACCACCTCGACGCGGAGCGCGCAACCACGCTTTCCGGACTCGCCGAACACATGGGGGTGAGCCTCTCGACCATGAGCATCAACGTGGCCCGCCTCGTGCGCGGCGGCTACATTGCGCGGCGGCGCAGCAAAAAAGATGCGCGATGCGTCCGCCTTACGCTCACCCCGGCTGGCGCCAGGGTCAGGGAACAGAACTCCTTCCTCGATCCGTCGCTCATGAAAAAAATGTTTCGCCTCATGCCGGCCCGCGAATTGGAAACCGCGCTTCAGGGCATCGAACTCCTGGCGAAGTACTCGGGAATCCTGCTGCGGCAGCGAAAAAGGAAGTCTCACTCATGAAGATCCTGCTCATCGTTCTCGGCTGCGTTGTGCTGCTGATAGCCGCCGTGGTGGCGATCGGCTTCGCTCTGCCCAAACATCACGTCGCCACGCGCAGCGCTGCCTACCGCGCCTCGCCGGAGCAAATGTTCGCGTTGATTGAGGGTTCGCAGAACTGGCGTCCCGACGTGCTCCACAGCGAGACTTACTTCGATCGCGCGGCGGGCAAAATGCTCAGCGAAACCTCGCGCAACGGCCAGACCATGCTCTACGAAATCTCCGCCGTCGATCCTCCGCGTTCGCTCACCCGCCGCATCGCCTCTAAAAATCTTCCCTTCGCCGGCTCCTGGACCTACGCGCTTGAGTCGTCGCCAGGCGGCGTCATCGTTCGCATTACGGAGGACGCTGAAATCTACAATCCCGTCTTCCGCTTCGTCACCCGCTTCATTCTCGGCGAGACGCGCAGCATTGACGCCTACCTGCATGCGCTCGGCAAAGCCACCGGCCAGGATGTTCAGGTCGGCCCCTGATCGCGCCGCGATACTTTCTCGGCACTTTCCTCAGCCCCGCGTATTATCCTGTCTGCACCCTCGTTTCTGGGTTGTGCATTCAAGGAGAATCCCCGTGAGCATTTCCATTCGCAGCCGTTTGTGCCTTTTCACGCTCCCGATACTTGCGATTTTTGCCGTCGCCATGGCTTCCGCGCAGGGCGCGCACAAACTGCCGGTCATCAAATTCGAGAAGTACACCCTGCCTAACGGCCTCACCGTCATCACTCACGAGGATCACCGGCTTCCCCTCGTCGCCGTCGATCTCTGGTACCACGTGGGACCGCTCAATGAGCGCCCCGGCCGCACCGGCTTTGCGCACCTCTTCGAGCACATGATGTTCGAGGGCTCCGAGCACGTGGGCGAAAAGGCTCACATCAAGTACGTGCAAGGCGCCGGCGCCACCGACGTGAACGGCACCACCAGCTTCGACCGCACCAATTATTTCGAGACCATGCCTTCCAATCAACTCGAGCTCGCCCTCTGGCTTGAGAGCGACCGCATGGGATTCCTCATGGAGGGCCTCAATCGCACCCTGCTCACCAACCAGCGCGACGTCGTCCGCAATGAGCGCCGCCAGGGCGAAGGCCGGCCTTATTACGTGGCCGACGAAGCAGTCTTTCATCTGCTCTTTCCCAAGGGCCATCCCTACTACGGCGACGTCATGGGAACCCACCTCGACGTCGAGTCCGCGCGCATCGCCGATATCCGCGACTTCCACCAGCAGTACTACACGCCCAGCAACGCCTCCATCGCCATCGCCGGCGACTTTGACCCCGTCGCGCTGCGCGCCCTGCTCACCAAATATTTTGGACCCATCCCCGCCGGTCCCAAGGTTGATCCAGTCGCCGTCGTCACGCCGCCCATCACCGCGCAGCGCCGCGCCACTATCACTGACACCGTCAAGCTGCAGCGGGTCACCATCGCCTGGCTTACTCCTCCCGTCTACACACCCGATGATTACAGCGTGCGCGCGGCCATCTTCGCGCTGGGCGGCTCCAAGGCCAGCCGCCTTGATGAAGCCATGGTCTACAAGGCTCAAACCGCGCAGAGCGTCACCTGCAGCGCCGATGGGCTCAAACTCACCGGCGTTACCGAGTGCGACCTCACTGCCAAGCCCGGCGTCAAGCTGGAAGACCTCGAAGCAAGCTTCTGGACCGAGCTTGCCAAGCTGCAGCAGGACGGACCCACTCCCGAAGAAGTTGAAGCCTCCAGGACCACCGAACTTACCTCAAAAATCAGCGGGCTCCAGCGCCTGGGCGGCTTCGGCGGCGTCGCCGACACCCTCGACGAGTACAACCAGTACACCGGAGATCCCGGCTTCCTGCCCAAAGACGTTGCCATGACTGAAGCGGTAACCGTGGCCGGCGCCAGGGATGCGGCAGCCAAATACCTCACCAAGGACGCAGCGGTAGTGGTCTATTGCGTGCCCGGCAAAAAGATCCTGGACGACGTACCGCGCAGCCCTGCCGACACGGATGCCGACGTGAAACTCATCAACCCCTACACGCCGGAGTTTGAGGCCTCGCAGGATTGGCGCAAGAACAAGCCCGACGCCGGACCCGCGCCCGCCTTGCATCTGCCCGTGCCCACCCGGTTCAAGCTCGATAACGGCCTCACCGTCCTGCTGGTCGAGAATCACGCTCTGCCCGTTCTCGCCGCCCAGATTGTCTCCCGCGCCGGCAGCTTCAACAACCCCGACGGCAAGAGCGGCGTGGCCACCCTGACCGCTGAAATCATGAGCGACGGAACCGTTTCGCGCGACCTCACCAGGCTCGCCGACGACCAGGAGCGCATCGGCACTCGTATCAATACGTTTGCCGGCATGGACACCGGCGCCGTTTCCATGAACCTGCTCTCCTACCACGCCGCTGAAGGCCTTGAACTGCTCGCCGATGTCGCCCAGCATCCCGCCTTCCGCCCTGAAGACATCGATCGCCGCCGCAAGCAGCGCCTGCTCCGTATCGCCCAGGAAACTGACAACGTGCAGAGCATGGCTGCCCGCGTCGGTCCCCGGCTTCTCTACGGCGATCAGCCTTACGGCATGTCTTCGAGCGGCACCACCGAGAGCATCACCGCCCTCACGCCCGCTGACTTCTCCAGCTTCTACTCCGATCGTTACGGACCCAGCGATTCGGTTCTCATTTTTGCCGGCGATATTACCCGCGCCGAGGCTGAAAAACTCGCCCGCCAGTATTTCGGAAAATGGACCGGTCACACCGTTGCTTCGCCGGCCCTCGCCCCCGCTCCGCCGCCGCCCGCCACGCACGTGGTCATCGTTGACAAGCCCGGCGCGCCGCAAACCGCGCTCGCCGCCTTTGGTTTCGGCGTTCCCTCAAGCTCGCCTGACGCCGACACCCTCGACGTGCTCAACTACACGCTCGGCGGCAGCTTCGGCAGCCGCATCAACATGAACCTCCGCGAAGTCCACGGCTATACCTACGGCGCGTCCAGCCGCTTTACGGAATACCGCGACGGCGGCCAGTTCTTCTCCGGAGCGCTCGTCCGCACCGACGTCACCGCGCCCGCCGCCAAAGAGCTGATGTCGGAGCTGCGCAACTTCCCCGGCAAGCCATCAACCGCCGACGAGCTCGCCGCCGCCAAGGAAGCATCCATCCGTTCCCTCCCCGGCCTTTTCGAAACGACATTCGCCATCGCCGGCGCTATCCAGAACATCTTCGTCTACGACCGGCCCCTCGATTACTACGCTGCGCTGCCAGACAAGTTTCAGGCCATTACCCAGGCTGACGTCGCCCGCGCCGCGCAGCAATATCTCCACCCCGATCAGCTCATCGTCATCGCAGCCGGCGACCGCGCGAAGATCGAGCCCACCCTCAAAGACGCCAACCTCGGCCCTGTCGAAGTCCGCGATATCAACGGCAACCTGTTGACCGACACAAAATAGCTCCATCCAACGCCCGCGCACAAGGCGCAGCTTCGGCTGCGCCTTACGCGTTTGACAACCCCGCATTCCCACCCTATATTTTGCTCGCCGCGCCACGAGCTGCATCTTTCGTTCTGAATTTCCCGCGCGGCATCCCCAATGGAGGCGCTCCTCATGCTCACAAAATCTGCCCGCGCGTTTTTTGCCTTTTTGCTTGTCGCTGTTTTTCTCTTCTCGCGCGCAATTTCCGCGCAGTCCCTCGGCATCTTTCAAGGCCAGTCGGATGTGGGCAGCGTCAATCCTCCCGGAACCGCCGCCTATGACCACTCCACCGGCGTCTATACCATCCACTCCTCCGGCGCAAATCTCTGGTCCACCACCGACGGCTTCCACTTCCTCTGGACCAAAGCCTCCGGCGATCTCTCGCTCACCGCCGACATCAGTTTTCCCGAAAAGACCGGCAAGCACAGCGAACATCGCAAGGCCGTCCTCATCTTCCGCCAGACTCTCGACGCCGATGGCGTCTACGCTGACGCGGCCGAGCACGGCTCCGGCCTCACCGCTCTTCAATACCGCCGCGCCAAAGGCGGCGCAACGCAGAGCATCGAGCTCAACATCGACCCTCCGCAACGCGTGCGTCTCGAAAAGCGCGGCGACGTCATCACCATGTTCGTCAGCCAGCATGGCGAGCCGCTCCACCAGTCCGGCGCTTCCATCAAGCTCCATCTCGACGAACCCTTCTACGCCGGCGTCGGCCTCTCCGCGCACGATCCCGCCGCAGTTGAAACCGCGGCCTTCTCGCACCTTGAATTCACGCCGCTCACGCCGCCCGCCACGACTCCGCAGCTCGCTCTTTCGAGCTCCCTCCAGGCCGTCGAAATCGACCCCAACGCCGTTCGCTCCACCGTGGTCTACTCCGCGCGCGTACGCGTCCAGGCGCCCAACTGGTCCCGCGACGGCAGCTCGCTCATCTTCAATCAGGACGGCCACATGTTCGCCGTCCCCGTCGACGGCCGCGGAACACCGCAGCCCATCGACACCGGCGCGGCCATCGGCTGCAACGGCAGTCACGGCCTCTCGCCCGACGGCAAATGGCTCGCCATCACCTGCTCCATGCCCGATCGTCCCGGCAACCGCGTCTACATTGTTCCTTCCACCGGCGGCACGCCGCGCATGGTCACCGATCACCCCGACTCCTACTTCCACACCTGGTCGCCCGATGGCAAAACCATCGTCTTCGCGCGCCCCAGCCATGGCTCCGGCAACATCTACGCCATCTCTGTCGATGGCGGCGCTGAAACCGCTCTCACCGCCCTCACCGGCATCAGCGACGATCCCGATTACTCCGCCGACGGTCAGTACATCTACTTCAACACCGACCGCTGGGGCGGCATGCAGATAGCCCGCATGCATCCTGACGGCAGCCAGGTGGAGCAGATTACATTCGACAATTTCCGCAACTGGACGCCCCATCCCTCGCCTGACGGCAAGTCCATCGTCTTCATCTCCTACGATCCCAGCGTCACCACCCATGCCGCCAACAAAGACATCGCTCTCCGCATCCTCTCCACCGGCGATAACAAGATCCGCACCCTCATCAATCTGGTCGGCGGCGACGGCTCCATGAACGTTCCCAACTGGTCGCCCGATTCAAAACGCGTGGCCTTTGTGAGCTATCAAATGTTACCCGCCGAAGATACCGGCTCAAGCGAATAGCGATGCACGAGGAGTTTGAATTTTTTCGAAGTTTTGAAAGCGCGCGACCTTAGCGTTGCCATAAGACAACCAGGACAGTTCGCGGCTCTAAAGGTTGCGGAAAAAACGATGTTTTGTAACAAGGGCACGGCTTTAGCCGGGCCACAAATGTCTTAAAAANNGCAAATGCCTCAATATTGGCGTGGGCTTTACTCCCTGCGGGCCGTTATTTTCGAGAATCTCGACTGCAGAATTGAACCTTGTTTCCCTTTTTCTAAATGACCTGTTTCATCAATCACAAATACTCAACAACGAAGAACCGGAAAAACAAAAACGACGGCGCAGCCGCATCTCCAGCCGCTCTCACACTGCCCCCTCATCTCCCCCAATCGCCTTCGGCGCGCCGCCCGCCGGCGTCCGCGGCGTCGCAGCCGGCGTTCGCAGCGGCAGAGGTAGCCCCAGCGCCTGGTGCATGGTCACAATAATCGCCCCCGCCGGCCTCCTGCCCGCGCATTGATACGAGTGCGGCGTCCCCGCGTCGAAATAAACCGCGTCTCCAGTTTCCAGCTTGCACTGGTGCTCCCCGTGATGCAGCTCCAGTTCTCCGTTCAGCACATACAGAAACTCAAACCCATGGTGCATGTGCGCCTTCGGTTCCACGTTCGCCGCCAGCGGCATGAACTCCGCGAAGTACGGGTCCATGTGCCGGTCGGGCACCATGTAGCCCAGGCTCTCAAACGTGTATGTAGGCGGCTCCACTCCCGTCTGCGGCAACCGCACCCGGTCCTTCTGCCGGTGCACCCGGAACATCGCCGTCGGCTCGCTCTCAAAGAAATACGACAGGTCCTTCGAAAACACCATGGCGATCCGCGCCAGGTTCCTGAGCGTCGGCACCACCCTGCCCGTTTCCAGCTGTGAAAGAAAGCTCGCTGAAAGCCCGGTGTGTTTTCCCAGGTCCACCAGGCCCATCGACTTCTTCAGGCGCAGCCGCCTGATCCGTTCCCCGATCCGCTTTTCCTCAATAAACCGCTCCGCGGTCTCAGGATCAGCCTGCGTCTTTTGCATCTCCTCGATTTTCACCTCAGCGCGCTCACTCATCGCCGTCTCGCTCCCCTCTTTTTGGAGATTAGATGCAATCCGCATCGAAAATTTGCCCGGATCAAAATTTTTTCTTATGCCACGAAATCATCTTATCCCTTCTTCCGTCACAACCAACACCACCGCCCCGCGTTATCCTAAACATTCGGCCGCCCCAGCCTTAAAGGAACACTGAATGACCGACCAGCCCACTCCCGAATCCACCCACCCCATCGCCACCATCGCCACCATCGGCCAGCANNNACGCAGGAGTCCAGCGTCATCGTCACCGGCAAGGTCAGAGCCGACCAGCGCGCCCCCGGCGGCTTCGAACTCGACGTCGAAGACATCCAGGTGATTCAGCGCGTCCCCGAATCCGACCCCTACCCCATCACCCTCAAGGAGCATGGCGTCGATTTCCTCATGGAGCACCGCCATCTCTGGGTCCGCAGCCCGCGCCAGTCCGCCATCCTCCGCATCCGTGCTGAAATCATGCGCGCCGCCGCGGAGTATTTCGATAGCAACGGCTTCATCCGCACTGACCCGCCCATCCTCACCCCGGCCGCCTGTGAAGGCACCTCCACCCTCTTTCCCGTCGACTACTTCGGCGACCCGGCCTACCTTACGCAAAGCGGTCAGCTCTACATCGAGGCCACGGCGCTGGCGCTGGGCAAGGTCTACAGCTTCGGCCCCACTTTCCGCGCCGAAAAATCCAAGACCCGCCGCCATCTCACCGAGTTCTGGATGATCGAGCCCGAAGTCGCCTTCATGGACCTCGACGGCTTGCTCGAACTGGCTGAAAACTTCCTTTCTCATATCGTCCAAAGCGTTCTCAAGAATCGCGCTTCCGAGCTCGTAGTGATCGGCCGTGATCCCGCCAAACTCCAGGCCATCGCGCCCCCCTTTCCGCGCCTGCGCTACGACGATGCCGTCGAACTGCTCAACGCCGCCCACAAGACCGGCCAGCTCGAACAGCCTTTTGAATACGGAAACGACTTCGGCTCTCCAGATGAAACCTGGCTCAGCTCGCAGTTCGACCGTCCCGTCATGGTTCACCGCTATCCCGCCGACGTAAAAGCCTTCTATATGGAGCCGGACCCGCAGGATGCCCGCTACGCCCTTTGCGTGGACGTCCTTGCCCCCGAAGGCTACGGCGAAATCATCGGAGGCTCCCAGCGCGTCTCCAGTTTCGAGCTTCTCAACGCCCGCATCGAGCACCACAATCTGCCCAAAGAGGCCTTCCAGTGGTACCTCGACCTGCGCCGTTACGGCAGCGTCCCCCACTCCGGCTTCGGCATGGGCATTGAGCGCGCGGTCGCATGGATCTGCGGCCTGGACCACGTGCGAGAGACCATCCCCTTTGCCCGCACCCTCCATCGCATCTACCCCTGAGCGCGCCGCCGGATTCTTCTTGCGGCGCACGCCGCCCGCGAGCCAGGCAGGGTTTATCATCGAAGAGGCCTCGGGGATCAGGCCGCGGGCCGCCGTGCCCGCATCCTATCGATTGCCCATGCGCAGCCAGTCGTCCCAACCTGCCTGTGCCGGGCCGTTTTGCGGAAATGGAACGACATGCGAGCTAAAACTGCGGTTGTGCTGGGCGCCCAGTGGGGCGACGAGGGCAAGGGCAAGATCGTCGACGTTCTCAGCGAGCGGTTTTCAGCTGTGGCGCGCTACGCCGGCGGTCATAACGCCGGCCACACGGTCATTATCGGCGGCCAGAAGTTCGTCCTCCAACTCATTCCCTGCGGCGTGCTGCGCCCCGGCTGCAAAGGCATCATCGGCAACGGCGTGGTCCTCGATCCCCTCGCCTTCCTCAAAGAGGTTGCGCGCCTGCGCGAGTTCGGCGTCGACGTCGATGCGCAGCTCTCCGTCTCCAATCGCGCCCAGGTCATTTTGCCTTACCACCGCATGATCGAGCTGGCTGCCGAAAGCGCTCCCGGCCGCAAGAAGATCGGCACCACCAGCCGCGGAATCGGTCCCGCATACGAAGACAAAATGGCCCGCAGCGGCCTGCGCGTCGTCGACCTGCTCCATCCGGCGCTGCTCAAAACCCACATTGAGGCCGCCTGCGCTGAGAAGAACGCCATCGCCCACGCCCTGTTCGGCACTGACCCGCTCGATCCGGCCAAAATGTACGACGAGTACGCGGCTGCCGCCGAGCAGGTTCGTCCCTTCGTCGCCGACACCGGCCGCATCCTCCACAACATCCTCGCCCGCGGCGGCAGCGTCATGTTCGAGGGCGCGCAGGGCACCATGCTCGACATCGACCATGGCACCTACCCGTTCGTCACCTCGTCCTCAGCCACCGCCGGCGGCGCGGCCACCGGAACCGGAGTTGGCCCCACCGCCATCGGCACCGTCATCTCCGTCACCAAGGCCTACGTCACCCGCGTCGGCGAAGGGCCCTTCCCCACCGAGATTCACGACGCCTCCGGCGAAATCCTCCGCGCCCGCGGTAACGAGTACGGCGCGGTCACCGGCCGGCCCCGCCGCTGCGGCTGGCTCGATATCCCCCTGCTCCGCTACTCCAACCAGGTCAACGGCGCAGAGTGGCTGGTCATCACCAAGCTCGACGTCCTCGACCAGCTAGACGAAATTCCCATCTGCATCGGCTATGAGATCGGTGGCAAAGTCACCGACGAGATTCCCGCCGACGTCGACGGCCTCGAACTCATCAAGCCGCGCTACACCACCCTCAAGGGCTGGCGGCAATCCACCGAGGGCATTACGGATTTCGAACAGTTGCCCCTTGCCGCCCGCGAATATCTCCACTTCCAGGAGCGCGAGAGCGGCGCACGCATCGGCATGGTCTCCACCGGTCCCGACCGCGGCCAGACCATGCTGCTGCCGGCATTTGCCCAGGCCCTCGACAACATTCATGCGGATTGCAACCTCCCCGCGTAGACTTGAGAAGCACCCCAGGGACCGGCCGCTGAGGCCGAAAGGAACCGCCTTTATGGTCAGTTTTATTGTCTGGTTCAAGTTCGTCACGGAAGACCGGGCAGAAATCGCGGAAATCCTGCGCCTTCTGGCTGATGCTTCCCGCCAGGAACCAGGCTGCGTCAACTTCATTCCGCACCAGCTCAAGGAAGATCCCGACACCGTGGTGATCTACGAACAGTACCTCGACGATCAGGCCCTGGCCGCGCACCGCGAATCGGTGCATTTCAAGAAATATGCGGTCGGCGGCATTTACCAGAAAATGCGCGAGCGCAACCTCCAACCCCTCGCTGCTCTCGTTTAATTCCTTCACGACGTCCAATAAGGGGACGTTCTCACCCCCCGTTGCAAGCCGGTTCCTGAACGGGAAAATTGACCGCATGTTCATGCGCTGTGAGCTGAACTGCATTGACCGGTATGCCGGTCCGGGACTACCATCCGTTACGCCATGACGGGTTCAACAAACCAATCCTCGAATCTGATTCGCCGGCTGCCGGCAGCCCGGATGTTGGGGCCGGCGCTGCTGCTGGCAGTGTGCGCGGTTCCCCTTTTCGCCGGATTGCAGAGGGCGCAAAAGCACGAGCGCCGCCACGAGATCGACCACCTTGAAGAGGTCTGGCGCGATGCCGTCCTCAAGGAAAACTCTGCGGCCATGAGCTCCCTGCTCGCCGACGACTATATGGCCATTACCCCCAACGGCACGCTGCAAACCAAGGATGACGCCCTCGCCAGTCTCCATGCCGGCCGCGTTCACCTCACCGGCCTCACCATCTCCGACCGAAAAGTCCGTTTCTACGGAACCACCGCGCTGGTCACCTCCACGACCCAAGTCCAGGGAACGGGGCCCGATGGCGACATCTCCGGCTGCTACCGCTACACCCGCGTCTATGTGCAGGACCCCCAGGGCGTGTGGAAGATCGTCAGCTTTGAGGCCAACCGGATCGTCGCCCCCCGCGACCGCAAATAAGTTCCCTGGATCTCCAGACCATGCTGAGGGTGCCTCCGGTCCCTGGCTTTTGGGGACCGGGGAGGGAAGCACCACGCCGCCCAAACTTTTCGGTTGGAGAATTCTCGCAGTGTATGAAAGGCCAGCGCATCCGTTATCAGCAAACGGGGGAGTTTCACTCGCCTCACCTTCAGCAGTTTCCGGCGTCAGCCATACCTATCGACGGCGAGCGGCGATGGAGCTTTTTGAAGATGCGTTGGAGCGCGCTCGGCTGCGTTATCTCTTTGCAGTCGCTGGTTACGTGGTCATGCCGGAGCACGTGCATCTGTTGGTCAATGAGCCAGGGCGCGGGCTCTTATTTAGAACCGTTCAGGCCTTCAAGCTGTCGGTTTCGATGCGCAGCCGCGAAAGACCATTTTGGCAGGCGCATTATTACGATTTCAACGTCTCATCGCATCAGAAGTTCGTGGAGAAGTTGCGATCCATTCATCGCAATCCGGGGTCCCCAGCACACGAACTTTGTGCGCTGGGGTGGAATCCGGTCAAGGGCGGCCTCGCTACCAAGCCCGAGGGGGGGCTCTGGTCAAGCTATCGCCATTATCAAACGGGAATGCACGGAAACGTAGAAATCGAATCGGAATGGACGGCCTGCGAGAGAGGCTGGCAACTGCCTGCGTGGATGCGCAACAGACAGCTCGATTCCCCTTCCCCGGTCCCCAAAGGCGAGGGACCGGGGGCACCCTCAACTTGATAATGCGCGGTATGAGACCAGGGCCACCCGCCGACAAACCGGGCACAGTTCGTGTCTATGTCGCTTCGCATTGTGCCGAGACCAACAGATGGTAGACTTCGACCTGTCGTTGCAAGGGATCCAGCATTATGCGTAGGGTGACAAAACTGCTGCTTAAATGGCTTTTCGTTGCTTCATTTCATGTTGGATACTTGCTCGTTTTGTACGGAGCAAAGGCACTTCGGTTCGTACCTGCTCCCTATCTTTTCAAGATATTCGTCTGGCTCGAATTGCCCTCAATCATCGCTTTTTCTCTCTACTATCATTTCCTTCTTCGATCGGACTTGCTGTCTGAATCCGGGCGTCACGCGACGGCCGCATCGTATTCAATCCTTGCCAGCCTGTTGTCACTTTATTGCGGCGTTTTTTTGTGTCTGAACACTTTTGGTGAATGACTTTTCCCACAAAGGATACGTCGGCAACGCACGCAACCCGTCAGACCCAATCCACTAGACCAATCCACTAGACCTCATTTCTCACAAGGCGCGTCAACGAATTTGTAGCGCCGGCCTCCTGGCCGGCTGTAGCGTGGGTCTCCCGACCCACGCAGGACGCCGTTTGCTCCGTCACGGTGTGTGCAAACTATTTAGATGAACGAGTCTTTGCTCTGGCGGCGAGGGCGCCGCCAGTACAGCCGACCAGGAGGTCGGCGCTACAGAGCGTCGATCTGGCCGCGAGAAATGCAGGCCCGACCAATCCACTAAAATAGACCCATGCCGGAGCTTCCCGAAGTGGAAACGATTGCCCGTGGCGTTCATGAGCGGTTGCGCGGAGACCGCATCGTGCAGGCCTGGTTCGGCTCTCATCCCGAACCCTTCAAGACTCCCGCGGCGCGCCAGTCCAAAAGCCTCGCGGGACGCGGCTTCCTCGCCGTCCACCGCACCGGAAAACACATCGTCTGCGAACTCGGTCCATCGGCCCCC
>PLSH01000012.1 GCA_003165095.1 Acidobacteriaceae bacterium
TGGATTTTGAAGGTAAGCGGTTGCTGCTTGGAGTTGCGTATGTACAGCCCATTAACGGACGACGCGCTTTGGTTGTGTTTATGTGTAGCGATGTGTAGCTTAATAGCGGTTGCATGTCGTCATGGCCACACCCGCTGTTAGGGGGGCTCTGCGCAGGTCACTGATTTCTTAGCGCCAGGGAGTTTCGGTATTTTCTCGGCGATTTACGAGCAGGATTTCCCCAAACGAAGGGGTATGCGGGTTGATTTGTCGTCCGTGGAGGCCGTTTTTCGGCCTCCATACACACTACTCCCCGAGCGTTGCCAGATGTTTGCGGTGGAGGTAGAGGTTCACCAGCGCGAAGTTTGCGCACAGCCGGTGATGGTTCTTCGCTATCCCCCGATAGCGCACCTTGTCGAAGCCGAAGACGCGCTTCAAGATGCGGAACACGTGNNTCTACCTTCGCTCTGACTCGCGACTTAGTCGTGTTCTTACGTCGAGCTTCTTCGTCCACATAGTTTTTGAACTTCGTCCTGCGGCAGGTCATGTCCTGCGCGTGCGGAGCGGCTTCGCGGATCGCCTCGGTCTGGCTCTGATAGCCGCCGTCGCCCCACACCTTGCGTTCTTCGCCGTGCAGTAAGTCGGGTAGCATGTGACAGTCCGCCTTTAACCACGGGCTGCTAACCGAGGATCGCGCATCAAACCAACATGAGCAATCTTACAGAAAGTCGTACTGCGCTTCTGTTCAAGCCCTTTGTCCTTAAAAATCTGGTTTTGCCAAACCGCATCGTAATGGCGCCCATGACGCGCACCAAATCGCCGGAAGGCATTCCCGGTCCGGATGTAGCGGCTTATTATCGCCGCCGCGCCGAGGGAGGCGTGGGCCTGATCGTGACCGAGGGGACTTACGTTCCGGTTCCATCCGCAGGCTTCTATCCCGCTGTGCCGCGCTTCTATGGCGAGCAATCTCTTGCGGGATGGAAGCGTGTGGTGGGGGAGGTTCATCAGGCAGGCGGCAAGATCTTTCCCCAGCTCTGGCACGTTGGCTTGACGCCGGCTGCAGGCGGAAAGATTCCATCTGGTGCGATAGGTCCTTCCGGGCTTGCCAACAGAGGCGAGAAGATTGCCGAGCCGATGACGCAGCCGGAGATCGACGACGTGGTTCGCGCCTTTGGCCAGGCCGCGCTCTCGGCACAGCGGTTGGGGTTTGACGGCGTGGAGATTCACGGCGCGCACGGCTATCTTCTGGATCAGTTCTTCTGGGATGGGACGAACCAGCGGACCGACGCGTATGGCGGCGATCTGGTGGCGCGCACTCGCTTCGCGGTGGAAGTGATCCGCGAGGTTCGCTCTCAGGTGGGACCGGAGTTCCCGATTTGCCTCCGGTATTCGCAATGGAAGCAGCAGGATTACAACGCAAAATTAGCTCATACTCCCGCCGAGTTGGAGCGCTTTCTTGCGCCTTTGACCGGAGCAGGCGTGGATCTGTTTCACTGTTCGCAGCGCCGCTTCTGGGAGCCTGAATTTGAGGGCAGTTCGCTGAATCTGGCGGGGTGGACCAAGAAACTGACCGGCAAGCCAACCGTGACTGTGGGGTCGATCACGCTGAACATGGAGTTCACGAGTACGTTTCGCAGTTCGGAGACTGCTGCCGCGACGGGAATCGATGAGCTGCTGGAACGCCTGGAACGCGAGGAGTTTGATCTGGTGGCCATCGGGCGCTCGCTGATCGTGAATCCCACCTGGCCGCAAATCATTCAACGTGGAGCGATCGACGAACTGCTGCCCTACCAGCGGGACGTTTTAACCCAGTTGATCTAGAACTGAGTCAGTGGCCATCCTGCATGCCCGACAAAGTAGCGTCTCACTGGAGATCAAGTTGAAAATCTGTCATGAGCTTGTTCCTTCGTTCGAGTCAATCAAATTCGTTCTACCGGCTGGCAGCGAAGATTTGTCGCCAACCATACCAGCAGACCTCGCGGATCATTTCCGGGGTAAGATTTCTGCCTGTTGCAATCCGGGCAGACTCGCGGAGCGTGTCATTCACCGCCAGGAAGTACTTGTCACCGGCACAATTGATTTGACGCAGTAAGTTTTCATGTAGCGTCGGCCTAACTGTTGATTGCCACTGATCGTGGATAGCAGCCAAGTTTCCGCCGAATGTCTCAATCGTGTCGTGGATATAGAGGATATCCTTCGCGCGTTTGGCGTGGTCGCGCTTTTCATGAATCAAAATCTTTTGCACGAGGAATGCCGCGGGATTGGGCACGTGGACACGTCGAACGGAAGGAGTTGGATAGCCGATGGCGGGAGAGATAAAAACCTCCCACGGTGATTCAAGCAACAGTTCGAGGTATCTCAGTTTCTGAGCGGAGATTCCAGAGATGCGTGCAGTGATGTCGCGTTTGCCTTCGCGCTTCAATTCGCTCCCAACCAGCGGCGTGAGGAACTCCGCATAGAATCCGCTGTCGCCAGCTTCAACAAGATAATGCACGACTGGGGGCTGCGTATCGCCCTTCAAGTCCTCTTTGAAACCTTTGTCCAGCAACCGGTCGTGAATTCTTTCGGCTGATGGCAGCAATTGCGATGGCACCGCGACATCAGCATCGAATGTTCCCAGCGGTTCGTAATCGAGCGTTTGCGCAAGCGGATGCGCTCGATAAAGCCGGTGCGCCCAACCTCCGATGATGACGACTTGATTGACCCACGGTTCCAGAGCCTCGACCAGACGAGCGAAATACGTGACCTCGGAATTGGTTTCCATTACGACTTCTCCTCGAAGATTGACGCAAGTGCGTGACGGCGTATCTCGTCGGCCTGGGCTTCACCGCGGACAGGATGTGAGCTGACATCAAGCCAGACCTGCAGGATATCGGACACCAGCACACCATCGCGCTCAACTACGGCGCGAAAAACTGACTCGCGAGAGGCCGGAACCCGCACATAGACATCCGGCCTGTGCTCGGCACCCTCTGGCGAAAGCCCCATGCGTCCGAGAACCGCCCGATCCAGTTTCTCAATATAGAAGCACGGTGGAACACCATGTACAAAGCCAAGTCCAAACGATTCGGCGGCAGCGAAAAGGCCGAGGCAAGCGCGTGGCGCCAATTTGTTTTCTTCCTGGGAATGAACTTGTAACGCACGGAGCGCGGAAGGCAATCGGCGCTCGTCCTTGGTTGGAATAATCCAGCGTAAGGGAAGTTCGGGCACTGGTCGGAGATTAGCCGCCTGCCAGCGACGCATCAGTTCTTTCCTCCGAACCAACCGCAGCGAATCGCTGTCGCTGTCGAGAAACCCCTCCAGCCGCAACTGGCGGACGAGGCGGAAGGAGCTCATCACCGAAACATTGGCCGCCGATGCCAGTTCGGAGGCGTTGCGGTACTCCTGACGTGGTGCCCGCAGAAGTCCCTCTGCCACGAAGGGTGCAAGAAGAACCTTGATCATCCACTGGTTGAGATCGGAGAAGAGATACGCCGAGTCTGGTGGGGCTAGTTTCTGCCGACGCGCTCGACGGGACGGAGCAGCATTCAAGTGTTCAAGGCCGGTGCCGACGAAATGCAGAAAGCCCTCCTTGTCAATGATTCCGGTCGCGGCATCTGGCGCAACTTCGGCCAGGAAGCGCATCAATCCCTCGGCTACACTCGGAGAAATGACGGGCGCTGCAATGATCGCCATAGGAACTGCCGGCTCGGAGGAGGCCTTCGCAATGGCCCGAGCCTGGAGGATGGCTTGAGAGAGGAGAGGGATCAGGCGATCACGCCGTCCCTCGGAAGAAACCTTCATTTCGACGATGTAGCGCAGTTCGCCGCGCGAAACAGCAAGGTCGGCAGATCTACCGCCGACGGAAGGCGAGACTTTGACCCGCCAGCCGTTCTGCCGGAAGTGATCGGCGAGCAGGCCGAGGTAGTCTTTCACCTCGCGCGGAGCAGGAAGCGAATTGGATCGAGAAGTGAGCATTACAGTATCATGGCCGCGTGAAATATCGTGTCCGTGATATTTATCATGGACGCGATAGGACTAGATGTCAAGTTGCATTGGAAAACATGATCTGAGAAGAGCCTCTTTAGAGGAACGAAATTAGGCGATCATGGTTCTGCCAGACAAGGCATAATAAGGCCCGCCAGCCGCAACTCTGCGTAGATTTACGGTAGCGTATTACACGCTGGATTGTCCCCTGGGATATCGCGTTCGAAATTGTACGTTCCGTTGGGAATGATATGGGCGAAGCACAGGTCAATTGTGCAGCAGCCTGTGGCACTATTGACCGGAAGCCAGAGGCCAGATGACCGTAACCAGCCAGATCGCCGTTCCGCCAGGCTACCACGAGCTGCTCGAAGAGATCGCCAGCCGTATCTCTACCTCCCAGGTCCGCGCCGCCCTGGGCGTCTCGCGGGAACTGGTCCTGCTCTACTGGTCGATCGGGCGAGAGATTCTCGTCCGCCAGGGGACCGAAGGCTGGGGAACCAAGGTCATCGATCGGCTGGGCCGCGACCTGCAAGCCCGGTTTCCCGGGGTCGAAGGCTTCAGCCCAAGAAACCTCAAGTATATGCGGGCGCTGGCTCAGGCCTGGCCCGACCCCTCAATAGTGCCACAGCGTGTGGCACTATTGCCCTGGGGGCACCTCCGGCTTCTGCTCGATCGGGTCAAAGAGCCGGAGACCCGGCAGTGGTATCTCCAAGCTGCCCTCGAATATGGCTGGAGCCGGGACGTTTTAACCCACATGATCACCGGCCGCCTGCACGCGCGTCAGGGCAAGGCGTTGACCAACTTCGCCGCTGTCCTGCCACCCGCCGACTCGGACATGGCGGTGCAGGTCCTCCGCGATCCCTACAACTTCGACTTCCTGACCCTCTCCCATTCCGTTCAGGAACGGGAACTCGAACGCGGTCTTCTCCTTCACCTGCGGGACCTGCTGCTGGAGCTTGGCCGCGGCTTCGCCTTCGTCGGCAGTCAGGTATCGCTCCCGGTTGGAGATCAGACCTTCTATCTGGACCTGCTCTTCTATCACGTGCGTCTGCACTGTTATTTTGTGATTGAGTTGAAGACCGGGGAGTTCAAGCCGGAGTATGCCGGCAAGCTCAACTTCTACCTGGCCGCGGTCGACGGGATTATGAAGACGGATCGCGACGATCCCACCATCGGGCTCTTACTCTGCGAAAGCCAGGACGAAGCGGTCGTCGAGTATTCCTTCAAAAACCTGCAGAGTCCGATCGGCGTGTCGACCTACACGGTCACTCGCGAACTTCCGACGGCTTTAGAGGAGGAGGTCCCGTCCGTCCAGGACCTTAAGGGTGTCGTCGAAAAACTTCGTGCAGAACTCGAAGCCGCGCGCAAGGCGGAGTTGTCCGACCCGGGGGAAGGGAAGTGACCCCGACCGCGTTGGCCACGATCTCTCCGCCGTCGACGGAGCCGATCGATCTTCGCCTGGCCGAGCTCAGGCGGATGGTTCTTAACTCGGTAGTCTCCGAGCATTCGAAGCGCAACTACGCCAAGGCTCTCGACGATCTCTTCCTCTTCGCTGCCAGCCGACCTCTCACCCGCGCTCTGCTGATGGAGTGGCGGGCGGCGATGAACAAACTCTCGCCCTCGACGGTCAATGTCCGGCTCTCGGCGATGCGCAAGCTGGTCACCGAAGCTCGTCGCAACGGCATGCTCGGAGCCGAAGAGGCCGCGAATCTGACCGAGATCCCGAATATTCCGGAGAAGGGAACTCGTCTCGGCAACTGGCTGACCCGGGAGCAGGCGAAAGAGCTGCTTGCGGTCCCGGATCGTTCCACCATCAAAGGCAAACGCGACTACGCCATCCTCGCGCTTCTGGTCGGCTGCGCCCTGCGCCGGCAGGAACTCGCCGAGCTGGACGTCGAGAAGATCCAGATGCGCGAGGGCCGCTGGGTCATCGTTGATCTCCGCGGAAAGGGCGGGCGGGTGCGCACTGTGGCGATCCCGATATGGGTTAAGCACGCGATTGACGCCTGGATAATCGCAGGCAACGTCGAAGACGGCCGTCTGTTGCGCCCGGTTCTCAAAGGCGGCAAGGTCAAGGGAGAGACGTTGACCGACTGGTCGATCTGGTCGGTGGTCGAGCGATCGGCGAAGGAAATCGGCATCGAGCGCTTCGGCGCTCACGATCTGCGCCGCACCTGCGCCAAGCTCTGCCGCAAGAACGGCGGCGACCTCGAGCAGATCAAGTTCCTGCTCGGGCACTCCTCGATCCAGACGACAGAGAGGTATCTTGGGTCTCAGCAGGAACTGGCGGTAGCGGTCAATGATGGTCTGGGCTTCTAATACAGTCGTCAGGAGCGAGCCGAACGATGAAACGACGAATCTGTTCCTACGACCTGGCGGCCGTTCCCGAAGATGGTTACGTCGTGACCGACGATGGGGGCGAGATCTACCCAACGATTTTGAATTAGGACACTGCCTTCCGCTGAAATCCGCTGGATATACCTCGCGAGCAAAGTGTAGGATGCTCCTGATAATCTAGCTGCGTATGAGTGAACTCGCCCCACCCCCGCCCCCAGTCGCTCCTCTCCTTGAAGATGTGCGTCGCTTGATCGTCGAGGCCCGGCGCCAGACCGCGGTAGCCGTCAACCTTGGCCTCACCGCGCTCTACTGGCAGATCGGCCAGCGCATCCGGCACGAAGTCCTTGGCACGGAACGGGCCGCCTATGGGGAGCAGATTCTCGTGACACTGTCACGACAATTGATGGCAGAATATGGCCGCGGGTATTCAGAGAAGAACCTGCGCCGCATGGTCCAGTTCGCCGAGGCATTTGCCGAAGAGCAAATTGTCGTGATGCTGTCACGACAATTGAGTTGGTCCCACTTCAGTGCGCTTTTACCTTTGGCCCAGCCCTTCCAACGGGAGTTCTACGCTGAGATGTGTCGCATCGAAGGCTGGAGCGTGCGCACCCTGCGCGAGCGCATCGACTCCATGCTCTACGAACGCACCGCGCTGTCGAAGCAACCGGAAGCCCTTATCCGCGAGGAACTGGCCCTGCTGCGCAACCGTGGCGACGTGACACCGGCTCTGGTTTTGAAAGACCCCTACATTCTGGACTTTCTGGGACTGGTAGACCGTTTTCATGAGCGCGATTTGGAGGACGCGATTCTGCGTGAGCTGGAGACCTTCCTCCTGGAGTTGGGTTCGGGCTTCTCCTTCGTGGCGCGGCAGAAACGCATTCAACTCGACGGCGACGATTTCTATATCGACCTCCTGTTCTATAACCGCAAGCTCAAGCGCCTCGTGGTGGTGGAGCTGAAGCAGGGCAGCTTCAAGCCGGAATACAAGGGCCAGATGGAACTCTACCTACGCTGGTTGGACCGGTATGAGACCGAACCTGGCGAAGAGACGCCGCTGGGCATCATCCTTTGTGCCGGCAAGAATACAGAACAGATTGAGTTGCTCGAACTGAGCGCAGCCGGCATTCATGTCGCCGAATATCTGACGGTTCTGCCCGCGCCGGAGATCTTGCGCGAGAAACTGCATCAAGCCATTGAAACGGCGCGGCTGCGCCTGGAGAGCCGCGCCGAAGAAAAGAACGGGGAAGAGCCGAGCCTATGATGGGGGTCAAGGTGCAGTGGAACGGTTATGCTGAGCTCAGCATAACCGTTCCAGTGCACCTGAAACCCCAGATTCCAAAAACTTAGGGTGGGTCACCCGCCAGGCATTAGGAGAAATTGCCCCAGCGTCACCACAATTTCAGCATTCAATTGGAGATGAAACTCGCAATTCGTTCGCTGTAGATCAGAAAGCGATCCGTAACGCATCATCTTGCGTCGGCCTACACTCTCGGCCTCCAATCCCTTGATCACTCTCTTCACGTCTTCTAGTTCCCTGATCGTCCTAATCACGTTATCCACGTTATACCCCCAAAACAACCCTAAACCCTAAGTCAAGAGGGGCAACGCCGATCACCAACTGAAGTTCGCCACGGTTAGGACATGTAGTCCTTTGCCTTAATGTTCGTCTGACGGAAAGGTTTCTGTCCAAGGAGCCGTTTCACCGGGATGCTTGTTTAGATAGGCGACTGTCTCTGTCACTTCGCAATGAGCTTCCGTGTCCATGGTCGTGAACGACACACACTTTTTGCGCAGCCATTCAGGATAGGTGTCCCAGCGTTTTTGCAACTCTGCCTGGGCCTTGGCCATCTGATCGTCGGTACAATGTTGTATATTGCCTTCGCTGTCTCTGCAGGCGTAATCGCTATCAGTACTGTTTTGCAGAGTGGGGGCGTTCGCCAGCGTTGGATCTTTTAGGGTTGACGCGGGGATAGTAGGCCCATAGGTCCACTCCGCCTTACTATCCGTTGCAGTCTCCGGCGTGGAGCCTGGGTGTAGAACCATGAGCACAGTGAAGACAACTGCGAAAACCAACACGAATCCAAAGATTTTTCTCAATCGATGTTTCCTTCTTCAACAATGTACGCTCTTTCGGTGTAACCAGGGCGTTATCTGGCGGGTGGCCCACCCACCGCTATTTCTGGATGCGGGAGACGTCGCGGACGGCGCCGCAGGAGGCGCTGGTGGTCCATGCGGCGTAGGCTTGGAGGGCCTTGGAGACCTTGCGGGTGCGCTCGGCAGGCTCCCATGCGGATGCGCCGCGGGCCTTCATCGCCTTGCGGCGGGCGGCCAGCTCGCTGGCGGTGAGCTTGACGCGCAGGATGCGTTTGGGGATGTCGATCTGGATGGTGTCGCCCTCTTCGACCAGGGCGATTGCGCCGCCCTCGGCCGCCTCCGGCGAGATGTGGCCGATGCAGAGGCCGGAGCTGCCGCCGGAGAAGCGGCCGTCGGTGACGAGGGCGTAGAATTTGCCGAGGCCCTTCGACTTGAGGTAGCTGGTGGGGTACCGCAACCTTCGTGCGACCGCTTCATCCGGTCGCTCAACGTCTAGAATCGAGGGTTTGCGGAAATGGATTTAAACCGTTTCACGGCAGAGAATCGAAAAGATCACTGGATTTTACGGAGAGTGCCCGTGCCAATTTCACGATGTTTTCGAGTGCCACGTTTCGCTCGCCCCGTTCGACTCCACCGACATAGTTCCGATGCAGTCCGGCTCTTTCCGCAAGCTCCTCTTGCGAATAGCCGCGCTCCTCCCGCAAGGTCCGGAGCGCTTTCCCAAAAAGGGACTTCGTCGATGTCTTAGGCACCCCATAATGTTTTTCCCTTGACCACTATGAGTCTACACANNACCCTGCGGGAAGGGAACGTATCGAATCATCGACATCAATCACGGATGCAAGAGTGCAGCGGTGGTTGACGCTTACCTCCAACCATGACACGGCCCTCTACCGACACAGTCGGCATGTAGGCGAGTTGACGGCTGTATTCGCAGCCACCCTCGGATATTCACCCTATGACC
>PLSH01000356.1 GCA_003165095.1 Acidobacteriaceae bacterium
CCTGCGCGTTCATCAGATACTCGCCAAAAAAGGCGTGCTCGCCGGTGGCGGGATTGCGCGTGAAGCCTACGCCGGTACCGGAGTTCTCGCCCAGGTTGCCGAAGACCATGGCCTGCACGTTGACNNTTGATGCGGCGATAGGTCTTGGCCCTCTCGTTGGTCCAGCTGCGGAAGACGGCGTTGCGGGCCTGGACCAGTTGATCCAGCGGGCCCTGCGGAAAGTCCTTGCCGGTCTCCTTGCGGACCAGCTTCTTGTACTCGGCGATGATCTCTTGCAGGGCGTCGGCCTGCAGTTCGTAGTCGAACTTGGCCTTTTCGCGCTTTTTGATGGCGTCGAAGATATGCTCGAACTTCTTCTTCTCGATATCCAGAACCACGTCGCCGAACATCTGGATCAGGCGGCGATAGGAGTCATAAGCAAAACGAGGATTGTTGCTGAGCTTGGCCAGCGCTTCGACGGCCTTGTCGTTGAGGCCGAGATTCAGAATGGTGTCCATCATGCCGGGCATCGAGAACTTGGCGCCGGAGCGGACTGAAACCAGCAGCGGATTTGCGCCTGCGCCCAGCTTCTGCCCCTGCAGCTTTTCGAGCTCCTCGAGAGCCGCGAGCATTTCGATGTCGATCTTCGGACTGACTGAGCCGCGCATGTACTCGCGACAGGCCTCGGTCTGAATGGTGAATCCGGGAGGCACGGGAAGCCCGGCATTGGTCATCTCGGCCAGGCCGGCGCCTTTGCCGCCCAGCACATCCTTCATGCGGCCGTTGCCGTCGGCCTTGCCGCCGCCGAAGGAGTACACATACTTGATGGGTGTTTCAGTTGTGCCTGCCTTTTTTTTGGCAGGCGCCTGTTCCAGAACGCCTTGCGTCATGGGGTAAAGCCTCCGTCTCTCTGTTTTGCGCTGCGCAGGACTATGAAAGGGCTGGCGAACGGGAGTCTCAGCTCTCGAAATTTCAAGCGTTCAGGCTGAGAAAGTGCGCGACATCCAGACATCCGACTGCGCTTAGCGGCATTCGTCTCACTAATACAATTAGCGTTCCAAGTATACGATTGCCTGTGCATTTCGTCACATCCGATTCGCCGCAGCCCCGAATTGGAATCCGCAAAGAGGCACGCTTTTCCGCAATCTGAGATGGAGGAGGGCTGCAAGCCATAGAGGACACGCAGTCAGGCCACGGCCAGTTCCGCGCAGCGCTCGGAATGCGGAGTGGATTTCACATTATGGGAAGTCATTTAGGGACTTTACGGAGGCGTTCAAGATCGCTCTGGAGTTCCTTGCGCAAATCGAAGGGCGCGGCCGGATCGGATTGCTCCACGATGTTGTAAATGCGCCATTGGCCGTGCTCCGGCGCGAGCGTGATTTCGAGCTTGCGGAGATCATCCTTCGTGCGGCCCTTCGGAGCAGAGAGAGCGAAGAAGACTGCGGCCTGCGCGCGGGCGGGGCTCTCCATCCGGATCTCGATCTTCAGATCCCGGATTCCATCCCAGTCCTGGCAGCCGCAGTCAGGATCCCAATCAAGGACGCCGACGGAGCCGGGACCGTTCGCTTTCTCATCTCCGCGGATGAGGGCTAGAAGCGACGAATGGAAGTAGAGGCTGGCGCGAGGACCACTGAAATCGACACCCTTGCCGCCATTTTCGTAGTGCTTGTAAGCAAATTGAAGAAAAGCTCTGGCTGAGGCCGCATCCTGCGCTGGAGAGGGAATCGCCGGCGCAAGGAAGGCAATAAAAATCGCAAATGCAACAGGCAGTCTGAACGGCATGGACGCGCTCTCCAAAACGCGAATGAATCGAGTCGATTCTACGCTTTGGCGGTGGAGAGGGCGGCGCGTTTCGCAATCAGGCCGCAGCGAGTTCCAGGCGGAGATCGGATTGCGCATCCGCATCCGCATGGCCTGAAACCAGAATCCGCTCCAGGCCCACTAGCGACAGAATCTCTTCCACATGCGGCATGGCGCGGGAGACCGTGAAGCAGTTCCCCGCTTCTGAAGCCATGGAATAAAGCGTAATGAGGGCCGCGATGCCGGCGGCGTCGATGCGGCGCACCGAGCGCATGTCGAGGATGACCGAGCGGGTGCGCACCAGCGGCCTGAGCCGTTCCAGCAGCGTTTCATCCTGACCCCGCACCAATTCGGTTGTCTCGCCCGCGATTTCCGCCTCGATGGTCACTGTAATTGCCGTGTTGCCCTGGATCCCGTTCATAAAAACCTCCTGCGCGAATCGTGTTCGCACCTTCAAAGCTGTTTCTGCAGCCATGCCTGGCCTTGAATGTTGCACGCCGCAGGCCAAAGGCAGCCGCGGGGGAATATGCTGAAAACCAAGGGGAAAGCAGCCCCTGTGCGTTCCCTGTCGCGTTGCCCGGTGTGCGATTTCAGCTCCGGCGTCCGCAAATGGACAGTAATCTTCTATACGCAAGGGAGGGCGCTTCCAGTTCCATGTCCAGCCCCGAGCCCAGTTCCGAGCCCAGTTCCGCCGCGAGCCTGGCCCACGGCTCAGCGCGAGCCCAGGCGCTTCAGGTGGGGTTTGATGAGGCCGGCCTGGTCGAGCTTCCTTATCCTCAGGAGGCGCGGGACGCAGGCCGGTTTGCGGAGTGGATCGATGCCGGCCGCGCGGGCGCCATGCGCTACCTCGAGCGCGCAGCCGAAGACGGACGCCTGGTGCGGGCGCGCGTGGCCGTCCCGTTCCCCTGGGCGCGCTCGGCGCTGGTCTGCTTTGCCAACTACAACAGCGCGCATCCGCGGTCCATCGATGCGGCGCAAAAGGTCGATTCGGGGGGCGCGGGATGGATTGCGCGCTATGCGTGGAGCGGCAAAACCAATGGCGACGGAACGCGCCGCCCGAGCGATTATCACAAGGTGCTTCTGAAGCGCCTGAAGGCTCTGGACGCGCGCCTGCACGAGGATTTGGGTCATTTTGAATCAAGAGCTTACGTCGACACCGGGCCGGTAGTGGAGCGCGCCCTGGCAACCGCCGCCGGCCTCGGCTGGACAGGCAAAAACACCTGCCTCATCCATCCGAAACTCGGTTCTTATGGGTTTCTGGCCGTCCTCCTCACCTCAATTCCCGTCCAAAAGAAAAAAGAGCCCCCGGCTCCGGCGCTGACGCCGGACCGGTGTGGAACCTGCCGGCGCTGCCTCGACGCCTGCCCCACCGGCGCGCTGATTGCGCCCTACCAGATGGATGCGGCGCGGTGCATCTCCTACCTGACCATCGAGCACAAAGGCCCGATAAGGGAGGAGCTGGCCGCGGGCATGGGCCGCCAGGTCTTCGGCTGCGATATCTGCCAGGATGTGTGCCCGTGGAATCGCAAAGCGCCCATCACCGTCGACCCTGAACTCGAAGCGCGCGCGGAACTCATCAATCCCGCGCTCGAATGGCTGGGCTCTCTTGACGAGCAGTCCTTCGAGCGCCAATTCAACGGCTCGCCGGTGCGCAGAGCAGGATTTCAGGGGCTGCGGCGCAACGTGGCCATCGCCATGGGCAACAGCGGCCAGAAGCGGTTTTTGCCCTGGCTGGACGCGTGGGCCTCGGCCGCCGACGAGGGACTGCGCGCGGCGGCGCGATGGGCGCTCGGCAAGCTGAAGGAGGTTGAGCCTCGCTCCTAGCGGCGGCGGAAAAACCCTTGTTCGGAGGGAGGCGGGGGTTTCAACCCCCGCATAACGCCGGCAAAATCAACGGGGCTTTAGCCCCGGAACAATACTTTCCGGGCATTTCGCGCCAAATCCGCCCTTCCTCCTCAGCCTGCTGGAGCATCCCGACGACGAAACCGGAATCCCGCTGTGCGGTTCGCGCCGCTGCCGAAGAGGCTATCCTTGAGGCAGCACTATTATTCCGTACTTCGCGCGCGCGCGCATGGAAAGATTTCTGTTGCCGATTGAAAAGGATGAAATCGCAGCTCATTTGCCTGCCGGCGCGGCCGCGTCGGTTCGCAGCGCCGGAACCACCGATGTAGTCGACCCGCTGTCCAAATCCAAGTGGTATCGCTGGCGGCGCGACGGCAAGGCGCTGCTCGATTACCTGCTCGACAGCGAGGTTCACACCTTCGCTTTCAGCGTGGCGGCCAACGCCATCCTCTCCTTCATCCCGTTCATTGTGCTGCTCTACACGCTGGCCCGGTCGGTGTTTAATTCGGATGCCATGGTCGGCGTGGTCGGCGACCTGGTGCGCTACTTCTTCCCGTCGAACCAGGATTTTGTGGCCGCAACCCTGGCCGCCGAGGTGCCGCGCCATGGCGTGCAGGCCTTCTCGCTGGTCATGATCCTCATCTCCTGCACGGGAATTTTTCTCCCCCTCGAAGTGGCTCTCAACCAGGCGTGGGGCGTGGCCAGGAGCCGCAATTACCTCTTCAACCAGTTGGTCGCGTTTGGCCTTGCGCTGATGATGGTGGCGTTGGGCATGGCCAGCGTGGTGCTGAATGTAGTCTTGCGCCAGGGACTCGAGCTTCTCTTCTTTCACCACACTGACAACTTCGTCTATAGCGGGATCAGCGCCATCCTGTTGGCCCTCACCACCGGGGTCGCCGTAATCCTGTTCCTCTTCACCGTCTACTGGCTGCTGCCCAACCGCAGGGTTCCCGCGCGCCCGGTTCTGCGCACCGCCGTCATCACCGGCATCATCTGGCTGCTGTCGAAGTTCATTTTCGTCGCCGTGCTCAAGCATCTCGACCTGAAGGCGCTCTACGGCGCATTCTATGTTTCGGTGGGACTGCTTTTCTGGGGCTATATATCGGGATTGATCCTATTCGCCGGCGCGCAGTTCAGCGTTTCGCGGCTGGGAGACAAGAAGAGATGAGTGCTGGGGGTTAGCTTCCTGCTTCCACCTCTTTGGATTGCGACGACAGTTTCCCGTTACGCCGACTCCAGACGCAAGAGCAACTACCGGGTAGCCGGTAATTCACTCTGAATGGTTCGCTCGAAACCAAGTTGCTGGTCTCCACCACAGGCGTGGAGGGGGGATGCAAACTCTTTCGACATACCACCAATCTTGGAAGTGCGCTGAGTAGTTCTTGCCTCTAGTGTCCACGATGGAAACGTCGCAGACGTATGGGCTCAGGAGAAAACCATTCGCTCCCGGTCTGCTTCTCCCCAGATCGTATTTCAGCGTGAGGTTAGCAGATTGTACGAGCGACCGATCCGACCCGCTGCTCTCTACAAGTTTCCAGAACCAATCCGAATAGCGGCGCGGTACCTCGGATATCGGCTTCTGGAGCAATTCAGTTGGCCTCCCGATGCCGGTCGTGAAGTCGATGATCAGAGTGTCCTTGCCCGACTCGCGAGCAAACCTCAATATGTGGCCCATGGTGTAATCGTCGGTCGCGTAGTTCATTAAGCTCGTGAACGAATGCCCAATGTTGTGAGCGACACCCTTTAGGACCTTGTACCTTGGCATGACTAAACTTTATCTCCCCAGAATGAGATTCTGCATCATTCGGCCGAATTGTCGCCAATCCAAACAGAACCCCTTTTGCCGCACTCTGTCCGAGTAGCCCCCAGCTAAAAGCTAAGAGCTGAGAGCTAACAGCCGACTCGCCGACCCGCTGCCCCGCTACTGCACCCTGAACGCCTTCACCGCAATGGCATCCGGCCCTTGCCCGGCCGGCAGCATGGTAAACAGCGACGCCGAAGCGGTTCGCACCACGGCTACATCGTCGGAGCGGGAATCGACCACAAACAGCAGGTGACCGGCGGCGGAGAACGCCATGGCCGTTGGGCCGTCGCCCACGTGAACGCCGGGGCCGACGCGCCGTCCATCGTCGACCGAGTAGACGGTGACGTACTGCGAATGGAGATTGGCCACGTAGAGCAGGGAATTGTCGCGCGAGACGAGGCCGCGCACCGGATCGTCGCCCATCATGTATGCGCCGCCAACGTCGTTGGTGCTGGTGACCACCTCGGAGATCGAATCGGACAGCGAGTTTGAAGAGAACAGCTCGCCGCCGTCGGGCTTCAGCGCCAGGTTGACGGGCGCGCGGCCCACATCCATCAGCGCCTCCAGGCGATCCGGCTGGGCGGGGCGGTCGCCGGGACGGGCCAGCGCGATGGACATGACCTGGTGGCCGGCCGAGCAGGGCGCAAAGGCCTTCGACGAATCCGGCAAAATGACAGGATCTCCCGCGCCGGGGCAGCCTGTGAAGACCGCGCGCACACGGTCACTCGCGGGATCGATCAGGGTAACGGAATTCCCGCCCCGGTTGGCGACCACCAGCGTTTTTCCATCGGGAGCGAGCCGCGCCGCAACCGGTTCCTCGCCTGTGCCGATCAGGGCAATCTCGCGGCGCGCAGCCAGGTCGACGACTGAAATCGAATTCGAACCCGAGTTGGCCACGTAAGCCAGCTTGCCCTGTGGATCGAGATCGATCGAGACCGGCTGGCGTTCCACGGGAATTTCGGCTGCCACGGCGTTGTGTTCTGCGTCGATCACCGAGATGGAGCCCATCCCCGACGCCGTTCCGGAGTTGACCACGTAAACTTCGTTGCGCGTGGGGCTGGCGGCCACGGCTACCGGATTTTGCCCCACCTTCAGCTCGCGGTCCAGGCGCACATTCACCACGTCGAGAATGGTGACTGTGCCGCTGCCGCCGTTGGGCACGTAAGCATATTCGCGGTAGTTGAGAGGGTACTGCGGAAAATCGTGGGGACGGCAGCCGGCGATAGACACCGCTAGCAGGAGCGGCAGGAAAAATCGAGCGGGCGTGGCGACCCTCAGCATCATGGCATTCGAGCGGTAATTCAATGTACCTCAAATCTATACGCGGCGCTGCAGGCTATCCGGCTGCCACGCCAACATGAATGCCGCGCGGCAGGCTGCGCTCGACAATGGGCGCAATCTGCTCGATCTCATTCATCATGCTGCGAAACTGCTCAGGATAGATAGACTGCGGCCCGTCGGAGAGCGCCGCTTCAGGATGGTCGTGCACTTCGACCAGCAGCCCGTCGGCGCCCGCGGCCACGGCAGCCCGGGCCATGGGCAGCACGCTGTCGCGGCGTCCCGTTCCGTGGCTGGGGTCAACCAGAACGGGCAGATGGCTCACCCGCTTCAGCGCCGGAATAATGCTCAGGTCGAGGGTGTTGCGTGCATGGTCAGAGAAGGTGCGTACGCCGCGCTCGCACAGAATCACCTCGTAGTTGCCCTCGCNNCGCTCATCACGTATTCGGCGGCCATGAGGAACTCTTCGAGGGTGGCGCTGAGCCCGCGCTTCACCAGCACCGGCTTGCGCAGCTTGCCGGCCTTTTTCAGCAGCGAGAAGTTCTGCATGTTGCGCGCGCCGATCTGGATCACGTCGGCCCATTCGGCCACCAGTTCGAGGGTCTCGTTGTCGAGCGCCTCGGTAATGATGCGCAGCCCGAAACGGTCGCGGATCTCGGCCATGATCTTCAGCGCATCCAGGCCCAGGCCTTGAAATGCGTAGGGTGAAGTGCGGGGCTTGTACGCGCCGCCGCGGAAGAACTGCGCCCCCGCCGCCGCTACCTGCTCGGCGATGGCGAATGCCTGTTCGCGGCTCTCGATCGAGCATGGCCCGGCCACCACGGCCAGGTCGCGGCCGCCAATCGCGGCGTCGGTTCCGGCAAAGCGAATGACGGTGTCTTCCGCCTTCACGTCGCGGCTGGCGAGTTTGTAAGCTTTTGAAACGCGGATGACTTCCGCGACGCCGGGCAGCGATTCAAGGTTGCCGCGGTCCACTTCACCCTTGTTGCCGGTGATGCCGATGGCGGTGCGCTGGGCTCCGGGCAGGGGATGGGGACGGAATCCCAACAGTTCTATATGGTCGCAGACCGCCTGAATCTGTTCCGGCGTGGCCTGCGATTTCATGACAACCAACATGGGTAGGCCTCAACCCACAAGTCTACCGGCTGCAACGGCCAAGGGCAATTCTTATCGGCCTCGCTGCCCGGAAACTCCTGGGTCTTGCCCCAAGAGCCGGCGGCATGATGAGGAAAATCAAGCTGTCGCCCAAAAANNGTGCGGGCGTCCACGCCCGCGCTGGTCCAAGGGTAATTAGCAAATCATACGGTCTAGACACTGGAAGAAAGTCCATTCCTGCCGGGATGGGCCAAACCCATTTTCCGGTCGTATGGTCGTCTGTTCGGCAGTGGCGCTTTAGTTTTTTCCGAGGGAGCAGCGATACGTCAAGAGCTGATTCGAGTGATGGGGTATTGGAAGTACACGCGTGAAAGTGGCCGCTACGCTTCGTATGAAAGAGCCTGGATGATGCCATCTCTGATCGCCTTTCGAGCGCCGATGACTCCTCCGATCAGCGATGCAGTGGCTGTGATTCCGAATGCAATCGGCCACGATAGGCACACGACATCCAGCCGCAGGAAGTTTGGAAATGCGAACTCCAATCCCCATCCGATCAAGTATGTTAGACCAATCGCCGCGATGGTTCCCGGAACGCAGATCGTCAAAGTTTCAAGGAACAGGAGGAGCAGGAAATACCTGATTGACGCGCCTAGTATTTTTAGAACGCCAAACTCCTGCGTCTTCTCAATCACGCTGAAGTAGCCTTCGATTGACAGANNTGATCAGCAGTCTCACAGTTGTTGGGTCCGCTCTAAGTCCATGCCCAATTCCAGCGACGGTCAAAATCATGGTTGCCTCAATGCACACGGCGATCGACGCTGTAAAGCATCTGTGAGGCGCATCGATGATCCATCCGGCGACGAGTTGCACCGGCAAACCAAAGCGGCCCAGGAGGTGACTCGGCGCGGGACGGCGATGAGTGGAGTCTGCCATGGAGCTCAATTGACATCTTAAAAGGGCATGCCCTTTATTCGTTCCAGGCGATTGGTCGGCTATCCGGAAACTTCAAGTTTGACAGCACATCGTTGAGGTGTTGATCAATTGGTTATTTCCGGGTGGCCGGTGTGACGGATAGGTGACAACCCGACCAGAGCTGCTCTCCTATGGCATGCTGGGAAATGCGCTCGACATTCCGGGCATGGGATTGTGCACTCCGATCTGGGCGATTTTCCCGCCCCAGTTCTCCTACTCGATTGCCTCATCCTCAAGTTACATGTTCGCAAGGTGCATCTCATTCACCGTGATGCTGCGCACCGACAGCGAAAGCGGGCGCAGGTTGAAATAATCTCCGGAGGTGTTGCCTTGACAGCTCAAGTTGTTGAGGTACTTCGCGATCGAATCCCATACATCCTGTTTGGTACAGTTTTCCTGTTTATCGGATTGTGTGTCTGCGGCATCGCCGTGATGCGGCGCCGGATAGGGGGAAGATTCTTCACCTGGCTCGGAATCTGGAGTGCGATTGAGGGAACCGAATACCTGTTTGGTTCGTTGGCTGACCTCGGACTTTTGCCGCATTGGCTTTTGGCCAGCCTTCCATACGTCGGCAATGTTTTGTCGTTCTCGGTCGTGGTGATTGCTTTGCTGGCCTTTCTCGACCTAAGCCGGGACAAACTGCGACTCTTCCTTCAAGGAGCGATTGTGGCGGGTCTCGCGATTGCTGTGGCAGGCATTGCCCTTTTCCTGTTCACGGGCTCTTCGTTCAAAATCATGCCATACAATCATCTCCTCGCAGCCATTTCGCTCACAGTCCTGGCAATCGTCGTCGCTGTGCCAAAGCTCAGTCGAAGATTCCTCATCATGCCCAATCGCACTGTCCTTTCTCTAGGCATCCTTATATTCGCTTTGGAGGCGGTTTACGGCAACTTGTCGCTTCCATTGAGGCTCCCGAGTCCGCCCGAGATCCTGGACCCGCTGGGGTTTGCTGTCCTCCTATTCTGCTTTGGATATGTTGCCGTGCAGAGCCTGGAAATGAGCTCGTCAACCTCCGCAAGGTTTTGAAAGCGTGTCGACATGCGGGTAACACCGTCTTCTCTTGTACGTTTCCTTAGGCAGCAAGCCGTTTACCTCGCGATCTCTGCAATCGCGGGAGCCGTCTTCTGGGCCATTGGACAGCGGATTAATCCGCTCACCGTCCTGGTCTATTCGATTGCGATTGGAAATACTGTGGTGCCTGTAACGCAGAGGTTGCACGGGTACTATTCTGAAAAGCCATTTCCTTACAATTGGTTGTTCTTTCTCCCGATCCTGCTCGTTCTCCTGATACCGGTTTACGCCGTGTCGTCGGTGGTCGTTTGGATTTTTGCGCCACCGACACCACAAACTTTGGAGCATTTGCTCAGAACAGGCTGGAAATTTCCAGTACTGATCACATTTGTTGCGGGCGTGCTGTTTTTTCTTTACCAGACCACAAAGGAGAAGCTTGAGCGGCGCAATACCGAACTGCAGCGCTCGGTGGATCTCGGTACGGCGCAGCTTAAAATGCAAGAGCAGGAATTGCAACGCGCGCGGGAGATACAGCAATCGCTTCTGCCCAAGGAGATTCCGCAACTGCCTGGATTCGAGGTTGCGGGAATCTGGCGCCCGGCTCGCGCGGTCAGCGGCGACTACTATGACGTCTTCAGGCTGGGCAGACATAAACTGGGCGTTTGCGTAGCAGATGTTGTTGGCAAAGGAGTGTCGGCTGCACTGTTGATGGCCAACGTGCAGGCTGCCGTTCACGCCTTTGCGAGTGAATCGGAGAGCGCGGCATGGCTATGCGGGAAGGTAAACGCGCTGCTTTATGAAAATATTGCCATCGGGAAGTTCGTCACCTTTTTCTATGGAGTGCTCGATGGCAATGCACGGACCCTGCAATACTGCAATGCCGGAAATCCTTACCCGGTCCTCGTCTCTCGTGGCCAGACCCGGATGCTCGAAGAGAGCGGCGCTGTCCTGGGCGTTTTTCCTTCGTGGACCTATGAGGATGCGACGGTTGACTTGCGACCGGGAGACCGTTTATTGCTCTTCACGGATGGAATCACGGAAGCATTAGGCCCGGACGAGGAGGAGTTTGGCGAAGCAAACGTTGCGGAGTTTGCGCGAACGAACTCCATCCGCTCAGCTGGCGAACTGAACAACCGATTGCTCGCTCGTGTTTCGGGTTTCTGCGGGGACCACTTCCAGGACGACGCGACTCTGGTGGTGATTGCCGCAAACTAGGGTCAATTGATGATTTATCGCTGAACCGCGTTTCGAGATCAGCGCCAAGGAAACGCGCGCAGATTCCTGGATTCCTGGGTTCCCGGTTGGATAACCGGCTACTCGGAGAGCGCCTACCCGGAAGTAGCCATGCAGTAAACCCGGTAAGCCGGGCAGAACTCAGGCTCTAACCATGGGGGGAGTTTCTTGAAACTGAGCGACTACTCGGCAGATTCTACCGGCGGCCCACGGGCTCGCGGTTTGAAGGGGAACGGCTGGCCGGCGATTCAGATGGGGAGTACCGCCTCACGGGAAACAGCGCGGCTCCATTTCACCGGCCAGTGCGGCGCTCGAATTTGTCTACAGCAATCGCCGGGGTGACGGCCAAAGCTATAAATGCGAGAACGATCAAGAGGTCATGCATCGCAGGCGCCTCCTTTCGGGGCTCCGAAAACTGTACCTATTTGAATCATCAATGGGATTGTATGAGAGCGATATACCACTATTACTTTGCGGGATGGCAAGCAGGTGCTATGGCGGTCCCACCTAGGTAATGTGTCCGACGAAGGAACTCAGAGACCCGGGCGCTCCGGCGCCTGCCAGGAAGTTGCCGATGGGCCTCTATTTCGAGATCTGGAACTGCTCAACCCCGGCGCAGGCCACTCCAAAGCACGCGGTATTGCCCTGACTCCAGTCACACACAGCATTGAAGACAGAGGGTTTGCAGGCAGAGGATTAACGCGAACGGAGTCCGGCGCGCGCCGCTTCGCGCTTTTGCGCCCGCCATTTCATGCCCAGCCAGGCCAGGTAGCCAAACTGAATGACCCAGGTAACGACGTAGGCGGCAATTCTGAACTGGTGATCGAGTATCGCGGCTTGATCCATTTTTTCTCCTCGTTTTGGAGTCGATTTCCGTTCTGGCTAAGCGTTCAGCGCTTCCTGCGCCTCAGCGGCGGCAATTTTCTGGTGTTGCCGCTCGACGTGGAAGCGCAGGCCGAGAATGAGAATTCCCCACGCCAGCCAGGCGAGCATGTTCCACATGAGCGGGTGCGTCATGGAGGCATCCATGCCGGAGCCGGGCGCTCCGCCGAAGACCGGGGCGGGATGCTGGGTGCGCCACC
>PLSH01000320.1:0-1821 GCA_003165095.1 Acidobacteriaceae bacterium
CTCCGGCGTCTTCGGCGACGAGTTCGGCACCCCCATCATCAACCAGCCCGAATCGGCCATCCTCGCCATCGGCAGCCTGCGCAAGGAGCCCGTCGTCCTCACCGACGCCGAAGGCAACGACGCGATCGCCATAAGGTCGATGCAGCACTTCTGCCTCGGCTTCGATCACCGCCTCATCGACGGCGCCGACGGCGGCAAATTCATGCTCGAATTCAAAAAAGTGCTCGAGACCTGGAACCAGGACGTCGGCTAAGAGTTTCCGCTGAGACGATAGCTATTCCACAATCGCTGTACGCATCAGCTCCGTGCCCCATCTTTTTCGCGCTCTTTGCGAAAAGGGTGGGAAAGCAAGAAGCCTGGGTACACCTATCCCAGAACCGGCTTAGTCCAAAGGACCGCCCCACGCAGTGGTTACGCGGTCCACGCTTTCGCGCGCTCCACGGCCTTCTGCCAGCGTCCGCGCCGCTCGGCCCGTTCAGTCGCACCCATCTTCGGCTCGAAGCGCACATCGCCCTTGCGTTCGGCGCGCAGCGCATCGGGGCCCGCCCAGAAGCCCGTCGCCAGCCCAGCCAAATACGCCGCGCCCAGCGCCGTCGTCTCCGTCACCCGCGGCCTGACCACCGGCACGCCCAGCACATCGGCCTGGAACTGCATCAGCAGATCGTTTACCGCCGCGCCGCCATCCACGCGCAATGCCGCCAGCGGCGTTCCCGTCTCGCTGTGCACCGCGTCCAGCACGTCCGCCACCTGGAAGGCAATCGCCTCCAGCGCCGCCCGCGCAATGTGTCCCGGCTTCGTTCCGCGGCCCAGGCCGATCAGCGTCCCGCTGGCGTGCGGATCCCAGTGCGGAGCGCCCAGGCCCACAAACGCCGGTACAAACACCACCCCGCCCGAATCCGGCACGCTCGCGGCCAACGCCTCCACCTCGGCCGAGGAGCCAATCAGTTTCAAATTGTCCCGCAGCCACTGCACCACCGCTCCGCCGATGAAGATGCTGCCCTCAAGCGCGTATTCCAGGCGCTTTGCCGCGCTCGCCGCCAGCGTGGTGATGAGCCGGTGCTTCGAGCGCACAAATTCCGTGCCAATGTTCTGGAGCAGGAAGCACCCCGTCCCATAGGTGTTTTTCGCTTCGCCCGCCTGCCAGCACAACTGCCCGAAGAGCGCCGCCTGCTGGTCCCCGGCAATCCCCGCGATCTCCACCCCGGCCAGGCCCAGTGACGTGGTCACCTCGCCCACCCGCTCGCTCGACCAAACCACCTCAGGCAGCATGCTTTCCGGTATGCCGAATATCTTGAGCAGCTCCTTGTCCCACTCACCCTTCACAATATTGAAGAGCAGCGTTCGCGACGCGTTGGTCATGTCGGTCACATGCCGCTGGCCGCTGGTCAGATGCCAGATCAGCCAGCTGTCCACGGTTCCAAAGGCCAGCTCGCCGCGCTCGGCACGCTCCCGCGCGCCATCTACGTGATCCAGAATCCACCGCACCTTGGTGGCCGAAAAATACGGGTCCAGCACCAGCCCGGTCTTCGATGAGACCTCTTCCCCGGCTCCGCTCTTTTCCAAGGCGCTGCACAGCGGAGCGGTTCGGCGGTCCTGCCACACAATGGCCGGATAAATCGGCTTGCCCGTCGCGCGCTCCCACACAATCGTGGTCTCGCGCTGGTTGGTAATTCCGATCGCCGCCACGTCGCGCGGTCGCGCCCCGGCTTTGCCCAGCGCTTCCACGGCGCAGCTCATCTGGCTGGTCAGAATCTCCGTAGGATCGTGCTCCACCCACCCCGGCTGCGGATAGAACTGCTCAAACTCATGCTGCGCAACGGC
>PLSH01000320.1:1922-6059 GCA_003165095.1 Acidobacteriaceae bacterium
TGATCGAGGCAATGCAGAAGGCTTGCATCTCACATGACAACCGTCAGATTGTCCAGAGGGCTCTGCGCTGTGGTTGGCGAGGTTGTCCGCGGTTCGCACGCGACCCTCGATTCGCTCTTCCAGGCTTCTGGAGCACCAGGACCGCCGCCGAGCCTCTCCCATCCGAGCAAGTGGAAGGAGTGGCTTTTCAGAGCCGGACAAGACCCAAGCGTCGACAGCCTGTCGGTACTAGGAAACATCTTGGAAGAGTTTATGGACGTTGCGCCACAAGAAAACTCTGAAGGATTCAGCGAGTGGAAGGCCAATCGGGATCGGGTAGTCAAGACACTGGAGGAGAGCGGATTTCGGTACTATCGCGGCGGAAGGGTCTTGCCGACGGGCCAAAAACCTGAAGAAACATTTCTGCCGTCCGCAAATTCGACCGCTCCCAGTCCAGAAAAACCAACGAAAATTGGTGATCTTTTGGAGACGCTTCTCAAGGGTCTCCGGCGGGCGATGCATCCGCTCACCCATAGAAGAAAAGGCGCGCAGGCGCTCTCTTTCTCTATGGAATACGATGTCCAAGATCTGTTGCACGCGTTGCTGCGCCCCTGGGTTGCGGACATCCGGCCAGAGGAGTTCACTCCGAGCTACGCTGGCTCAAGCACGCGGATGGATTTCCTCTTGCCCAAGTACAAGCTCGTAATTGAACTGAAATTTGTGCGCGATGGTAATCATGCAAGGAAGATTGGGGACGAGCTAATCGTGGACATCGACCACTACCGCCGACATCCAGATTGCAACGAGCTATGGTGCGTCGTCTTCGATCAAGATCACCTTCTGCCAAACGCTGAGGGGTTGAAGTCCGATCTGGAAGGCGCGAGAACAACCAAAGACGGAACGATAAACATCAGGATTTTTGTTTTGTAGTTCGACGCCGCGAGCATGTCGCCGCAGCTTGCAACCCCGTGAACGCCAATTTCGCTACCCCACCCACGGATTGAACACCTTCACCGGCACATCCTGCACATCGCGCGTATTCCGGGTCACGAGTGTCAGCCCATGTGCCGCCGCCGTCGCCGCAAGCAGCGTATCGACAACCGGCCGCGGCCGCTCCGCCGACCAATCTCCCCACAGCCGCGCCGCCGCTGCATCAATGCCTAAAATCCGGTCTGCGAAGCCAATCTCCAGTCCCTCAGCCCACGCCGCCAGGCTCTTCGCGGCCACCGGATCGTCGCGCTTCTTTGCCGCCACGCCTCTGCGCAACTCGCCCAAAGTCAACACGCTCAGATAAAGCGCCGAGGAGTCGACCGCCTCGAGAAACGCCGTCACGCCGGCGTCCGCCTTCTTCCTTCGCGTCTCGCTCACCACGTTGGTGTCAAGCAGATACTCGACCGGTGCGCTCACAGTGCAATCTCTCGGCCGGTGTCGCGGCCGGGCTCAATCTCGAAGCTATCCACCTTCGGTCCGCCCAGCAAATACTCCCTCAATCCAGGCTTGTGCGCCGTCAGAGCACGGAAATCCGCGATCGAAAGCACAACGGCCCGCTCCCTGCCGTGGCGGGTGATGATCTGCGGACCTTTGTCCTGAGCCTCTTCGATCACCTCGCTCAGCCGCGTCTTTGCCTCCTGCACCTGCCAAAGAGCCACTTCGCGCCTCCGTTAATTCCAACTATAAATATAGTCGTTCTGATCAGAACATTCTACCCTCGGCGCATTCCGGAAACCCAGCGCGCTCCCCTACGGCGACGAAGCCCGCCGCGAACCCGGCGTCAGCTTCTTCACCACAAACTCCTGAAAGAGATTCTGCACCGCGCTCCCCGCGAACCCCACTCCCAGGTTCTCAAACGTCAACTCCGCTCCGCTGCGGTCGCTGGCGGGATAGTATAGGTTCGAAATGCCGCCCGCGGCCAATCCCCCCAGAACTCCCGAATAGTTGAATTGCCAGCGCATGTTGTCTCCCTTGCAGATCACCGCATTCGCAATCGCGTACTCCGCGCGCGACCGTATGGTGCCCGTCCCCTTGTAGAAGTAGCGCGGGTCCTGTTTGAAGATCGAAGGCAATATCGCCCCTCCTATCATGTTGCTGACAAATGTATCCGCATAGTTGGCGCCGAACCGCTTGCCATATCCCTTCATCCCCTGTCCGTAGCCGGGGAACGTGTTCATCGCCTGCTCAAGCCCTGAAAAGCCGGCGTTCATCAGCAGGGTGAAGGGATCGACACTCGACCTCCACGCCAGAGAGTATTTCTGCCGCGTGTTCAGCTTCACGGGATTTTTTGCATAGCTGACGTAGTAGTTCGGCAGCACGCCCAGCACGCGCTGTTGTTCTTCGACGTGAATCTGCTCCTCGGCAATCTCCACCTGGGTCTCGGACGATACCCGCACCTCGCTGGTGGCCTGCTTCATCAGCAGCACCACCGTCTCCGCGTGAAAAGCCTCGCCGGCCTCGAGGACCCCCGAAATGGTCCTGGGCTCAAATCCATTCGTGGTGAAGGTGAGGGTAAACGCTCCCGCGGGCACATTCGCAAAACTGAACGCACCGTTGCCGTCGGTCTGTGTGGTTTGCGCCGGCTGCGCTCCCGCCGGCGCAAGTATCACGCGCACTCCCTCGTACTGCTCTCCGTCTTTGCCGGACACCACTCCCTGAATGCTGCCCGTCGGCGCGGCGCCGGCGGCCGGTGGAGCGGGATTACCCGCCGAGCCGGTCTGCGCCCTTGCCGGCCAGCTCGCAAGAATGAGAAAAATCCACATCCAGCCCCAACAGAGGCGCAAGTGCCGCGCATTCTTCAGTTTTTCGAGTTCGACGATCAGGCAAAACCTCGATGGAAGCGTCATGGGGGAAATGCGCGCACTACCCCTTGATGTGTTTAGACGGAAGCCGGAGCAGGGAGGTTAAGTGTCCGGCATCCGCAATTCGCTGCTTCGCTACTTCAATTCTCCGATATACACGCCAAAAGGCCCTAACTCAATCTGGTCAGGCGATTTGGGATCGGTTCCGCCCGGCGACTTGAGCAGCGTGTGGAGGTTTCCCGCTTTCAGGCCCGCGCCGCCCGATACCAGGTTCACTATCTGCGGCTGGGCCGTGAAGTTCACGCTCACTACCACTTGCGGAGCCCCCGGCGCCTGCCGCATCCAGCTCAGCACATTCGTATTCTCCTGGTCCAGCATCACGTCGGCGCCGTGCTCAAACGCGGGCACCGTCTTCTTCAGCCGGATCAGGCTGCGGTACCAGTTGAACAGCGAGTTGAGATCGCCCTTCTCGGCTTCCACGTTGATGATTGCCGCGCTGGGCGGCACCGGCAGCCACGGCGTGCCGGTGGTGAACCCAGCATTCGGCTCCGCAGTCCACTGCATCGGCGTGCGCTCNNTTGCGCGTGGGCGGGGTGGTCTTCATCCCGATTTCGTCGCCGTAATAGAACAGCGCCGCGCCCCGGCTGGCGAAAAGAATGGTCGAGATCGCGCGCTGAATGTCCGTGTCGTGCACCCCGTCGCCATAACGCTTGTCCAGCCGGGCATTGTCGTGGTTGTCAAAGAGCAGCAGCGGTATGTTGCCGTTGATCCCGGTCTCCGCGTCGGCCAGCCGGGAACGGAACTCCGCCACGTCCAGCTTGTCGATGAATCCCACCTGCGTGTCCATCGGCAGTTGAAACTCCGGCTTTTCCGCGGTCCCGTACATCTTGGCCAGCTCGCCAACGTTGGGCAGATAGGTCTCGCCGATCAGCACCCGCGTGCCCGGAAACGCATCGTAATTGAACTTGTCCGCCTCGGCGCGCATTTCTCCAACCACTTCATGCACACCCGGCTGGTTGTTGGTCCATGAATCGTCCAGTTGCGGGTCTCCGTAGGCATTGATGACCGGTTTGCCGTTCTTGTCCTTCACCACGCCCTCGTCCCGCAACTGCGGATCCTCGTAGAGCGTTGTGATCGCGTCAAACCGGAAGCCGCCCACGCCCCGCTGCAGCCAGAATGCGACGATGTCCTTGAACGCCTCGTGCACCTTCGGGTTGTACCAGTTCAAATCCGGCTGCTGAATATAGAACTTGTGATAGTAGTACTGGCGCGTCTTCGCGTCCCACTGCCACGCCGAATGACCGAAGTACGACTGCCAGTTGTTCGGCGGCTCACCCTTGCTGCTCGCCGTCTGGCCCTTGCCGTC
>PLSH01000329.1 GCA_003165095.1 Acidobacteriaceae bacterium
AATGCAGGATTCAAGCTCGGACGCAACACCAGCCATCGCCGCGCGCTGCTGCGCAACCTGGTCACCTCCGTGCTCGTTGAAGACCGGGTCGTGACCACCGTGGCCAAGGCCAAGGCTGTTCGTCCGCACGTTGAAAAAATGATTACCCTGGGCAAGAAGGGCGATCTGCACTCGCGCCGCCAGGCCCTCAGCTTCCTCCAGACCGACAAGGCTGTGACGAGGCTGTTTGAAACCGTGGCGCCGCGCTACAAGGAACGTCAGGGCGGCTACCTGCGCATCGTCCGCACCGGTTTCCAGCAGGGCGACGGCGCCGACAAGGCGTTCATCGAACTGCTTGACGCCGAGACACAGTTGGACGCCAAGCGCCAGAAGCGCGAAGACATGAAGACCAAAAAGCGCGCCGAACTCGAAAAGCAGTTGGAAGAATCCAAGAAGGAAGAACCCGAAGGCGGCGAAGCAGCCGCGTAGGACTTGCCGTCAAGGCTTCCCATTCCAGTTTGAGTGGACCAGCGGGCGCACCCTCCTCGTGGGGATGCGCCCGCGTTTGTTTTCGGTAACGCTCGCTCATCCTGACTCATTGCTTGCCGGCAAGTCTGCCTCCCGCGCGCTGCATTCCAGCTTTGTCCCGATAATTACTTAGGTTTATGCGTTAGGTTATCTGATAGTGATACACTAAAATTGCTTCTGCTACAGAAGAGCATTACGTCTGCTCTGCTGTGGCGCCCCCCTAGCCGGCCTGCGGCACTCCTCAGACCGATCGCTCTCCATGGCACGTCCGGGCCTTGACAAGGACCACAAGGCAGAGCCGGGGTTTCCTCCTCAGCAGTGCCGGGACGGATGCCAAATGGGGAATCCAAGCAGCGAAAACGGGCAGGCAATGGCGATCGTCGCTGTATTCATGGGACTTATTATGCTCGGTTTCGTCGCGTTCGCGATGGATGTGGGCTATTTTTTCAAAGAGAAGAGAATGGCGCAGTCAGCGGCGGACGCAGCTGCCGTTGCCGCCGCGGAAGAGCTCCCCAACGGAGCCACTGCAGAAACCAATGCGGCCAATGTGGCTGCAAAACAGAATGGGTTCGACACAACCCTCGCAACCAACCCTGCCGTAGTCACTCTGACCCAACCCACATCTGGGAATTATTCGGATGCCAATTCGGCCCCCCCGCCGCAAAATTGGGTTCAGGCGGTTGTATCTCAGCCGATTCATACGTTTTTTCTTGGCGCCTTCAACAAGAAAATGCAGACGATGAAAATTTCAGCTACGGCGGAAGCAGGCGCCGGCGTAGCCACTCCCACTTGCATCTGCCTGACGGGCGTAACCGGCCAGGATCTGAGTATGAGCAACGGCGCCCAGCTTGCGGCAAATAGCTGCGGAGTTACAGCCAACTCAAGCAGCGGCAATGCCATCGGAATTATTGGAAGCGCGAGCTTGTGCGCTACGTCGGTGGGCGCCGTATCCACAGATTGGGACAATTCAGGCAACATCAACAACAGCGGATTGATCTGCCCTGCCGCGAGAGCTGTCCAGGGAGCTTCTCCGTGTGCCCCGTCCCTCCAGGCGCCTTCGCTGCCCGCGGGAATTACCTGCTACGCTAATCCGGTCAATGGCTGGATTCTTCCCGGAAGCACGGCAAATTACACATTGCCCATGCAAAATGTTACCGAGACGAATGGCACGGTGGTGAATGAAACAGCGACGAATAATTCCATCTGCTACACCAGCCTGAATCTTAGCAACGCCGCTTCCGTTACGTTTTCCCCCGGCTATACCTACTACATTGAAGGCGCATTTACTACCGGCGGTGGCGCGCCGGTCACGGGCAGCGGCGTCACCTTCGTCATAACCGGAAATGTGGACATTGCCAACGGGGTCGTAGTCAACCTCTCGGCTCCGGTGTCAAACAACATCCCTGGGGTCCTGTTCTATGCAACCGGCGCCGCGATGACCGTCGAGGGAGGATCCAATTCAAACTTCTCCGGGATTCTTTACGCTCCCAATGCCGCGGTAACGCTGAATAACGGCTCCGGCACAACGACGAATATGGATATTGTTGCGCAGTCGCTCACCATGGCCGGCGGCGCGGTTCTCGATAGTTATGCCAGCCCACTGCTCGGCAGCGGCGGCAGTGGCGGAGCTCCGGAGCTGGTTCAGTGAGGATGTGAAAAAGATGATTCAGTTCATCTCAAAATGTATTCAGAAACTCCGGCACTACAGGAACCTGCGCAAAAATCGCGGAACCGCCATCGTTGAACTGGCCCTGGTGTTGTCCATTTTTGGACTGCCGACGCTGCTCGGGACAGCCGATACATCGACTTTCATCTTCGGCTCCATCGAAATTTCCAATGCGGCTCATGCGGGCGCCATGTACGGCATGATGAGCTCGAACGTCGCTACGGACACTGCCGGCATAACCAGCACAGCCAAAGCCGACGCGCCTGATATTCCCGCCGCCAATGTGACCGTGACGCCAACCTCGTATTATGCATGCTCCGCTGCCCAGGGCGGCGTCCAATACACCGGCATAGGCAATCAAGCCACTGCAGCGGCGCTATCGAGCGCCACCTCGGCCTGCACCGGCACGGGGAACTATCCGCTCGAATTTGTTCGGGTGCTTCTCAGCGCGCCTGTGACTCTTCCGTTTCATTGCTGCGGAATTCCGGCAACGATAACCCTGAACAGCCAATCGGTCATGGAAGTGTATTAGCCGTGGCGCGCCGGAATGCAGTTTCGCGGCCGGCGGATGCGGCGCTCAGCCGCTCCGCCTGGCCGCCGCGAGTTGCGTTCCTGTTCAAGCGAAGATTCTTTCCGCGCAACGGGAGCGGGGAGTCGCTGGTCGCATTCGCGATCACTTTCCCCATCCTGTGCAGCTTCATTTTTGGATTGATTCAGGTTTGCCTGGCATTCTATTCGCATAATCTCATCTCCGAGCTGGCGCGGGAAGGAACGCGCTATGCCATCGTGCATGGGGCAAGCTGTGAAACATCTGGAGGCGATTCTTGCACGGCCTCGACCACATCGTCGGATCCGTCGAGTGTCGACAGTTTTGTCTATGCGGCCGGCTTGCCCAATATCGCCGGCGGCGCGCTCACTGTCACCACAACATATCCTGGCGGTCAGGCCGTGGGCCAATTCGTTTCAGTCAAAGTAAACTATGCATTCCCGTACCATATTCCGTTCGTCCCCAGTTCGACACTGGCGATGTCCAGCACGTCGACGATGCAGATCATCCAGTAGGCTCTGCCCAATGGGCCCCGCTCATTCGGCTTGCACGCCCTTTTCTTCGGCGCCTAGTTTATAGGTCGAATACACCGTGATGCTCCGGGCCGGAAGACCGTCTTGAAACGCCGCGTGCCCGGGACTCACTGCGAAACTCGCCTCCGGCTTCAGTTCGATGTCGGTCCGGTCGCGCATCGCGGGCGTCATGCGATACCGGTAGAGCGTTAGCGGGCCGGCCAGGTGGTCGAACACTATCTTCCCGCTCCTGTCTTCCATTCCTTCATTCACCACCAGCACCGTCACCTGGCCTTTGGGACTGCGCAGCCCCGCGGCCACCAGGCGCTCGATTCCCTCCACTGCGCCGCCCTCGGTGTGAATCGCCAGAACCTCGGAATTCAGGGCCGTATAGCGGCTCAGCAGCGCCCACATGTAATAGGAGTTGGGGTGTGGCGTGAACTTCGTCAGCAGACGGCCGGCCTTCACGTCCCAGGTATCCAGCAGTTGCCACTGGCCGTCCAGATCGCCGCGATTGACGAAGCTCCAGCGATTGAAGCCGTCCGCGCCCGCATTGATGGCGCGAACCACGAGCGAGGCATTCTTCAGGCCTGACTCGTAGCTGCCGGGGCCCGGATCGGTTCCTTTCCAGCCGTAGGCCATGGTGCCGACTTCAGATAGGAATAGAGGCTTGTTGCGCTGGTGAGCCCAGTTTGCCCAATCGCCAACGCGAGTCACCGTGGTAGTCATCGAGTACTCGCCGAGCTTGCCGGGTTTGTCGAAGTCGGCCCAGTAGGAGTGGATATCGTAAGCGCCGATGTAAGGATCGAAATCGATCTTCGCCGGCTCCAGCGGCGGCATGTCGGTCCAGTCCGGTCCGGAGATGGGCAAATCAATGCCCCGCGCGTCGAGGGCCGCGCGCGCGCTTTTGAAATCGGGGGTGGGGCCGAGCGGCTTCAAATCCGGCCCCTGCCACCAGGAGAAATGCTGGCCCGGCTCATTGTTGATGCTCAGCCAGCGAATGGATTTGTAACCCTTCACCTTGACCAGGTGGTACACCAGTTCCGCATAGCCATTGGCAAAGTCGTCCACCGATAAAGGGGCGCTATGCACTCTTTTGGCGGGATCGTCGCGCAACTCAGGCAGCGCGTTCCAGGTGGTGTTGCCCCACATCTGCTGAAGAAATACCTGTGTGTGGCTCGCCTCCGCCCAGTCCAGAATTCGATAGAGTATGAGCATCTCCGGGCTGTCCCAATCGAAGCGCCCGCGCTCCGGCTCATAGATGCGCTGTTCCAGTTCCACGCGGCACCAATCCAGGCCCAGCCAGTCGGCATGTTTATACAGGGATTGCCAGGCGGCCTCATCGCCGGCCGGCGGATAAGCGCCCCAGCCGCTGCCACCTTCGGAGCCCGGAATGGGAGCCTCGATGGCGTGCCACGATGCGCCCAATCCGCCGCGCATGGTGCGCACCGGCTGGCCTGCATCGATCGTCACCGTCACATCCTTGGACCACGCGGCGCTGCAAAAACCAAACACCAGCAGCAGAGAGAGAAAGCCTTTCATTCCATCTCCTCGATGCAATCACTATGTTGATGCAATCACTCTATCCCAGTTGTCCATGAGTCCGCGAGCCCTGAGAAGAGGAGCCGTCACGCGGCTCTCGCCAGCCGCTTGGGCCTGAAACTCCGCATATAGACATACACAATCACCTGCATCGCAATCGCGCCGCAGCAATCCAGCAGCACGTCCCAGGGAGTGCCGGTGCGGTTGGGCAAATAGCTCTGGTGCCACTCGTCGCAACTGGCCACCAGCGCGGTGCCCAGCAGCGCCAGCGCCGCGTCGGGCATGAAGCTGGAGCGGGGCAGCGTCATCCACCAGGCGCGCAGCCATGCCAGCCCGATTAGCCCGTAGCCGATGAAGTGGCCTGATTTGCGGATGCAAAGATGGATAACCTCCCAGCGGGCACTGCTGACGTGGCCGAAGAGAGCCTCGAAGATCACGCGCAAGGGATAAGACGTGTGGTCGGAGCCAAAAGGTTCAGTGGATTCGAACGCAATGACAGCGATGCCGATTGCGACCGGCAACCAGACCTTGATCCAGAACCACCAGGTGCGCTTTTCATTACTCGACATGGTAGTTGGGGGCCTCCCGGGTGATGATCACGTCGTGGACGTGACTCTCGCGGAGGCCGGCGCCGGAGATGCGCACAAACTGCGCCTTTTCCTGAAGTTCCTGAATGGTTCCGCAGCCCAGGTAGCCCATACCGGAGCGCAAGCCGCCAACCAGTTGGAAGACCATCGACTCGAGCGGTCCGCGGTAGGGCACGCGGCCCTCGATGCCCTCGGGAACGAATTTTGCCAGGCGGTTCTGGCTGGCGCGCT
>PLSH01000080.1 GCA_003165095.1 Acidobacteriaceae bacterium
GCAGAGGCTGAGGAAGAGAACGGCTTGGGTCATCGGACGGTTCATCGGAACTCCTTTTGGACTAACAGGAACGAGGTTAGGGGGAATGCACACGTGTGTGTGGGGCGATTAGGACAGTTTCGCGGGTGTCACAGTGGGGGTGAATCGAGCGGATGGGCAGGCCGATCCCTCAAACGAATTCCTCAGGGGTAGAGCCCCGCATTTCCTGGTGTTGTGAATGTCAGGGCTGAAGAGAGAGTGTGAGAGCGTTCATTCGGGGCTTGAGAGGAGCCCGTTTTTACCCAAAGGCAGCAAGTTAGCGCCCGCTTCGCGGGCATGGCGAGTTGGCAAGTTGGCGCAGGAACGAGTTCTCACGCAGGCACTAAAGCCCTGACCTACCAGCTCTGACCTACCGCGCGGGTGCTGGGGTGGTGAGGGTGGATTCAATTTCGCGGAGTTGGGCGAGGAAGGATTCGCTGAGCAGGCGGTAGACGAGGGGGAAGCAGCCTTTGGGAAGTTGCTGAGCCGTGGCCGCATCGCAGATGACGGCGGAGGTTGTTTCAAGGCCGCGTTTCCAGCCGGGACGGGCGGCGTCGCGCACCAGCAGGCTTTCCGGGGCCATGCCGGCGGCGATGAGCATGGTGCGCCCGATGCGCTGGAAATCTTCCCAGCGGGAGGCAATGGCGATCAGGTCGCCCGAGTGCTCGGGCAGATATTTGAGCAGGGCGGCTTGCAGTTCAGGGGAGACGGGCTGAACCTCAAGGACGGTGAGCTGAGTGCCGGCGGGAAGAAGCTGGCGGACGGCGGCGGCTTTGCTGGGCAGCACGGCGGGGATGGATCGCTCGAGAATGCCGGGCGTGGAGCACTCGGAGGGCGCACAGCCGGAGACGGGCAGTCCGAGCTCCTGCTCCATTTCGAACATCACGACTCCACAGAGGTTGGGATCGGGCTCGATGAGCAGCCAGCGGGCGGGCGGCTCGAAGGAGAGCCAGCGGCGCATCTGGGCGCGCAGGAGCGAATCGGTCACGCCGAGGCGGCGCGCCTTGGCGGCCATGTCGCCGATCAACTGGTCGACGGCCAGTTCAGGGCTGAGGGTTGTGGAGGGCCGGGCGCTGCGCACGAAGACGCCGCTGCCGTGGCGGAATTCAAGCCAGCCTTCCTGCTCCAACTGGCGATAGGCCGCGCTGGCGGTGTTGGGATGAATTCCAAACCGGCGAGCCAGGTCGCGAGTGCTGGGCAGGCGATGGCCGGGAAGCATCTCGCGGCTGAGAATGCTCAACACAATCTGGGTGATCAACTGCTCGCGCAGAGAAACTTCGCCGGTCCGGTTCAGCCACAGACGCATGAATCGCTCACTCCGGGGCCTGCGGCGACAGGGTTGGGTCGCCGGGGTGGTGGTTGGCAGCGGATTCAGAAACAAAGGGTGCGGTCAATCTTCTCCCGTGAAGACAGAGCAACAAGGCGATCAGCAGCAGGATTGCGCCGAGCACGAGCAGGCTGCCTTCGGGGCCGTCCGCGCCGCCGCTGAGCAGGGGATTGCCGGCGGGGGTGGTGGTGAGGAAGTGTCCGCGGGCGGGAATTCCGCTGTCGGCGGTACCGTAGAAGTAGGTTTCGGTCCAGTCCCATGCGGCGTGGCAGCCGATGGCCCACCAGGCCGAGCCGGTGACGCGGACGCTGACGCAGAAAGCGAAGCCGATGCCGGCGGCGGCAAAGATTCCAATCCAGTTTTCGCCGTTGTTGGAGGTATGGATGAGGCCGAAGGCGGTGGACGTGACCCAGGCCGCCTGCCAGAATGCACTCCGTGCAGTGTTCCTTTGGTGAAGAATGAGGCAAGGGAAGAGGCCGAGCAGGGCGACGGCGTAGACGCCCCATGTGCCGCTGCCGCGGTTAAAGAGGATGAGGTACGAGCAGAGAGCGAATTCGGCGGCAAGCGCCCACCAGAAGTTGATGCCGCGGGTGAGGGTGAACTGGAGGTAGCAGCGGAACATACCTTCCTCGACGGCGCCGACGAGAAGGAAAGTCGAGCCCCAAAGCGCGGCATAGCGAAAGATGTGGAAGCCGGAAAGCGCGGCGGGGCCGAAGTGCAGCCATCCGCCCCAATGGAGCGCGCCTATGAGCGCGGAGAGCGCCACAAATCCGGTGACGAGGCCGGAGATGAAATTGAGCGGGCGGCGGGAACCGGCCAGGTTGTAGTCCATGATGCGGCGGTGCTCGATGAGAGCAACGATGGCCGCGGCTGCCAGCATGGCGAGAAAGGGAATCAGCTCCATGAGGAACATGGAGGCTGCCGTGTAGCCGCTGTTGTCGCTGACCAGGTTGGCGGTGAAGAAGAGGGTGCCTATCAGGATGCGGAAGGGATAGAAGAGGCAGTAGGCGAGGAGCACGGACCATCCGGCGCGGAGGCCGTGGGGTCCAATGAAAGCGAATTCGAGAAAGCCGAATTGGCGGGGGTGGTGAAGCGGCGGGGTGTTCTCGAGGGTTGGCCCTGTCTCCATGGAGGCTCTTTCAAATTTGCTCAGCGTGCCCATTGTACCGGAGCGGTTGCGGCGCGCCTACAATCCTGTTAGTGCATTCGTTCATGAAAGGACAATCGACCCAATGAAAACACTTTTCGCAGTCTTGGCAACCGCGGTTGCGCTGTGCGTTACGGCGAGCGCCCAAACGCCGCCGCAGGTGGTCCCTCTCTGGAACAACGGCGCGCCCGGATTCGAGAAACTCAAAGACGTGCCGGAACAAGCCCAGGATTATTGGGTGCGCAATGTGAACAATCCCTCGATCACGATATTTCTGCCGCCCAAGGAGAAAGCTACGGGGGCGGCGGTGTTGATTGCGCCCGGCGGAGGATTTCGGGAGCTGGTTTTCAACGGCGAGGGCAAACAGGCGGCGGAGTTTCTGAACAGCATCGGCGTGGCCGCGTTTGCGCTGAAGTACCGGCTGCCGGGAGAGGCGGGTTCTCCGTACACGATGGAGAATGTGCGCCAAGATGCGTATCGCGCCATGAGGCTGATTCGCAGCCGGGCCGCGGAGTGGAACATCGATCCGCACCGGGTGGGGATGCTGGGATTTTCGGCCGGCGGCGCGCTGATTTCGATGATCGCCTATGCGCCGGGCGACGGAGATCCGGCGGCGGCGGATCCCATCGACCGGCTCAACGGCCGGCCGGATTTTCAGATGCTGGTTTATCCCGGCGGAAGCGTGCCCGATACGGTTCCGGCCAATTCGCCTCCCGCGTTTCTGCTGGTGGCCAACGACGACGATTATGGATGCAACAAGACGACGCTGGGCATTTATGAGAAGCTGCTTGCGGCCAATGTTCCCGTGGAGGCGATTTTTCTGGCCAAGGGCAGACACGCATTCAACATGGGCGACCGATCAAAGCTGGTGACGGTGAATACGTGGCCGCAACGGATGGCGGATTGGCTGACGGACAGCGGGTTTTTGACGGGTCCAAAATAAATTGGAGTGGGTTGAGAGTGGCGGGTGAAGGGTTGTGGTTTCCCACCCTTGT
>PLSH01000262.1 GCA_003165095.1 Acidobacteriaceae bacterium
GTTCTCACGCAAACACTGAAGCCCCGTCCCTTCTTTTGAGGCGTTTGCGGCACGACTGAAGTCGTGCCCTGTTACAAAGCATCCTGGTAGCTATCTGCTTGACTCAGGTGGCCCCCAACATCTTGCGTGCCCGGCCCCTCGTCAAACCCCACATATTGTGCTTGCCTGAATGAAGCAGATAGCTACCAGCATCCTTTTTCCGCAGGTTATTGAGCGACCGCCAGGCCCATGGCCAGCAAGAACGCGATTACCTCAACCCTGCCTCCCATGGTGAATCCGTCCCGACCTCCATCGTATACTGGTCGTATGTCGATCGTGCGCAACGTTGCCGGCATCGCCAAAGGAATGAGCATCACCTTCCGCGAGGCGCTGGAGCCTACCCAGGTGGAGAACTACCCCGACGGCAAAGGCCCTTTGCGCGGAGCGGTCTTCGAACAGCGTTTTCGAGGCGCTCATGTCTTGCAGCGCGACGAAAACGGCTTGGAGAAGTGCGTGGCCTGCTTCCTGTGCGCAGCCGCCTGCCCGGCCAACTGCATTTACATAGAGGCTGACGAAAACACCGAGGAGCAGCGCATCTCTTCCTCCGAGCGCTTCGCCAAGGTCTACAACATCGATTACAACCGCTGCATTTTCTGCGGCTACTGCGTTGAAGCCTGCCCCACCGACGCCATTACGCATGGACACGGCTTCGAACTGGCTACGCTGAACGCCACCAACCTGGTGATGCGCAAGGAAGACATGCTGGTGCCGAACGAGGCGCGGACGGCGGCAAAGTAGTTGGTGTTTCCTAAGCTCGGCGCGCCCTGCGCGCAAGATGCTGCTGGTCCAGCGCCACGCGCAACAGGGTCTTGATGACAGCTTGGCGGCTGATGTTCAATTCTCGCGCGGTCTCATCCAATTCATTGAGCATGGGAACAGTAAAATCCACATTGACGCGCTGAATGGGCGGCATCATCTTGCCCTTTCCGGTGAAAAAGCGCGAGATGTCCTCGCCGCGATCGGCGATCCGGGCAATTGCCTCGGCTGAAGCCGGTTTGTGCTCTTGCGTCATCTTCCGCATGCTTTCCCTACTCCCTATTCCCTTTTCCCTAACAAGAAACCAGTTCGTAAGTTGTTGATAAATGAGTACGGGCCCCCAGGTTCATGCCGACCCACCCATCGGACAAAAACAAAGACGTCCNNTGGATGGGGCACAGTTTCATTCCCCGTGGGTCGGCTTTGCCGGTGGAGGACTGTTCCCTGTCTTCACCCCGCGCCGGCCAGCAGGCCTCGATCGCGCAGCTCCGTCATCACCCGCTCCACCTTCCAGTCCAGCGCGCCCGTGCCGTCCACGGTCAGGTCAGCGTGCGCGGCGGAGGGCCGTACAAACTTTTCGCTTGCCGGCCGCACCGTGGCCTCGTACTGGAGGCGCACCGACTCCGCGGTTCGGCCGCGCTGCTCGATGTCGCGCTTCAGCCGGCGCTCGAAGCACAGCCCATCCGGCGTGTCGATGTACACGCGCAACTGATAAATCGGCAGCAGATCCGGGTAGTAAAGCGCAAACAATCCCTCGACGATCAGGAATGCGCCGGGCTCGACCCGCTCGGTGCGGGCCTGCACGCGCGTGTACGTCGAGAAATCGTAGACCGGCCGCTCGATCGCCTCGCCACGCGCCAGCGCCGCCACGTGGCGCGCGAGCAGCGGGCTCTCAATCAAAGCCGGATCGTCGAAGTTCTGCCGCAGGCGCTCTTCGAATGGAAGGCGCCCCAGGTCGAGGTAGTAATTGTCGAGATGGAAATGGATGCCGCCCAGGGTGCGCGCCAGCTCGGCGGCGAGCGTGGTCTTGCCTGACCCCGAGCAGCCGGCAATTCCCAACGCGACCGGAGGAAACGGGAGCCTCGGGTTTAACTGAATGTCGCTCACGGCTCGGCGTCCACCATGGCCGCGATTGCGGGCGCGAGGCGAGTCAGCAGCCCGGCAAGCGTGGCCTCCACCTGACGGCCGGTCTCGAACACTTCCTCGTGGCTCAGCGGCGTCGATCCCAACCCGGCGGCCAGGTTGGTGACGCACGAAATGCCAAGCACTTCAATGCCCATGTGCCGGGCCACAATCGTTTCCGGCACCGTGGACATGCCTACCAGCGTGGCTCCCAGCGCGCGAAAGGCGCGAATCTCCGCCGGCGTCTCGAAGCTCGGCCCCGGCGTGGCAAGATAGACTCCTTCTTCGAGCGTGAACCCTTCCTCCGATGCTGCCTGATGCGCAAGAGCGCGGAGCGCTTTGCTGTAAGCCTCGGTCATATCGAAAAAGCGCAGCCCCGTGCCCGGCCGCAGGCCGAAGCGCGGCTCGTTCGGCCCGGTGAGCGGGTTCCAGCCCATCAGGTTGATGTGGTCGCTGAGCGCCACCAATTGGCCCACGCGGTAGCCTTCCTTGATGCCTCCGGCTGCGTTGGTGAGCACCACCGCGCGTACGCCCAGCGCGCCCAGCACGCGCATGGGAAACGTGACCTGCTGCGGCGAGTAGCCCTCGTAAAAATGCACGCGCCCCTGCAGGATGACAACCGGAGATTCACCGAGCAGCCCGGCGACAATGCGTCCGGAGTGGCCCTCGACGGTGGATTGCGGAAAATGCGGAATCTCGCCGTAGGGCACAACGACGGCATCGGTGACGGCCTCGGCCGCCGCGCCCAGTCCCGAGCCCAGCACGATGCCAACGTGCGGAGCAAGCCGGCCCAGGCTGCCGCGAAGGTGCTCTGCCGCTTCAACGACTTGATCGTAGTAAGTCATATCGAAACCCGACGGTGCGCTTTCTCGCATTCTACAGGCGCGGGCTCCGGAGATGAGGGAAGAAGACGGCTGATTGTTCAACGGCAGGGTGTCAGAATATCCATGGAGGCAATTCGCGATGTGCCGCAATATCAAAATGCTTTTCAACTTCGATCCTCCGGTCACCGCGGACGAGGTCCACGCGGCCTCTCTGCAATTCGTGAGAAAGGTGAGCGGGTTTAACAAGCCCTCAAAGGCAAACGAAGCTGCCTTTGCGCAGGCGGTGGATGAGATTGCTGTTGCCTCGCTGCGTCTGCTCGGCCGGCTTGAAACCGCAGCGCCGCCCCGCAACCGCGAAGAAGAAGCTGCCAGGGCAAAGGCACGGAGCGCGGCGCGGTTCGGGGATTGAGTGCGGGTGCGTTCCCTAATTAATCAGGAGAGCCCCCGGCTTTGCCGGGCTGGCAGTAGAAGTTCAACATTTTCTGGAGTCGCACCCGGATTGTGTTTTTCTATCCTTCCTTAAAAAAAGTTGGAGGGGCTCGGAGGATGGGCGCCGTCCCTACGGGACTCCGGATGAATTGTTTGTTTCGCCAACCCCACGCTGAAGCGCGGGGCTAACAACCACTGCGCCTACGGCGCGGTCGCGTGGCCGCTCTGGATATGGAGCGCCAAGACACAGGCTCCTTTGCGAGGCTACCTGCCATAAAGCCAACCCCACGCTTCCACCCCAAGAAACAAAGGCCGTTTCCTGGGGGCCACGCTGAAGCGCGGGGCTAACAACCACTGCGCCTACGGCGCGGTCTCTGAGAGAATCTACGCATGAAACAAATCGTCGCCGTGATTTTTGGATTGGGCCTGATTGGCAACGCGCTGTTGTTTGTGCCGCAGGCCATCGCCCTGTGGCGCAAGAAAACAGACGAAGGCATCTCGCTGCTCACCTTCGGCGGATTCAGCGTGCTGCAGATTGTAGGCATCGTCCACGGCATCTATCAGCAGGACAACTCGCTGGTCATTGGCATGGCCGCCAGCCTGCTCACCTGCGGCACGGTAACGGCGCTGACCATCGTTTATCGCGTGAGGCGGTTGCGAAAAGGCTCGGCAGCTACTGCTTGAGGCGAGCGCCGTGCGGCTGAATCAAAGGCCGCATTTCAGTGCGCAGCCTGGACTGGCGCAATGGCCACGCGGCCGCTTTCCGTAAGAGAGCCGCATCGATAAACACTGGTTGCGTCCACCGTCTTTGACCAAGGATCGGAATCCCAGGCAAAAACCATGATGCCAACCAATCGTCCCTGCGCGGCAGCTCGCGCAAAGTTTGCGCGCATCTCCTGCGCGAGTTTTGCGCGGTTCGCATCGTTGGTTGGGCACGAGACGTCGTTGTTTGGAAAGCCCCACTCGGTGATCCAGCACGGTTTGCCGTCTTTGCTTCCCGCAGGCCGGCATTCGGCCATGGTTACGTCGTTGAAGTGAGCCGTTCTCTTAGCGGCGGCCGCGGGATTTCCGGGCTGCGCGGAAGAGGGATAAGTGTGGATCGCGTAGGCGTCGACGAGCGAATCAAGGCCATTGGCGCGCATGAACACGAGCGTGGCCGGAAGGCTGACTTTGTCCTCGCCTTTGCTGTTCCAGGGTTTGTCGCCATCCGCGGCATCCACCAGGCCGGCGGTCATGATGGGCGTATGCCGGTTCAATTTGGAATGATCCCGGACATCTTTGAGCACTGCCAGAATCTTCAAATATTGAAGATAGCCTTTGGCGATCTGTTTCGCTTCCGGATCGTCAGAAAGATCGTTGAGGTCGAAGACTTTGCCCTCGCCGGGCAACGGAAACTCCGGATTGAAGGCTGCCCAGTTGATCTCGTTGCCGAGCTCAAAGCCCGCCAGCACGATCCCGTTGGCTTCAAGTTTGTCGATCAGGGATTGAAAGTAAGCGCGCGAGAGCTCCGGGTCGGCGTAAGAGAGCGGATGACCTGACCACATGTTGGGGTACGTGTCCGGCTGATAGGCCCGCTTGGGCGCGTCGGGAGGATACTGGGCGCTGACGCCGAGTTCGATTTTGATTCCTGCCGCGTAAACGCGCTTGGCAAAGTCGATGCCCTTGTCGTCGGGCGTAACGCTGGCCCGGATCACGCGAACGCCGGCCGCTTTCAGTTGCGCGATGAGAGCGTTTTGATCCGCAACGCTGGCGCGTAATGGGTTAACGACATTTACGCCGACGGCCATATCTTCACCGTGCGCCGGAGTCAGCGTGAAACCCGCGGCGAGCGCATAACCGAGCAGTGTTCCGCAAACAAAATGCCGAGCCAACATAACGAATCTCCCTCGCGGTATGGGGTAAACAGGCTGCGGAAAAAAGTTAATTTTTCAACCGATCACGAAGTACGTCCCTCAGGGGCTAAAGAGAGTGCGTGAGAGCGCTCTTTCGGGGCATGAGAGGAGCCCGCTTTTACTCAAAGGCAGCAAGTTGACGCCCGCTTCGCGGGCATGGCGAGTTGGCAAGTTGGCGCAGGAACGAGTTCTCACGCAGGCGCTAAAGCCCATCCTTTGTCTTGAGGCATTTGCGGCTCGACTGAAGTCGGGCCCTGTTACATTCTTCTGACGCAACCCGCGAGGCCCACGGTGATGCGGCAATTTCATATTGGTTGCCGCTCACACGCCTGCAGCAATCGAACGGCATAACGCTACCCCAGAAACATCCCCGCGATCGAAGCTGAAATCAGGTTGGCCATGGTCCCGGCGAGCATGGCGCGCACGCCCAGCCGCGCCAGGTCGTTGCGGCGCTCGGGGACCAGCGCGCCGATGCCGCCGATCTGCATGCCGATCGATCCCAGGTTGGCAAACCCGCACAGCGCAAACGTGGCAATGGTGAACGAGCGTGGGGCAAGCGTCGCCTTCTGCGCGCCGAGCGCGATGTACGCGACCACCTCGTTGAGAGCCATGCGCGTGCCCAGCAGGTTGCCGATGGCGTGGCAGTCGTGCCACGGCACCCCAATGAGCCACGCCACCGGCGCGCCCACGAAGCCCAGAATCTGACCCAGGCTCGACGGAACCCAGTGCATGTAACTCAGCCCATGCGTCCAGCCCAGCAATCCGTCGAGCAGCGCGACAAGCGCCAGAAAACTGATGAGCATGATGGCGACATTCAAAGCCAGCTTGCCGCCGTCGATGGTGCCGCGCGCAATGGCGCCGATAAAATTCTCGTCCTTGTGCAGCTCGTCCTTGGGAATCACCACTCTGCCTTCGGTGGCTGGAACCTCGGTTTCCGGAACCATCATCTTGGCGATCAGAATCGTTCCCGGCGAGGTCATGATGACGGCGGAAAGCAGATGACGGGCCTCGATATGCTGGGCGATGTACATGGCCATGATG
>PLSH01000141.1 GCA_003165095.1 Acidobacteriaceae bacterium
GCGACTTCGGGGCGCAGGAGGCCGTGGGTGTCACTGATTATGCCGAGTTTCATGACTCTTTCAGGATGACAGATTTCTGCGCGGGGCCGGGATGCGCGGGTCGGGAGACCCGCGCTACAGCCGGCCGGGAGGCCGGCGCTACAACCCAAGTTCCAGTTGCGTCCTCTGCGCATGGCCGGCGCTCCGCTAGAATTGCTCCTAGCGATCGTCTATTCAAGAAGGTGAAGCAGGGCAAGAGGCAAAAAACAGGGTGCCCGAAGATTGCAATGAAGGAATTATCCCGAATCAACGAAACCCACGCTCGAACAAACTGGCGGCACGCGGTTGCAGCCTATACTGAACCGCGCGTGCTGCAGGTACTTGCACTGGGATTTTCCAGTGGCCTGCCGCTCCTGCTGACTTACTCAACTCTTTCGGCATGGCTTGCGACAGGCGGCGTGCGGCGCGCAGCGATCGGCACTTTCGCCCTGGTTGGCACGCCCTACGCACTCAAGTTTCTCTGGTCGCCGCTGATCGATCGCGTACCTCCGCCACTGCCTTTGGGACGACGGCGCGGTTGGGGAATCACTATCCAGATTCTTCTGATCGGCGCAATTCTCGGTCTGGGACTGTGCAATCCCAAGCACAACTTGCCTCTGATGGCCGCCTTGTCGGTTCTTGTCGCATTTCTATCCGCGAGCCAGGATATCGTGATCGACGCCTGGCGGGTGGAGAGCCTGAATAGAGATCAGCAGGCTCCCGGAGCAGCCATGATTCAGGCCGGCTACCGGATCGGCATGCTGGTTTCCGGGGCAGGCGGCCTGTTGATCGCAGCGTACGCAGGGTGGTTCGCGGCCTATGCCACAATGGCCGCGCTGCTCGGTGTGGGACTATTGGTGTTTTTGCTGGGTCCTGAACCGAAGATCTCAGCGGAAATTTCATATGCTGCGGGATCGGGATGGCATACGATTCGCCACGCGTTTTCGACCGCCGTGATCGGTCCTTTTCGCGATTTCATGCAGCGGCCGCTTTGGCCCGTCATCCTGATCGCCATTTTTGGATACAAGCTGGGTGAGGCAATGGCGGGAGTGATGTCAACGCCACTCTATATATCGCTGGGGTTTTCGCTCCCTGAGATCGCCGCCGCTTCGAAAGTCTTCGGATTTTTCTCGATTGTGGCGGGGGCTCTAATAGGCGCTGTCGTGACGACCCGGTTCGGAATCCGCCGCTCGCTGATTCTCTGTGGTATTTTGCAGTCAATTGGGAACCTGTTTTTTGTTCTGCAGGCTGTAGGCGGGCATCGGATCGGCTATCTTGCTTTATGCGTGACGGCCGAAAATCTCACGGGTGGAATGGCCGGGACCGCGCTGGTGACTTATCTTTCCAGTCTATGCTCGCCCGCTTTTACGGCGACTCAGTACGCGCTGCTTTCCTCGCTTACTTTGCTCGGCCGCACCGTGGTGGCCTCCTCAGGAGGAGTATTGTCGGAGAAGTTCGGCTGGGTACGATTCTTCCTGCTTACATGTGTCGTCACATTGCCTGCCATTATTTTGTTCATCTGGATCGGACCGCGCGACGATTTCGGGAATAACCGACTCAAACCAGCCCTCAAGAACACGGATGGCAGGCCAGAAGATCCGACTCCGGCTTAGAAGCTCAAGACAGCCCCATAATCTTCCGCGTCCGCGGGGCAACGTGGTCGCGCAGGGCATAGCCCAGTCTCTGGGATAACCGGCCAGGCCGCCAATCGCCAAGCCCTGCGCCACAGATTTGATCCGGGAAAAAGCATTGGCATTGCCAGAATACAGCGACGGATGCGCTGCTTTGGGGTTTAATCAAACCATGAAGATCCTGGCACGAGCTTTGTTGGTGACGCTGTGGGTGGCAGCGTGTGTTGGCGCGCCTGTGCTGGCGCAGGCGGGGATGGCGCAACAGAAGGGGGGCGCGCCCAACGTTGGAGACGCCTCAGAGCGGCTGTTTGCGCTGGCCAATCGGGAACGGGCACAGGCCGGGGTTGCGCAGCTGCAGTGGGATTCATCACTGGCGGCCGCGGCGCTCGAACACTGCCGGCGGATGGCGATGGAGGGGCCGATTTCACACCAATATAACGGCGAACCCGATGTGGCCGCGCGCGTGGCCCGAGCGGGTGGGCACTTCGGCGTTATCGAAGAGAATGTGGCTGCCGGGCCGTCGGCCGATTATCTGCACTACGAATGGATGCACTCCCCGCATCACCGGGAGAATCTGCTCAGCAAGGATGTGGACCTGGTGGGCATTGCCGTGGTGGCGAGTGGCAACACGCTCTATGCGGTGACCGACTTCGCGCGCGGCGTGCCGGTGCTGACCGCGGAGGAGGTTGAAGCGCGCGTGGCGGATTTCATTCGCCCCAGCGGCGTGACCATTCTCGATGGGGCGCAGGCGCGCGCGGCGTGCGCGGCCAATTCGGGCGTGCCGCGGGCGACCAATGACCTGCAGCCGTTGTTTGTGATGCGCTGGCAGGACTCGTTCCTCGCGCGGCTGCCGCAGGTGCTGATCGATCGGCTGGCATCGGGCAAATACCGGCAGGCCTCGGTGGGCAGTTGTCCGGCACAGGGCGGTGGAGGGTCGTTTACGGCTTATCGCGTTGCGGTTTTGTTGTATTGAGATTTTTTGCGGGGGGGATAGAGACAACGCGCGAGGGGCAGGCATTGTGTGACGGATCAGGGAGGCAAGGCGAATAAGGGAAAGGGTCTTGCCTCAGAGGTCAAAACCCCAAATTCTGTGGGGTTCAAAATGTCGGGGCTGAAGTGAGTGTGTGAGAACGTTCTTTCGGTGCTTGAGAAAAGCCCGTTTTTACTCAAAGGCTGCAAGTTAGCGCCCGCTTCGCGGGCATGGCAAGTTAGCAAGTTGGCGCAGGAACGAGTTCTCACGCAGGCACTGAAGCCCTGACCTACCAGTCGTGCGCTTTCAAAACAGCCGGCCTGATCATTCGGCAATTTTCACCGCGCGAGTGCTCAGCCGAAGGCCTGGTAATCTCTCCAGAAATCGGGCCAGGGTTGGCGGGGTGGGCCGCAGACAAAGATGTCGGGGTGATACTCGCTCTCTTCGTTTTTGACGCCTTGCGAGTTGCCGTTGTGGCCGGCGAGGCGGCAGTTGGTGAAGGCGCGATCGGCACGTTCTCGAGAGAATCCCACGACGATGAGCGTGGAAGGCGGCTGGGCGGGGTAGCTGCGCAGCCAGGCCGAGTTGGTAAGGCTGATGGGCGGCGGCAACTGGTAGGCGGGGCCGAGGATTTCGATTGCACCCTGTTCGCCGTAGTTGCCCACCAGCACGGCTACGTCGGGACGCTGATCCGGAGGCAGGGAATCGCGGATAGCGGCGACGGCCTTGACGAGGTCGTTCCAGCCGAACTCCTCGCGCAGGTCGCCATTGCGCTGGAGGGCGAAGTCGCGGAGCGGGCCGCTGGATTGGAGGGGCAGGATAATGACGCAGGCGTAGGCTCCCGCCGCAGCGAGCGCGGCGAAGAAGACAGCGTCCCCAGTTCGCCGGCCCCAGCGAGGGAGGGAATTGGTGAAGCGCTCAGCGATGACTGCGCCCATGGCGATCAGGATTGGATAAGCGCCGGCGGTGTAGTAACCGCGGCCTTTGCTGAAGAAGAACAGGGCTACGGGGACGAGGTACATCCAGGCGAGCATGCGGTAGCGTGGGTTGCGCAAGAGGCCGACCAGTCCGGCGATGCAAAGAGGTGTTGCAGCCAGATTGACGCAAATCCAGAACTGATCTTTCACGAAGCCATTGGCGCGGCCTTCGCCGACGTCGCGGGCGTGAATGTGCTGCAAGAAGTGGTAGGAGATGAAGTGGTTGCGGACGAGCCACAGGAAGTTGGGAAAGAAGATGAGGAGAGCCAGGGCGATTCCGGCCCAGAACCAGGGGTTTTTGAGGAATCGGCGCGCGGGAGTGAGAGCTACTCCGGCGAGAACTCCGGCGATATAAAACACGATGGCGTACTTGGTGAGCAGGCCGAGGCCGACGACGGCTCCGATGGGGAGCCACCAGCGCGGATTTTCGGATTTGAGAAGGCGGATAACGAGATACGCGATGAGAATCCACCATAGGTAGTCGAATGCGGTGTACTGGAACTCGGTGCCTTCAAACAAAGAGAGCGGCGAGAGGGCAACGGCGATGGCAGCGGTGGCCTGCGCCAGGCGGGCGCCGCCAAGTTCCCGCGCCATGAGGCCGGTGACAACGATGGCCGCAGCCTGAGCGAGCACGGCGAAGAGGCGCAAGCCGACCATGGAAACGCCAAAGAGAGCGAGCAGGATGTGCTCGAGAAACGGCGTGAGGGGCGGATAGGCGACGAATCCCCAATCGAGATGGCGGGCGTCGCTGAGGAACTGAAGCTCATCGCGATGAAAGCCGTAGCGGTTGTTGGTGAGCAGATGGACGATCGCAATGGCCGCCGCGATGGCGACGAGGACTGCGTTGCCGGTCCATAGGCTGCCGCGCCGCGGGCTCCGATGCTGCGCGATGGAAGGCAATTCGTGGTTCCAATCCATGCCTGTGCACACTCTCCCGATGGAATGCTACGATTCACGGGCGGCCCCGGTTCCATCGCGGCGTTCGATGGGAGAGGGAACGCGGACCGAGGCCATTCCGGCAGCGGTTGCGGCCTGGATGCCGAGCGCGGTGTCTTCGAAGACCAGGCAATCCTCTGGCGCGATGCCGAGGCGAGCGGCGGCAACTAGAAACGCATCGGGCGCGGGCTTGCTTTTCTCGTAGTCCTCGGCGCCGACAATTGTCGAGAACTTGTCGAGCAGGCCGAGGGTAGAGAGGGACTTCAATACGGATTCGCGGCTGCTGCCTGAGACCACGGCCATGGGAATGCGGCCGTGTTCAGCCAAGACGATTTCGAGCACCTCAGGGACGGCTTTCAGATTTGGGAGCTGGGCAAAGTAGAGGCTCTCTTTGCGTTCGGCGACGGCGTCTACGGGCATGTTGAGGCCCTGCATCTGATTCAGCGTAGAGATGATCTCATGCACCGGCTTGCCGCCCCAGGTGTAGAACAGCTCTTCGTCAAATTCGCAGCCCGATTCGCCGAGCGCCTTTTTCCAGGCGATGTAGTGAAGGGGCATGGAATCGGCGATGGTGCCATCGCAGTCGAACAGATAGGCGCGGAAGGCACCGTGAGGCAATATCAGCTTCATGGGTGGGGAAACTCCTTTTTGGGTCAGGATCGCAAACGAGCAGATGCTGATTTCACCTGGCCGCAACGGTTTCGGCGGGCGGCGCAGCGTAACCGCCTTCGCCGGGGCGGGTGGGCTCCATCTGCAGCGCGTTGTTGAAACGGTTGAAGTAGTTGAAGAGGCCGATGGCGCAGAGGAGTTCCACGATTTCGCCTTCAGAGTAGAAGCCGCGCAACTCGGCGAACTGGTCGCCGGAAACGGTGTGAGGGTCGCGGGTTACGGTTTCGGCGAGGCGCAGGGCGGCTTTTTCAGCGGGAGTAAAGTCGTTGCGGAGATGCCAGTCGGCCAGGTTCGCGAGCTGGTCGTCGGTCCATCCCAGGTTGCGGGCCAGAACGGTGTGGCTGGCGAGGCAGTAAGGGGTTTCGTTGACCTGGCTGGTTCTCACGATGATGAGCTCTTTGAGCTTTGTCGAAACGGTACCGGTGTTGAGAACCGCTCCGAAATGGGCCTGCATGGTCGAAAATATTTCGGGCCGATGAGCCATGACGCGGAACATGTTTGGCACGTTGCCGCGCTGTGCAAACGCCTTGTCGTAGAGCGCGGCGGTCTCCGCGCTCACCTCGTTGCGATCGAGCCTGGAAATGCGGGACATTGCGGCCCTCCCTCTATCCAGCGTATCGCATTGGCGGCAGCGGGCGGGGCGTGGAACGGTGGTCGTTTCGGTTGTACCGGGGCCGTTTAAGGGCGTCAAGGGCTTTTGACGCGTACTGCTCTCTCTGGTACCTTGGTAGAGGACAAAACAGCGCCAACCACTCCTCAGTAGCTCAATGGCAG
>PLSH01000181.1 GCA_003165095.1 Acidobacteriaceae bacterium
CTTAGAAAAGAAGGCAAAGTCGGCGAGGAGAAATGGATCGGAGAAGCTACCTTCAAAGCGACAGGCGCCGGCGTCAGAAGCGTGAGCGATTTGCTAAGCATGAACGCACAGGCACGATCACTATTAGTAGCAAGCTACATTCTTGAGTCCGCAATATGGACTTGGCTTGTAATTCACTACAGATACTACAGCCAATCGTTCCTTGGGCAATCATCATGGGTTATGTTTTCTCTGTGGCTCCACTTAGCGTCCGGCTGGGCGTTTTGCGTTGGGTTATTTGTATACCTGCGATCAAGTACACGCTTGGCCAATTCTGAGGCGAGGCAGGAGTCCATGCCAATGAGATTTCGAGCGAATGTATCGCTGCTTCCTTGCCTTTTGGCCGGGTACGTGTGCGTATATGCATTCGATTCATTTCGAAGCAGGAGCCTCTATCCTCCATGGCGTGTAAGCCTCGTTGCATTGCTGATATTGACGATTTGCCTGAGTATCCTCACCTCAGCATTTACGTACTGGGAACTTGACACGGCCCATCTTCGTCCACGAAGGCTTTGGAGGGTAAAGGAAATCGCATGGCAGGATGTGACCCGCGTTGGAAGATTTGGATTCTCGGGCAAGAAAGTGAAGATCAATTACGGTCGCGTTCCAGAGGATTACGCGTATATCCTGGCCGATCCCAGTAATTGCGAGAGGTTCATTGAAGCTCTACGAAGATTCGCCACTCATGCGGAATTCGACGTTTGACCGGGCAACGAGGTGGCGCAGGTCTGACCCGCAATGAATCATGGGCGGTAGGTGGCCCAGCCCTTAGCTGAACTGCCCCCGAAACACCTCTTTGATATGCTGCAGCCGGTTCACCAGCGAATCCACTTCGTCCTTCAGTTCCAACTCCCCGGCCACCCGGATCGCGTCGTAAAAGCAATCCTTCGCCTCGCGGTAACGGTCGTCCGAGTCCCGGAACCCGTGCGCCTCATACATATCGTCGTACGCCTTCTCGCCCCGCCGCCTCAACTGCGCAATCTGCTTGATCTTTGCCTGCCGCTCCGTCTCTTCCATGCCTGCTCCTACTTGCTCGCCGCCGCCTGCTTTGCCTTCCGCGCCACTGGAAAATATCCGGTCCGGGTCCGCACCGTCAGCTTGTTCTCGCCCTTGGCCTCAGCCGTCACCAATACGTGCCGGAATCCCGGTACCGTGCTCGGCTTGGTCGAGTGGTAGCCCAGCGTGTACTGGCTGCGAATGTCCCGCGCCACTTCCGCCGCAATCTCATCGACGTCGTCCATTGACTTGGGAAAGAACGCCATGCCCCCGGTCTCCGTCGACAGCATCTCCAGCGTGCGCCGCGCGCGCCGCACGTCGCTCCTCGTCATCTCGTCGCCAAACAGCAGCCCGATCGTGTAAATCACCGGCCCTGAAAGCTCCCGTACCCGGTTAATGGTCTGCACCAGGTTCAGCGTCGAGGCGTTGTCGTCTCCGTCCGTGATCAGAACCAGCACCTGCTTGGGCCGCTTGCCGTTTTCCACCAGGTGATCTGCCGAGGCCACCACCGCGTCGTAAAGCGCCGTGCCCCCGCGCGAGTCAATGTGCGCCAGCCCATCCCGCAATTTGTTCGTGTCCGAGGTAAAGTCCTGGTCGATGAACGCCTCGTCGGAGAAATTCACGACAAAAGCCTCGTCCTGCGGGTTCGAGGCCAGTATCAGATCCAGCGCGCTCTTGTTCACTGACGGACGCTTTTTGTACATCGACCCGGAGTTGTCGATCACTACTCCGATTGAGACCGGAAGGTCGGTGTGCTGGAAGCTGATCAGCGTCTGCTTCACCCCGTCCTCAGTAACCGTGAAGTCGTCCTTGTGCAGGTTCTGCACCAGTTGCGAGCCGCTCAGCACCGTGCAGTTCAGCACCACCTCTTCCACGTCGGCGCGGAGAATGTATCCCCCACCCTCTTTGCTCACCGGCGCAGCCGTGGGGGGGGGTGCCGTGCCGTCCGGTGAGCGCACCGGGTCGCGGTCCTCCGTCAGCGCCGGAGCCTGCGACGCACTCCTGGCCGGGGCAGCCTGGGCGCTGCCTGAAGCGGACGGTGCTGTTTGTGCTTGCAGCGTTAACGCCGCTCCGGCAAGCAGAGCAGCGCAGATCGCGTTATTGCAAAGGCGCATAGTAACCGGTGCGGGCATAGACCGTTAGCGGAGGCAGTCCCGGAGGAGGATTTACCTTCACCTTCACTTTACGCCACTTGCCGTCCCGAATCAGTCCCTTGGGCCGGTAACCGATCACATACTGGTTGCGGAGCTCGGTTGAAATCTTCTCCGCGATGTCGCTCATCTCGTCCACATCGTCCACCCGGAAGAGCCGTCCCCCCGTCGAAGCACTCAGATCGTCCAGCAACTGGGGCCCGGTCCGCTCTTCCGGAGTGGGCGCATACGGATCGAAAATGCCGATCGAGTAAATCTCCACATCCGACTCCCGCACCTGCGCCCGCACTTCGCCCTCGGTGTACCGCGAGCGGTTGTCGCCCCCGTCCGATACCACCAGCAGAGCCTTGCGCTCGTGCCGGGCGTCTTTCATCTTCGCGACCCCGTAGTAGATGGCGTCCAGCAATGCCGTTCGATGCCCGCTGTGCACCGTCGCCAGCCGCGCCTGGATGTCTTCCACCGAACCGGTGAAGTCCTCAATCAGCTCCGGACGGTCGTTGAACCCGATGACAAAGAATTCGTCCTGCGGATTGGCGGTCTTGATGAACTGCAAAATCGCCTCCCGCGCCCGGATCAGCTTTGAAGTCATCGAGCCGGAGAGATCGAAGATGATCCCGATCGAAACCGGCGCATCCTCGCTGGCAAAACTGCTGATTAGCTGCTCTCCGTTGTTCTCGTAAACCTGGAAGTCTTCCTTTTCCAGGCCCGTAACCAGGCGGTTCAGCGGATCGGTGATCGTCACCGGTACCAGCACCATGTCCACATTCATGCGAATGAACGAACCCGGATGCACCTTCAGCGCCTTGATGCCGGTTTGCGGGTTGGCCTCGGCCCCCGCTGGCTCGGCAACCGGCGCAGCGGTTGATCCCGGCGGCTGCACATGCACCTTGTTCAGTTGGTCGTCCTGCGCCTGCGCTCGGCCCATGTATAAAATCGCGGCCAGCGCGCATACCCATGCCCGGCGGCGGAGCAGGCACAAGTGTCCGCCCCCAATGGCCATAACGCGCTGGAGGGGAAGCATCGTCATGCTACTGCACCTTGGGCTTGAACGCGATAGTAGCACGGTTCTTGCACCTCTGGCGAAAACCCGTTTCTGTTTCTTCGCCTCCCCCATCCCCTGCCCGGTCCCGGTTCCGGCACTGGGTTACAATCGAGCCTGAATAGCGGTTGGCGCTGACCTGTCCGAAAATAGGACACCGGCGCTCAAATCTCACCGTTTCAACGCGGAGCACGACCCTCCTCATGGCTCGCATTTATCCCTTTCGCGCCTGGCGCTACAACCCTTCCGCCGTTCGACTGGATGACGTCGTCACCCAGCCCTACGACAAAATCTCTCCTGCCATGCAGCAGGCTTATTACCAGCGCAGCCCCTTCAACCTCGTCCGCATCATTCTCGGACTGCCTGAGCTCTTCGATGCCGCACCCGGCGAGAACGTCTATACACGCGCCGCTCGCGATTTTCGCGCCTGGCGCGAACAGGGCATCCTGACCCAGGAAAAAGAGCCTTGCGTCTACGCCTACTCCCAGCGCTTCACGGCCCCCGGCACGCAGATTATCAAGGAACGGCGCGGCTTCATCGCGCTCGGTAAACTCCACGACTACTCCGAGCAGGTGGTCTTCCGTCACGAACAGACCCTTTCCAAGCCCAAGAGCGACCGCCTCAACCTGCTCAACGCCACCCATGCCCATTTTGGCCAGATCTTCATGCTCTACTCTGACCCCGCCGGCGCCGTTGAGAGCACCCTCTACGACGGCAGCGGTCCCGCCGATGCCGAGGTAATTGACGAGTACGGCGTGCTGCACCGCATCTGGCGCGTCAGCGATCCGGCCACCATCCGCCTGCTGGCTACCTCCATGGCCGACAAAAAGCTCATCATCGCCGACGGACACCACCGCTACGAGACGGCGCTCAATTACTCCAGGGAGCATGCAGTGAAAGACGGCCCTGCCGCGACGGCTAAGCCCGAATACAGCGCCACCCAGTTGCCACAGCCGCCTTATCCCGAGGCCGCCGTCATGATGACCTTTGTCAACATGGACTCCGACGAGCTGGTAATTCTGCCCACCCACCGCGTAGTTCATAGCCTCGAAGCCTTCGATCCGGCCGCCTTCAAAGCCCAGGCCGAGGAGTTCTTTACTGTAACAACCCTGCCGCCGGCCGACCCATCGGCCTATATCGAGACGCTCAAAGCGCAACCGGGCACGGCCTTTGTCGCCGTCACCCGCGGCGGAGACTTCCTGCTCCGCTCCAAACCCGACGTTATCGAAGCCACGCTCGCACTCGCCGAAATCCCCCCGCGCCAGCGCCAGCTCGACCTCACCCAGCTCCACTCCATCGTCCTCGACCGGCTGCTCTCGCTCGACGCTGAAAAAGTCCGCGAGCAGACCAACATTCGTTACCTGCGCGACGCCGGCGAAGCTGTCGACCAGGTCCGCCGCGGCGAAGCCGACATCACCTTCCTCACCAACCCCGTCACCATGGAACAGTTGAGAGAAGTTGCCTTCGCTGGCGACGTCATGCCCCAGAAGTCCACCGACTTCTTCCCCAAACTGCTCAGCGGCCTGGCCATTTATGCGCTGGACTAAGCAGCCCCTCGGGTGCCCTACCCATTTCGCGCTC
>PLSH01000285.1 GCA_003165095.1 Acidobacteriaceae bacterium
GGCGCTCTGCAGGCTCGGGCAGCGAACATCTACGATTTTAAGATGAGCTCGATTGACGGGCAGCAGGTAAGCCTGGTGAGCTACAAAGGCAAGGTTGTGCTGCTGGTGAATGTGGCCAGCAAGTGCGGCTTCACTCCGCAATACGCTGCGCTTGAGGCGGTGTATGAAAAGTACAAAGACCGCGGGCTGGTGATCGTGGGCATTCCGGCAAACAATTTTGCGCAGCAGGAGCCGGGCACGAACGAGGAAATCAAGACCTTCTGCACGCGCAAGTACAACGTCAGCTTCCCCATGATGGCCAAGGTCAGCGTGAAGGGCGACGACCAGACGCCGCTCTACAAGTTCCTCACCGACGCATCATCCGATCCGCGGTTTGCCGGCGACATCAAGTGGAACTTTACCAAGTTTCTCTTTGATCGCAATGGCAAGCCGGTGGCGCGGTTTGAGCCGCCCGTAACGCCCGACTCGCCCCAGGTGACGGCGGCGATTGAAGCGGCGCTCGGACAGTAGGGGCGGCGGAGCGGAGCCTATTCGCATCGAGCTGTTGCCTCATTGAAGCCCCTCAAAACGAGTGCGGGCAAGGCTCAACCCTTGTCGAGCTGCGGCAGTGATTGCAGGTGCTTCGTAGCCGCCTACATCGCCGGCTTCGTGGCAGCGTTCGCGGCCTCGTGGCAGAGGGCGGCATGGACTTGAGCGCTCGCCGCCGCGGGCCGGTTCTCAGTGCCGCTGCTCGCCTCCGGCGCACTCTTCATCTCATGCAGCAGCTTCACCAGCCGGGCAAATCCCTGCTCGCGCGCCGTCTTATTCCCCGGCACAATGTTGCCCGGATCCTCACCGGCACGCATGAAGCCGTGTCCCGCGCCATCGTACGTAACGGGCTCGTATTTTTTGCCCGCGGCCTTCATTGCTTCGATTGTGCCGGGAACAGTGGCCCCAATGCGCGCGTCGTTGCCTGCGTAGAACCCATACACCGGAGCGGTAATCGCAGAAACATCCGCCGGCCCTGGACCATAGAACACAAAGGCGGCCGACAGGTCCCTGCGGTGGGCTGCGAACGCGAAAGACTTGCCCCCACCCCAACAGAAGCCCACCACTGCAATCTTTCCGTTGGCGGCGGGCAGATGTTTGCCGTAGTCGGCCGCGGCGTCCAGGTCTGCGAGAACCACACCCGGATCCAGGCCGGAAACTGCCTTGATGGTTGCATCCTGGTTGGGAAACTCGCTGGAGCCGCCGCCGTTCGGGCCAAACCCGCTCAGCAGGTCGGGAGCGATCACGATGAATCCCTGCCCAGCCAACTCGTCGGCCATCTCCTTGGCCCAATCGCTGAGCCCGAAGATCTCGTGAATCAGAATCACCACCGGAGCCTTGGTTTTCACCTCGGGGTACACAACCAGGGCCTGAACGCTGCGGCCGCCGTGCTGAAGTGTGATGTATTCACGGTGGCGCGGGGAAGCGTCGAGGCGTGCCTTGGCCCAGTCCTGCGCAGGCAGGGAAGCGGCGAACACGGCAAGCAGCAGGAAGACAGCAGGATTAAGGGTGCGGGGAAGCGCGATTTTCATGGGCCAAGTCTAGCCGCGGGGAAGATCGGGTGGCAAGCGTTTTCGCAGCATCCGGGATCAGTGCGAAGTCTCCTCCTTTGAAATCAAAACAGGCTCCGCAATCACGGAGCCTGTTTGCTGATTACTGACCACTGATCACTGATCCCTGACCACTGTTTTCTTACGCCATCGCCTCCCGCCCCATCGGCTCAAACCGCAACTGGTTTGAGTTGCGGTCCGCGTCAATACGGACGTGCGAGCCGTGCAGGATCTCCCCATTGAGAATCTTGATGGCCAACGGGTCCTGCACCATGCGCTGCAACGCCCGTTTCAGCGGACGCGCGCCGTAGGCCGCATCGGATCCTGCTGCCAGAATCAGTTGCCGCGCCGGCTCGCTCAGCTCGAGCGAAATCGCCCGGTCTTCGAGCAGCTTGCGCACTTCGTTCAACCGCAGTTCGAGAATCTTGCCCAACTGCGCAGTCCCCAGCGGACGGAAAATCACCATGTCGTCCACGCGGTTCAAAAACTCCGGACGGAAGTGCTCGCGCAGCACATGCATCACGCTCTCCCGCGCCATGTCGAAGTCGTGCTCGGTCTTGAGCGCGTCCGCGGTCAAGAGCGCCGCGCCCAGGTTCGAGGTCATGATCAGCACCGTGTTCTTGAAGTCAACCGTCCTGCCCTTCGCGTCGGTCAGTCTTCCGTCGTCCATCACCTGCAGCAGAATGTTGAAGACATCCGGGTGCGCCTTCTCGATCTCGTCGAAGAGAATCACCGCGTAAGGGCGCCGATGCACGGCCTCGGTAAGCTGGCCGCCCTCGTCGTATCCCACGTAGCCCGGAGGCGCGCCAATCAGCCGCGCCACGGCGTGCTTCTCCATGTACTCGCTCATGTCGATGCGGATCATGGACTGCTCGTCGTCAAAAAGAAACTCGGCCAGCGCGCGTGCGGTTTCGGTCTTGCCCACACCCGTCGGTCCAAGGAAAATGAACGAGCCGATGGGGCGTCGCGGATCGCTCAACCCCGCGCGGGAACGGCGAATCGCATTGGCCACAATGGTCAGCGCCGCATCCTGGCCCACCACCCGCTCCGCCAGCCGCGTCTCCATCTGCACCAGCTTCTTCACTTCGCCTTCCAGCATCCGCGTCACCGGAATCCCCGTCCACTTGCTCACGATTTTGGCAATGTCTTCCTCGTCCACCTCGTCCTTCAGCATCCGCGCCATGCCGGCATTCCCGTCCTGCGCCGCGCTCAATTGCTTCAGCTCCGCCTCCATCTTTGGCAGCTCGCCATATTGAATCTGCGCGGCCCGCTCCAGCTGGCCCTTGCGGGTCTGCTCCTCGGCCTCGAAGCGCAGCGCCTCGATCTTTTTCTTCACGTCTGTGATGTGGCTGCTCGCATCGCGCTCTTTGGTCCAGCGCGACCGCAGTGCAGTAATCTGCTCAGTCAGCGTTGCGATTTCGCGCTCCACTGCTTCAAGACGCCCCCGGCTATTCGCGTCGGTTTCGCGCTTGAGAGCCTCCCGTTCAATTTCGAGCGAGGTCTTCTCGCGCTCCCGTTGATCGATCTCCGTAGGCACCGAGCCAATCTGAATCGCCAGCGATGCAGCTGCCTCATCCACCAGGTCGATCGCCTTGTCGGGCAGGAAACGGTCGCTGATGTAGCGGTGCGAGAGCGTGGCCGCGGCCACAATCGCCGCGTCCTTGATGCGCACGTTATGGTGCGCCTCATAGCGATCTCTCAGTCCGCGCAGAATGGCGATCGTGTCTTCGACATTGGGCTCGCCAACGTACACAATCTGAAAACGCCGTTCCAGCGCCTTGTCCTTTTCGATGTACTTGCGGTACTCGTTCAGCGTGGTTGCGCCAATCGCCCGCAACTCGCCCCGCGCCAGTGCCGGCTTCAGCATGTTGCTGGCATCGATGGCTCCCTCCGCCGCGCCCGCGCCCACCAGCGTGTGCAGTTCGTCGATGAACAGGATGATCTCCCCGTTCGCTTCTTCAATTTCTTTCAACACCGCCTTGAGCCGGTCTTCGAACTCGCCGCGATACTTCGCCCCTGCCAGCATCGAGCCCAGATCAAGCGAGATCACCCGCTTGTCACGCAGGCTCTCGGGCACGTCGCCGGAGATGATGCGCCGCGCCAGTCCCTCCACAATCGCCGTCTTACCCACGCCGGGCTCGCCGATCAGTACCGGATTGTTCTTCGTGCGCCGGCTCAGCACCTGTACCACGCGGCGTATCTCTTCGTCGCGCCCGATCACCGGGTCGAGTTTGCCCCGTCGCGCCAATTCGGTGAGGTCCTTCGCGTACTTCTCCAGCGCCTGAAATTTGCCCTCGGGATTCTGGTCGGTAACTCGCTGCGTGCCGCGCACGGCGGTAAGCGCCTTGAGAATAGCCTCGTGCGTAGCCCCCAGCTCCACCAGCGCATCGTGCGCCGGGTCGCCTTTCTGGCGAGCCGCGCCCAAGAGAAGATGTTCGGTGGAAACGTATTCGTCCTTGAAGTTCGCAGCCTCACGAAAAGCCTGGTCCAGCACGCGGGTTAGCGTCTGGCTGAGGCCAGGCTGATTCGATGCGCCTGCAACGCGAGGCAGTTTTTCCTCGATCTGATGCAGGCTGCTCTCCAGCCGCTCGGTGGGAACGCCGATCTTCTCCAGCACCGCCGGAATCACGCCCTCGCGGTCCTCAATCAGCGCCAGCAAAAGGTGCACGGGCTGGAGCTCCGGGTTGCCGAGCTCAGTGGCGCGAGTCCGCGCCTGCTCGATCGCCTGCTGCGACTTGACCGTGAATTTGTCCCAACGAATAGCCATCGTTTTCCTCAGTGTTCTCTGTCCATTGTTCAAAGTAGGAGGTTCAGCCGATCAAAACTGATCGCTTCTGACCACCGATCACTGACCACCGGTGTCCCATCCCCTCGATAAATCTGATGAATCTATAGCAGAAGAGATTCATGAAATATGAGCGTATTAGGCTAATATATGAAAAAATAGAATAACTTGAACGATGTCAATCAGATATGCCCAAGGTTTCCTGTTGCTCCATGCCGAAATCCTCAGACTCGGGCAAAATGCGGCACCGTCAGCTTAGTCGAGGACTCCTGCCCGGTCGCCAGACGCGTGAATGTGAGCACCGTTATGTCATCCTCCTGCCCGAATTGGACGGCCGTCTCCGACGCCTCGGCAGCCCCGGGATTGGTTGCAAAAAGCGCGCCGAGCCGCTCGAAACTGAATATCTCCCCGCTCGGCTTCCGCGCCTCAAGCAGGCCGTCGGTGTAAAGAGCAAAGTGGTCGCCTTCGTGCATGAAAAACGCTGTCTCCTGGTAGGTCACGCCGGGGAGCAAGCCCAGCGGAAGCGCGCCTGGCAGTTCGATCTCCTTCTGATTCAGGATCGGTGCCGGATGGCCCGCGCTCGCCACCACGCATTCGCCGTCCGGGCCCACGCACAGGGCCAGGCACGTGGTAAAGCCGCCCTGCAACCGCCCGCACAGCCTCTGGTTCAGCTCCGCCAACAACTCCGCCGGGTCCGGAACAAACTTGGCCAGGGTGCGCACTGAGCCCACAATCAACGAGACGGTCATCGCCGCCTTCAGGCCCTTGCCGCTCACGTCGCCCAGCAGGATCAGCGTCGAGCCGGTCAACTCGCCCTCCAGCGGAATCACCTGAAAGAAATCGCCGCCCACCTCCTGCGCGGGACGATAGGCGCTGGTGAATGCAAACCCGGGCAGTTGAGGCAGAGTCTCGGGAATCAGCACCTGCTGCAACTCGCGCGCACTCTTCAGCTCCTGTTCCATCGCGCCCTGGCGTCGCGTCGTCTCCCGCATAAAACGGTAAACAGCGTAAATAATGGCCAGCAGCAGCAGCGTGTTGGCCAGCATCTGCGGCGTCAACGCATTGCCGTTGAAATGGAAGAGCGGCGCGGCGATTTTGTCTGCCAGGGTCCAGTGCGTAAAGCGGCTGCCTTGCGCCAAAGCCACCCGCACCACAAAGAGCATCTCCGCCAGCAGCGCGGCCGTCGCCAGCAGCCAGCGCGCTCGATCCAGGCGCTTGCGCAGCGCAAAGCCCAGCAGCACAAAGGGGAACATCTGCGTCGCAGTAAAAATTACCGTGAGAATGCCGTCTGCCCCCTGCACCCACGAGGCCAGCCATGGGTTGCTCCAGTCAAACAGCGTCAGCAATCCATCCAGCGACGCGCAACTGAGGCTCACGATTGCCAACCAATCGGTGGCCGCCGACAGCCGCCGGTTGCCGTCCAGTTGCAGCAGGTAGAGCAGCAGGAACCACAGTCCGATGTCCTGCACGCTCAGCACCGGCTGCAACCATCCCAGCGCCACGCTGTAGGTGAGCGGAAGGCGCAGCCCCACCAGGAACAGCGCAATCACGGGCGAGCCGCTGAACGCCGCCATGGCCAGAAGCACCAGTTGCGAGCGGTCGCGCAGCCACGACAGCAGGCTCAGCACCATCACCAGCCCATACAGCGATTGCAAGGCAAAATTGTACTGGTTGCTTTGCAGCCATTTGTAATCGAGCTCGTTTTTCTGAGCGGTTATGTCCTTCAAGCTGCCCGCGGCAGGCGCGTAGTAAAGGCCGCCGAGCGAGTCGGGATCGAAGGAGGTCAGCGGACCCTTCCACACCCGCAGCGCAAGCACCCCATCCCGCGCCTCTCCCAGGTTGAAGATCTGCGCCGCCTGCGAATACGGATAAGAGGGATCCGGCGGAAGTGTGCCGTTGCTGCCCATGAGCCGCCCGTTCCAGTAAACCTCGTATGCGTTGTCTACCTCCCGGATCAGCAGAAAGAACTCCGGCGAGGCGCCCGGCGCCGGCGAAAAATGGATGTGCTTGCGGTACCACGCGTAGCCCACATACGCCGGATGGCCCTGCTCGCCCCATGTCTTATCCGTGCTGAGCTGTTCCCAGCCCGCGGTTCCCGTAGTGTCAGCAGTCTGCGGTTGCGCGAAGGCGGCATTGTCGCCGGTGTGGAACTGCCACGGCCCATCGAGCGGCGCGGTCCCTTTGCCCAGGCCTTCAACATCGAGCACTGCGGGTGCGGTTTGGGCGGCAAGTTGTGGCGCAACAACACCCAGAGCAAGCAAAAACAGTCCTGCGGCTAGCGGCAAATGGCGGGGAAGCATGGGAAAAGCATACCTTGTTGAATTTGAGTGCGACAGAAAATTCTTTGGGTAGATTCCTGCGTCCTGCCCTCGACGCAAGCGGCACTCTACAATAAGAATCGAATGTTCCATCTCTCCGGTTTGCCCGCATACATGGACTGGCACTGGCTCTGGCTCACCGTGGCCGCGTTTCTGGCCGGGGTGTTGAACGCCGTGGCCGGGGGCGGATCCTTTCTCCTGTTTCCCGCCATGCTCAGCATGAAAATGCTCCCCGTGCAGGCCAACGCAACCAATACCGTGGCCATCTGGCCCGGCCAACTCACGTCCATCGCCGCGTATCGGCACGACATCGGCCGCAACCTGCATCTGGCCTGGCCCATGGGGCTGGCGGGCTTGCTGGGCGGCACCGCCGGAGCCGTGGTGCTGCTCAATACCCCGCAGACGACCTTTCTCCATCTCGTGCCCTGGCTGCTGCTCGTGGCCGCGTCCATATTTGCCGCCAGCGGACCGGTGTCGCGCTGGCTCGCCCGCCGCAATCGGGAGCGCAACCACGGCACGATCTCGGATCAGCCCCAGCCCCCGCGCCGCCTGCCGGTTTTCTTCGCCACCATCTTCGTCAGCTTTTACATCGGCTACTTCGGCGCGGGCGCCGGCTTTCTCCTTATCACTTTGCTTTCCCTCTTCGGGTATCAGGACCTGCACGCCATTAACGCTCTCAAAGTGGTCGCCAACACCATGGCCAACGGCATCGCCTTCATCATCTTTGTGGCCGATGGTCAGGTTGTCTGGCGCTACTGCCTGCTCGCCATGCTCACCTGCGCCATCGGAGGGTATACCTCGGCCAGCATGGCGCGCCGCGTACCTCAATCCCTGCTGCGGGCCATCGTGGTCTTCATCGGCCTCTCCATGGCCGCATGGTTCTTCTGGAGAAGCGGCTGAAAACAGGGAACAGGGAATAGGGGCGGGAATCAGAGCTGCGATAAGGCTGCAACCGGTCCCCTACCGTTCACCTCTCGCTTTGAAAGGGCACGGCTTCACAGCCTGCGGAAAAACAATGCTTTGTAACAAGGGCACGGCTTTAGCCGGGCCGCAAATGCCCCAAAAGAAACCGCGGGCTTCAGCCCCTGCGGAACGTTCCTCAGG
>PLSH01000326.1 GCA_003165095.1 Acidobacteriaceae bacterium
CCGCGTAGGCCCTCTAACGTGGAGAGCCGTATTCAGTTTGTTTCTGAACTGTCAAGATGCGAGAAGTGGCGGCGCGGGCGATTGAATTGCCCTACACCGTTTGGCAAGTCTCAGCCGGGCCAAGAAGTGGTTCGGGGCCGGTGCACACGGCCCCGATTGGTGGCTATGCATCCATCGTAAGCCCGACTTTTTTCAAACGCTTAGAGAGAACATCCTGAGCGACTCCGCCATTAGCAGCGGTTACGTTGAGCGCCACCAGAGACGCATTGAGGTTGTACCTATGAGTGTCATAGTCGCTGTCCCACTCGTCCTCGATAAAGCCAATAACAGCATCCAGTGCATTGCTGAAAACATCGTGCGGCTGAACATTCTTCTCAGGTTCAGTGAGTTCTGGTTCCATTTATTGCCTCCAGTGAATCTGTTGCGGGGCCGGTTGCTCGACCCCGGTTGTGGTTAAGCTGCCTTGTGCTTCCGCTCCCAGACTCTGTGCTCCCGCTCCTCGATTGCGAATGCAGCGGGAAAGAACGCGTCCAGTCCCTTAATGGCACAGGTCGCATTCGACAGCGCTGTAGACAGCAGTGAGGCGTAGTAATAGCGGTCCTCCTCGCCATTCATCTCCAACTGCATCTTGTAATCGCGGATCAGATTGTTAGCAAACTTCCTGAACTGGACCGGAGTCAACGTCACCGACTCCGGCATTGTTTCTTCGCCGGTGTAAAGCTGCTTCTTCATGCAAATTCTCCTATTGGCTTGGTTGGGGGGCCAGCAAGTATCAACCAGCCCCCACGTTGACGGTTAGCTGGCCTTCGGCAACCCGGCATACACATACCGGCGCACGCTGTGGGTTCCTTCGCCATTGAGCAGCCGGCACAGTTTGTCGTATTCGCAGAGCACCGACTGAAAATCGGCGGCGTGCAGAGTTAGTCCCGTTGCGTCATGAATCGGCAGCTTCATGGCGGCGTAGAGCCGATTGAATTCCGCATACCACTCCGACTCCGGCCAATACTTGCGCGGTGCGCGCTCCATCACCCGGTCCAGGCCACGGCGAGACCCCGGCCCGGACACGGCGAACGTCCACCAGTCCGGCGCGTCAGTAAGCTGCACGTACTTCAGGTCTGCGATAACCTGGCCGGAGTAGAAGCCCCCCATGAACGGGCCTTCGCTCAACCTGGCAGAGAAAGTTGCCAGCGTATCGGTCGGGCGGGGGCGGTAGTAGTCGCGGCGCAGCCAAATGGGATTGAGCACCCGGTCCACAATGAGGTCAGCCTGTTCACCCCGCTGCCCAGACACCATGACCTTGTACGCCTGCGCTTCAAAGGCCTTGAGGCCGACAGCTTGGCGCGCCCGAACCACCGTCTTGAACCGGTCGGGATTCCACGGGACCGGATAGCCAATCTCCTTCAGGGTGTCGGGCCAGTTGACAGCACGGCGAGCGACAAGCAGGGCGAACCACAGGTCAGAGTCATCCTTGTGGGGTTCGCGGTAAAGGGCGGAGATGCCCTTTGAGACGGCATCGTGTTCGCGTTCAATGTTGCAGAACTTGTAGTCGCGGAGGATTGAATTGTCGGTCCACGGCCACTCCTCGCCAGCTTCGCGCTTTCTACGGATAGACTCACGTTCGGTAACAAAACCGAGAAGATGTTGTAGACGCTGTTCCATAAAACTCCCTTGTGGTTGTGGGGCGACTTACGCCGCCCATATGGTGGTTAAGCTGTAGCCTCTGTTGTCTTTGCCTCGCGACGCGCCCAACGCTTCCGGATGCTATGAGCCAGCCGCCTACTCTCCGGTGTGTCGTTTTCGTCACGGTACGGTCCTGCCAACGCATGAGTAGTGGCGTAATAGACCTCAAAGATCGGTTCGCGAAGGACATCGATGTCCACGGTGTCCACGGTTTTCACGTGGCTAAACAAGGGCGAGATAAAGTCCCAAGCAGCATCCCCACGTCCCAGCGTGGCAATAATCGCCAAGAGCAACTTCTTGAATTCACGCCTCAGCTCCCGCTGGTTATCGCGTTCCTCCTTAGTGCGTGCAATCCGCTTAGACTTGCTATTCATGTTTCCTCTTTTCTTGTATGGGTTAGGAACGCCTTACGCCGCCCGGTTGAGTTCCTGGTTCGCCAATACAGCAACAGTGACGCGATACTTGCTGCCCTTCAAACGGGCGGCAATCTCTTGAGCGCACGCATACAGGTACTGCTCGCGCTCTTCCTGCGGGGTGTCTGCAACGATGGTGTCGATGGCTTCGCGCGGTGCGCGACGCACTGGGGCCGTACTGATGGTGACCTGGGTGATAGTCCCCTGCGTCACGGTCGGAACGGTGGCTCCAGCCTTGCTGACGGATTTACTAGGCTTGAACTTCATAGCCTTGGGCTGCACCGACGCCGACTCACTGGTTTCAGCCGCGTCAGCTTGCGCATCAAGGTCACGCAACAAGTCACCGTCGAGCTGCCGGAGCAGATCAGGCAACTCAGCATCAGTGCAGCCCAAACCTTCCAACTTCTCATTGATGACCTTGAGCCGCCTCGTCACCTGGGGCCTGAACAGATCAATTCCGGCACGGTCAGCCGCCGCACAGAGATTGTCCGGCGCGTTACTCACAATGCGATGCTGCTCCGCAAGGTTAAAAGCCGACTTGCGGTCGAGACCAAGAGAGGCGCACCAATCAGCCCAATTGATGGTTTCCTGCCCCGCAACCCGACACACCCGGATGCGTTCCCGCTTTTCAAACAATGCACCACCCAGAATCCTCCGGTTACGCCTAAGCGTCGATGCCGACGCCGCTACCAGTGCGTCCCACTCCTGGACGTAGATATCCAGTTCCACATCGCTCATTTCCTTGGGCGGCTTCTGAGGCTTGGGGGAAATTTCCCCCGTGGCTTCTTTCTCCCCGCCTGCTACCGCTTCTTCCACTGCCATATCAACGGTGACTACTTCCTCGTGTTTCACAAATCCTCCTTGTGGCCAGACCAAGACCAAAACCCCAGTCCCATTCGGCCATGGTCTCTAATCGCAGTTTTTTTGATTTTTCCCGAGAAAATAATGCAAGTCATTGATATGGAATGACATGTGCGAATTGCACTGTTTAGGTCCATGGTTTTAGAGTCGAAATCGCATATTTAGAGGTCAAACAGCATATTCTGCTACGCTGGTGTTATGCCGCTACCAACACCGCGCAGGAAACGCCTCGGCCAGTTGCTCCAAAACGCCCGCAAAGATGCCGGTCTCACTCAAACTGAGGCTGGTATGCATCTGACCCACCCCGGAAAGCATGAGGCCGCGCAAGCGCAAGAAGTCATTTCTCGCGCCGAGAACGGCAAGCGGTATGTGTCGTTTATTGAACTTGAAGATTTTGCGCAAAAATACGGTAAGCCGCTGGAATACTTTCGCACCCTATCAAAATGAAAAGGCCCCCCCGCGAAGGAATGGCCTTGGAGAACCCTCGCTTGTGGAGATGGGCTGAGACCAAATTCGTCCAGGACAAAGCTTGAACTGCTCCGAAATCGGGTCGCTGAGCACTGGCAGTCCGTAGGCGCACAGGTTCGCTCGGTAGAGTCCATTGGACAATATGCGAACCTCTGGACGAATAGCGAATACCGGTCGATTCCTGGCAACAGTATCTGGATTGAATTCTCGGAAACTGCATGCTGCACAGTATCAACTGGCCATGTTAAATGACGAGATTGCTGATTTGGCTCTGGGCCTCGGTGCCGACCGGGGAACAATCGTTGAACAGGTTCGCCGCAAGCGCGGTGCGTGGACTGTCGAGGCCCTCTCCGGTTTCCTCGAAGTGAGCCCCAAACTAATATACAAGTTGGTGAAGTCCGGAAAGTTGAACGCTTACAGAATTGGCACATCGATCCGGATTGATGGCCAGGACGCCGCCAACTTTCTCGCGCTGCACGCCACTATTCCCCAGAGGACGCTGCCAGCAAAGCTGCGCTCACGCTTTCCTGCATAGCTCGGCCCATCGCAGGTTGAAGGTATCGGAGCGTGGAGTCCAGACTTGAATGGCCGAGGAGCTTCTGGACGGTTCTGACATCCACGCCATTCCTTAGCAGGCGCGTCGCATAGGTTGCCCGGAATTTGTGTATGCGATACTTCTGGCACTCAGGAACGTCCTTTTTGCAACCCGCGCATGCGCCGCAATTCAAACCCGCCTTGGTCGCAAAAACCTTCAGATACTCAAGCCAGTGATTGTTGGGTCGATCTGTTCGGGTCCCGAATACGAGGCGGTTGTTTTGCCGCCGCTCCTTCCACTTGAGCAACTCAATTGCAAGGCTCGGCACTAATGGCACTGAACGCTCCTCATAGTCTTTGACTTCAAACACGCCCGGCTTCCGTGTGACTGAAACAACAGAGTCCACGAACGAGACGTCGGCCCAAGTCAGGTGCATGGCCTCCTGCATACGGAAGCCGGTATTCGTCAGGAAGATGAACAGAAGCCGGTAGTAGTCGTCACAAACCGATAGAAGTCGCTCCAGATCACCCTGGGTGTACGCCGTCGGCTCGCACTTGGGAAATTTGCTTAACTTCCTCCGGGTTTCACGCGTAAGAATATCGTTCACATCCAATTTGCAGAACCGCAGGAAAGTGCAGAGAGAGCCAAAGCGATTGGAGCGAGTGCGAGCTGTCAGACCTTGCCGATCGAGTCCGGCACAGTATCGAAGGATGTCCACGGCCTGGATTTGGTCCGGGGAATCTACCCCACATCCGGCAAGAAACTCCTTGAGAATGACCCTGTAACCATCCATCGTGTCCCGGCTGCGATGCGGTTCGAGAGATTTCTGGTACAGGAACTCCGTTCCCCAATCTCTCAACGCCTTGCGCTCGGTCGGTTCAACGATCTCGGTGCCGGCCTCCTGTGCCGAATCGCGGGCCGTGAGCAGTTTCTCCTCCCTCTGCTGAAGCAGGAGCGCCTCGGTGGGGTCTGTCCCAATGTTGGTGTATTTTGGCTTGTTGCCCTCGTATGTCCGGATGCAGTAGTAGCCCTCAGGGTAGATTCGTTCCTGCCCGTTCGCCAAAACGGCATCGGGCCTGACCTTGCCGGTTTTGCCAATCACAACGGGGAAGCGGCGCCAACCGTTTTCGGTCTTGCAGTAGCGCAGCAGGATAACTTTCTTATTGGCCACGATCTCACGATCCTTTATCAGAGGGTGAGAACTGATACTCCCTCGTGGCGCTTTCTACCCAAATTTTCTTAGTTAGGTATAGTTAGGTGAATTGCCGTTCTGGAGGGCAATGCAGGGTCTATATAGCCTCGCAGCTAGGGAGACGAACGTTCGTATCCTATTGAAATAACAGAAGAAAACCTATCGGACAGCGATTTTTCGGGCGATCTGAGCGCATTTCCCTTCTTCGGCACCATATGATTCTAAGTTGTTTAAAATGAGCCGCCTTCGGGTGGCTCTAGTCGTTTAGTTAGGTTTTAGTTAGGTGAAACGCCAAAATTAGCCGTCAATCAGGGTTGCCGCGCTCGGCCCCGCTACGGACTTTCGTTGCGTGCATTGAGGAGCACTAGATTTCAAGTCCATCAGCTGCGGTGCTCGTTACACAATCTTCTTGCTTGCGCGAACGATCTTGGGCCACAAATGCAATGCATTCCGGATCATAGCGTTCTTCGCTTCCCTGCGGTAATGACTCAAGTATGGACCGACAAGTTCCGGACAAACGAACATCGCTTCGTTCCACTTGTTGTCTTGGTCCGATTGATCAACTACAAACCTCTTCTCAAACTTCCGCTTTCCCACTGTGGTTTTCAAACACCCATCAATCTTCTGTTGCCATGTCTCAAGAATGGGTATTCATTGAACGAAGCCAGAAACTCTATCTGGCTAATGATTGCCCAGCGCGTCTTTTCCAAATTCAGTGGGATGAAGCTACGAACCGACCACATTGGCATAAAGAACAAGACTGTCTTGAAGAAGAATTGATGAATGCTGCTGAAGACGATGAAAAGGAATCGACGCTGTTTTATCCCTGGGAGGATGAAGGCATTGAAAATGAAATGACGCTTCTTAATCCGTGGGAAGACTGATTTACAGGAGAAGGCATCTCATTCGGCCCCCCTCCCTGAATCCGCAGATCACTCAGAATGGGTCACACGTACAATCTGAATCCTTCCCGGGGACCGTCTTGCGAACAGAGGCGCCGAGAGGGCGGGTGGAAACTCGTTGGCGGGGGAACGGTTGCGGAACGTACGGGGACGCGTTGGAGCGCCTGGGAAGGCCTCCGGGCTGGCCACAGAATCGCGTCGGTCCCGGTTGACAACTCCAGTGCGCCGGAGCATGGCCGGGGCCTCCGTCTAGTCCAGCGAGAGATCCCGTTCTTCAGCGGAAGCGGGGACGTAGATTGCAATAGTTTGAGAAGTTAGATCTCTTCTGCTTGCGGCTTCGCCACTTCAAAGAAGACTTCAAGAACTTTGCGAGTCTTCCGCAATATCTCCTCCGAACTACTCTTACCTGCAGTGAGGTATTTAGCAGGATCATGCGCAGCATCATTTCGAACATACCAAATATCCAACAGATGCCTCTTGGCAGATTGGAACTTCGGATACTGAGAGACAACGTCGTTAACCTTTGACTTCCAGCTTACCGATTTGTGTTCCAGGCTTTGTTTTATTGACCACTTATCGTTCAAGTCCGGAAACTCTTTTCTTACTAATTCTTCCACGAGGCCTCCGCAAGTCAATAAGCAGGGAATATCGAAATCAAATATGTAAAGCATATGCGCCTGCTCAAACAGAACCCTCAGGCTCTCCGGAACGCGATCTTTGGGGATTTCCGATATTGGATGTTTGCCGAGTTCAACTGCCCTCCTTGTGACGGTAGGCAGCATCCCTACCAGTTCTTTGGCCCAATGTATCCAGAGGTTTCCACTTCTCCGAACCTCATCGTCAATCTCCCTCTGGAAACTGGCCTCATCGTCCATGACGAGACTGCAGTACTCGTACCAACCGTAGTCAGTAGGAATTGGAACCCTGGGTCCAAACCTGAGTTCTGATTGCGCCCTTCCGCTTTCACTCCGGGCCATTTCCCTCGCAATTCCCGGGGTGATTGACAGTTCCTTACTCAGGGCCACAAGCTGACCGACTAATGCCTCATATTCATCGACAGCCTCGCGGCTAGGGGCTCGCCAAAATTGCTTTTCCTCAATTGTCTCGTAGATGTTTCTCATCTCGGGGCTCAGAGATTCTGGGAAGCTTCCCTTGTGCCGGACCGGTTTTTCTGGGCGGGCGTCTTCCGGTGTTTCAGCCCACAATAAAAAGCTCGCGTTATCCTCTGCGGAAGTTCGCAGCTTTTCGATTTGCACCCATCTGGAAAACCGGGCATCCAGATCATTCCTACGTGCAAGGAGTATTTTGGAATCCACTGCGGAATCAATGTCCGCGAGCCTGGCTTCTATCCATATCTTTCGATTCTCTTCCCATTCTCTGTAATCTTTTCCTTTTTCGGCATGCGCAACCGCCTCCTTTTCAAGCTCTCGCCGATATTCGCTCACAAGTTCTGGATCGCGAGATCTGAGGCGCTCAACGTCCTCCATACTCCATCCCTGCAACCGCCTTTTTTCGGAAGGGGTTAGGCCCTCTCCAGTGACCGCCCAATTGGAGTGATTCGATCCCAGGTATTCGTCAAGCTTGAACGACTCCTCCTCAGCGCGGTCAGATATCAAATTCCAGTCATCGAGCAATTGGAAGTACTCCGATAGGGGGGCCTTCCCATCGTGCAGCATCGAGGTCTGAACGACTCGCTTGGCTGCATCGGAAGATCTTCTGGCGCTTGCTTCGTCCCGTTCGGAGATGGGGTTGGGGGAGCGGCCCTTCCCCGGCAGTAGATGTTCCCATGAAACGGCGTGTCGTGCCCTGTCGGGGTTCGACTCATACGCCTCTATCAACCGGGCGAGCGCTGCGGCTAAAACCCTTCCAGCGTCGCGACTGAGATCAAACTGACGGTAAAGGTCAATTGGTCGAGAATCATCCGGGTCAACCGTCATCCCTTCAACTCCTCAATGGTGATGTGGTCGTTGGTATAGATGCAGATCTCACCGGCAATCTTCATCGCCTTCTCGGCAATCTCGCGGGAGTACGTTGTGCGGCGGTAACCCTCTCATCCAAGACCGGGAAGAGAACCTCCGCAAACAGGCGTCTGGCAGGCTGGAAATGCTTGCCTCATGCAACAAAGAGTATAGGACATTTTGCCTGAGCCGGGACAGCGTCCTGGCCAAACAGCAGCCGCAATGCTTCCAGAAGTTAACGAGTGCGGCTTCAAAGCGGAAATGTCCCCACCTGGCTCGCTTGCATGGAACTGTGGGTCAAAGAGAGATGAGCGGAAACCACCGCATTATTAACCGACTCTCTGCTACTGGGCGTAGAGCCTCCTATGAGGATCGGCATTTACGCCCGCGTGAGTACCCGCGTGAGCCCCTGTCGGTGAGCCCATAATCGCGGATGCACTCGTCCAGCGCCCGTGGTGAAGTCTTCAATTTTCGAGTAATGGGCCTGTAGTCGCCTATCCGTCGCTAACCCTGGTGGGAGCCACGCCAGGGACCCTGGGAAGGACGAAAATAGGGTTGGAGACGGTTTGCCGGTTACTCGCCCGGAACTTGAAGCATTCGGGGAATGTAAGCAATTGGCGGCGCGCCATTGACAGCTTATCCGTCAAGCAAAGTTACATAGCCGCTGCTCACGTCGTATATGGCAGCTCTGATCAGGAGTTTCTTGCCCTCGACGAGTTCGGCGAGGACCGGTGATGCTTCGCGGAGGGTGGTGGCTTGCAGGATGGCGTTCTTGCGGCTCGCTTCGGTGAGATCTGGAGTGTTCTTCACCGCCGGGTGGATGTATTGGAAGAGTGTGCTGACCTGACCGGGGACCGGCTTATTGGCGGCCGCGGCTTTGACGGCTCCGCAGTTGGTGTGACCGACGACCAGGATCAGCTTGACGCCCACCGCGGCGGCCGCATATTCGAGGCTGGCGATGGTGTCCGGCGTAGCGATGTTGCCGGCCACACGGCAGACGAAGAGCTGGCCGAGGGTTTGATCGAAGACCAGTTCGACTGGCACGCGAGAATCAGCGCAAGAGAGGATGGCAGCAAAGGGCTCCTGGTGGGCCTCGGAGTGTTTGCGCAGTTCGGCCATGTTCGCCGAACAACTGGTGAGCTCCTGCTTCAAATATCGCTGGTTGCCCGTCATCAGAAGACTGAGGGCATCCTCTTCGGTGTTCGGGATCGCGAAAAGGCCGGAGGATTCGTACGACTCTTTGGCGACGGCGGCGGCAGGAAGGGCCGCCATGCCGACCAGGCCGGCGGCCATGAGTTTAAGCGCATTGCGGCGATTTGTGCCCGGGTCCGTGTTGCTGGTTTGGTTTGCCATTGTGCCCTCTCGTGCGTGGGTGCGCACTCATGCTCTCGTTTCGCAGTAGCGGTGAAGCATACAAGCTTTGGCGCCGGTTGGCAAAATAAAAAACAGCTTCTTTCTACCTCCTCCGCTGTTTTTGAAACGGCTCTAGGGAGTCCTGCTTGCATTTTGCCGCGGGTGGAATTCTGGCGAGCGGCAGACCAAAATCAGACCGGGATTTGAGGGTGAATTTCCCGCAAATGTAGCCAATAAATGATCCACACGCCGCCGCACAGTGTGCTATTCTGCGAAACAGGCTTCCGGAACAGAATCTCATATTTTGATGGTGAGGACTCTTGGGAGCCGAACGAAATTGCAGCTTTGTTCCCCAACTGAACCGACTAGGCCACTTTATCCCGATGGGTTTCCCCCCCGTTTCGGAACTCCTGGAGCCAGTCAATTTTCAAACCATGAGTCTCCGTTTGCCTTTGGTTGCACTTCCAACCCGCAATACAGCGGTCCCCAACATCCATGAGTTCGAAACCTGTGCTGGTTCGCGCGCCGTTACCGGCCCCTTCGGGCGATTGCTATTTGTTTGGTTCATTCGCAATCAACGCGCGGAATCGGATGTTGTTTTGCCGCGATGTGGTGGTGCCCCTGACCGTCAAGAGCTTTGATACCCTCTTCATTCTCGTTCAAAACGCAGGTAACGTTGTTCCGAAGAGCCAGCTTCTTGAGCAGGTGTGGGCAGGCCTGTACGTGGAAGAGGGCAGTGTCACGCAGAACATCTGCATTCTTCGCCGGCTTCTAGCGGAAGGCGGTATCCCAAATGCGATTGAGACGCTACCCAAGCGCGGTTATCGCTTCATTGCAAAAGTACGGTTGGAGAATAGAGACGCTCAAATCCTGATTGAGTCGTCCCCTACCGCGCCGTCGCCCGATTCGGTCGAGGTCGAAGCGCCGGAATCGGAAGGTGCGCTGGGCATGCANNAATTCGGCTCCGGTTCCGCGCAAGAGGCTCATTCTGGAGAGCAGGCGGTCAACATAAGCATGAGCGGCTCGTTCTTATCTGTGAGCGGCCAGATCATGGTTGGGATCAAGGTGGAGGAGACCGCGACCGGGCGCGTACTGGAAACCATTACGCTGAGGAAAAAGCAAGAAGAGTTACTTGATCTGATTGAGATTCTGGGCCAACGAATTCGAACCGTGCTCGATATCTGACGAGGGACGCAACGCTCCGGCTTGGAGAGCCGTTCGTCCAGGATGCTGAATGGGGTGCACAAGTCTTATGAGAGACCAGGGAAACAGGTGGGGCGTCCCCTGTGCGGTGCTTGCGGTTATGGCGGCGGGATGCACTGCGGCAGGGCAAACTCAGGCGCCTCTCACGCTGGCAGATGCGCTCCAGACCACGCTCGAACGGCATCCGCAGTTGGGCATTCAAGAACAGCAGGTGATCTCTCAGCGAGGCGCGTTGCAGCAGGCTTCCGGCCAATTCGATCTCCTGCTCTCCGGGGACGCATTGCAGGGACACACTTTTCGTGCGCTTACCGGATTTGAAGAGTTTCAGTACAGCCAATACGACAATTTCAATTTCAATTCGGCAACGACCAACACCAGCCAGATAGACTTCGCAGGCACGAAGGAATTCCGCAACGGAATTATTGTCAATCCCAGCATCACGGATTCGCGCGTCACCGACAATCTGACCAATCGGCAGGGCATCAATGCGGGCAAAATCCAGGTCGCGGCAACCCTGCCACTGCTGCGCGGACGCGGGAGCACGGTGGTGGACGCACAGGAGGCAGCATCGGCCAAACAACTGAAGGCCGCCCAGTTCGAGGTGAATGAAACCATCTCCGGCCTGCTTGCAACTGTGGCGTCAAGCTACTGGACTGCGGTTGCGGCGGGGAAGCAACTTGAAGTATTGCGCGAGTCGGAATCGAGCGCCAAGGCGCTGACTGAAAGCGTCCGGTCGCTGATTGAGGCAGACCGCATTCCACGAACCGACATCAATGAGGCCGAAGCAAACCTGGCGGTTCGAGAGTCCAATCGCCTGGTCGGTGAGCAGCGGCTCGTGGAGGCGCGGCAGCAACTGGCGATCGATATGGGCCTGGATGCAACAGAAATGTCAGCGCTTCCCGAAATCTCAGCCGGTTTTCCCGAAGAGGTCGCGCCGGAGGATATTCCGACGGACTCCAAATCCATCGGGCTTTATATTCAGCTTGCGCTTGAACGCAAGCCGGAGCTGCAGGCATTGAAGCAGCGTGAGGAGGCATCGCAGCGCATAGCCGGCGCCTCCCGCGATGCACTGCGTCCGGATCTGAGCGTGAAGGTCGCCACCGGGGTGACTGGGCTGTACGAGGGAACGCGCATCGATCAGTACGTTACTGCGCCGGTCCACGCCATTCGCGGCGAGGACATCACGGCAGGCATCACTTACCGGTTTGCGCCAGGCCGGGATGCGGCCGCAGGCGCCCTGGAGCAGGCGAATGCGGCGGCACGGCAGACCGATTTGCAATACCAGGACCTGGCGCGAAGGACTGCGGCGGCAGTCGCGCCAGCGCTTTTGGGATTTCGCAGCCAGGCCCTGCAACTGCGGCGCATGCGCGAGGCAGTGCAACTCTATCGCAACTCGGTTGACGCGGAGCACGAGAAGCTGCGCATGGGGGCGGGAAACGTGATGAATACCATCAGTGTTGAAGACCGCCTGACGGGATCGCTTGCAAGCGAAGTCCAGGCTCAACTTGGGTATTTGCAGGCATTGGTGCGCCTGCGGGTGGCAACCAGCACCATTGTGGCTCCAGATCAGCAGACTGGGTTTGTGGATGCGGACCTCTTCACTACGCCGCCATCCCTTCCGGCCGAAGCGAAGGCAGGCGCATCACAATGAACAACGAACTGTTTCGCAAAGTGGCGCTGGACAAGCTCTCATCTCCCGAGCAACTGGACCAGACGATGCGAGTTGCCGGTCCCCTTTACTGGACGTCGCTGCTGGCGATCCTGGTGGCATTGACCGCGGCAGGCGTTTGGTCACTGACTGGCAGCATTCCAACCAAGTCGATCGGAGAAGGCACGATCATACGGCCTGGAGGGGTCTACAACATCTCTTCCAGCGGAACCGGACTGGTGAAGGACTTCAAGGTGAGGGTTGGGGATCACGTCAGTGTCAACCAGGTGGTCGCAGAGATTGATCAGCCCTTATCGAACGACGACATTGCCGCCGCCGAGCAGCATCTGGAGGAACTCCGCCGCCAGGAAGCGGACGCCGTATCGTTGCGCGAGGACGACGCCAAGCTGCAGTTGAAAAGCCTGAGCGTGCAGCGCGAGAACGCGAAGACCGAGATCGCCGCGCAAGAAAAAATGGAGAGGATCGCCGCGGACGAAGTTACCGTGAATGAACAACTATTCAATAAAGGACTCATCACCCGGCAGCCTTTGGTGGATGCGCAGCAGCGCCAGGTCGCGCTCCGTGCGGCCATTGGGCGCCTGCAGGCGGAGATCACCCAGGTGGACGCGCAGATGTTTCAGTCCACGTGGCAACCCGGCGAGGTCAAGAAGCAGCGGCAACTGGAAGTGAACGATCAGGAAGCGCGCCTGCAATCGATGCGCAACCAGTTCCAGCGAACGTCCAACGTGGTGGCGCCGATCAGCGGCGAAGTCGTGGAAGAGAAAATCTACACCGGATCGATGATTACCGCCGGGACGCCCGTGATCAGCGTGCAGCCGGATGACGGCCAGGTCCTCGCCGTGATCTATGTTCCGTCGATTCTGGTGAAGGATGTGAAGGCGGGAATGGAAGCTGAAATCTCCCCGTCGACCGCAAAGCGCGAGGAGTTCGGGTTTATTCGCGGCAAGGTCACGTTCGTGGCCCACTATCCGGCAACCAACGCCGGGATGATGACCCTGCTTGAAAACGACGCCCTCGTGGCATCGTTGAGCGCACGCGGCACAGTGACGGAGGTTGATGTCGCGATGGACCGGTCGACGGATACGCCGTCGGGTTTCCGGTGGTCGAGTTCGCGCGGTCCGGAGACGCAGGTCACGCCGGGCACGTTGTGCTCGGCACAGATCGTTACACGTACTCAAAAGCCGATTACGCTGGTGTTCCCGTTCCTCAAAAAGCTGATGGGAGTGCAATAGGATGGAGCCGGGCAAGCCGAGTTATCGCCGTGTCCGCACGCCGTCGATCCTGCAGATGGAAGCAGTGGAGTGCGGCGCCGCGGCCCTTTCCATGGTGCTCGGGTACTTCGGACGCCACGTCCCGTTGGAGCGGCTTCGCGTGGATTGCGGCGTATCCCGCGACGGCAGCAAAGCCAGCAACATGCTCAAGGCCGCGCGGACCCACGGCCTCAACTGCGCAGGGTGGCGCAAAGAGCCTGCCGCTCTGCTGACGCTCAAGCCGCCGTTCATCGTCTTCTGGAACATGAATCATTTCCTCACGGTGGAGGGATTCAAGGGCGGTTATGTATTTTTGAACGATCCCGCATCGGGACGTCGCAAGGTGGCGTGGGAGGAATTCGATCTTTCATTTTCGGGCATTGTGCTGACCTTTGAGAAAGGTCCCGGCTTCATGCCAGGCGGTACTCGGCCCAACGTGTGGAAGGCGCTGCTTGCGCGTTTGCCGGGCAGCCGGATGTCGTTGTTGTTTCTGTTCCTGGCCAGTCTGGCATTAGTGGTTCCGGGACTTCTGAATCCGGTTTATACGCGCGTATTTCTTGACAGCATTTTGATTGGCGGCCTGAGCGACTGGCTCCTGCCCCTGCTCGAAATCATGGCGTTGACCGCGCTGCTGATGGCTGCGCTGACGTGGATGCAGTCTTACATTCTGCAGCGCCTGGCAATGAAACTGTCGATTTCCGGGTCGGCGAAGTTCTTCTGGCATTTGCTCCGCCTTCCCATGGAGTTCTACGCGCAGCGCTTTGGCGGAGAGATTGGCTCGCGCGTGGCGCTGAACGACTCGCTGGCTTCGATCATTGCGGGCCAACTGACCGCCAGCGTGCTCAGTGCGATGCTCGCAGTGTTCTATGCAGTCGTGTTGGTCAAATTCGACATGGTGCTGACCGCCTTCGGCGTCTTCATGGTGATCGTGGACCTGGTGGCGCTGCAACTGGTGACCCGGCTCCGTGTGGAAGAAAACCAGAAGCTGTTGCAGTTTCAGGGTAAGGTGATGAGCACGTCCATGGTGGGTTTGCAGAGCATTGAGACCATCAAGTCCAACGCCGGCGAATCCGATTTCTTTTCCAAATGGGCGGGACATCACGCCAAACTGCTGAATGCCCAACAAGACCTTGCCCGCTCTTCGATGTTCGTGTCGGCGATACCCGCGGTTCTGAATCAGCTCAACGGTGCCATCATGATCTGCCTGGGTGGAATCCGCGTCATGGATGGCATTTTGACCATGGGATCTCTGGTTTCGTTTCAGGCTCTGATGGCATCGTTTACCGGTCCGGTGACCTCGCTGCTGTCAATGAGCGGTCAGATTCAAGAGCTGAAGGGCACCGTCACGCGGCTTGATGACGTGCTGCGAAATCCGGTCGACCCGCAACTGACCAGGACCCCTGCTCCGATTCCGCGGTTCGAGAATCGGTCGCGGCTGGATGGATACGTGGAACTGCGCAACATCACGTTTGGCTACAGCCGGCTGGAGGAACCCCTGATCCGGGACCTCAACCTGACGCTGCGGCCGGGCCAGCGAGTGGCCATCATCGGCGGTTCGGGCAGCGGGAAATCGACCGTTGCGCGACTTATTTGCGGGCTCTTTGAACCCTGGGAGGGCGAGGTGCTCTTCGACGGTGTTCCGCGCAAGGATCTGCCTCGCCGCCTCATCAACGATTCCGTCGCGCTGGTCGATCAGGAGATCGTTCTGTTTGAAGGCACATTGCGCGACAACATAACCATGTGGGATTCAACGGTGCCGGATGCAACCGTGCTGCAGGCCGCCAAGGACGCGGAGATTCATGAGACGATCGCCGGAGTAAAGGGCGGTTACGAGTACAAGGTGGAAGAAGGTGGTCGGAACTTCAGCGGCGGACAGCGCCAGCGGATTGAAATCGCTCGCTCCCTGTGCGGAAATCCACGCGTCCTGGTGCTCGATGAAGCGACCAGCGCGCTCGATCCGCTGACTGAACTGGAAGTGGGAGAGAGCATTCGCCGCCGCGGCTGCACCTGCATCATCATTGCCCACCGGCTGAGTACAATCCGCGATTGCGACGAGATCATCGTACTGGAGCGGGGGAAGATTGTTCAGCGAGGAACGCACGCCTCGATGATGGCCACGGTTGGACCCTACAGCCGCCTGATCGTGACAACATGATGAACGAAAAGCAGACCACCGACCGCTTTCTCCTGGTTGACGAATCGAAGACCTGGCTCGTCGAGCAAGGCAACGCCGACCTGTTTCTGGTGGATGTGGAGGGCGAGGAACTTATCGGCCCGCTTTTCCATGCGTTGACCGTGGCCGCCGGCGGAGTGGTGCTTGGCACGGGCAGAGCCGAGTGGCAAGGCCGAACGGTGACCATGGTCTGCCAACCGCGGTCCGGAGCGGTTCTGGAGTCTATGCCCAGGACAGAAGCTGAGGGCGATCCGCTCAAGCTGTGGATGCGCGAACTCCGCGAAGCCGCTGAGCTCGACGCGAGCACCGCTTTCCACGATCTCAGCGCTCTCCACAAAACCTCGCTTGAGGCGCTTGCCGATAAGCGCGAGGCAATCGAACAGACCGAAACTGCGCGGCTGCAACTGAAGGACGACGCACGGTCGGCAACCGTGAATCGCGCGCTTCGCGATCTGGGTTCCGTTTTGCACATCGGAGAGGACGCGGAAATCGCGGCGCCCGGAACCGGGATGAATGTGCTTGCCGCGTGCCGGATGATTGGCCGTCATCTCGGGGTTGAGATGCGCATGCCGAAAGGATTCACTGCATCGGGCAACCCCCTCAACGACGCCGCTGTTTTGGCCCGTGCTTCCTCGGTGCGTTATCGCGACGTGGTTCTGAAGGGCGCATGGTGGAAACAGGACAACGGTCCGCTGCTTGCCTTTCGTCCTTCGGAAACCGGGAACGCTCCGGCGGTCGCGTTGGCATTGATTCGNNCGTCGATTGCGCCGAAGGCCGTAATGTTTTACCGGCCCTTTCCGCCGCGGCCTCTCGGCTGGAGCGACCTGTTGCTGTTCGGGCTTCACGGCACCTGGCGCGACGTGTTTACGATGCTGGCAGTTGGCGCGGCCACCGGGCTGCTGGCCCTGCTGATGCCGGTCGCCACCGGGATTCTTTTCGATACCATTATTCCCGGCGCGCAGCGCGGCCAGCTTTACCAGATGGCCATTATGCTTTTCGCCGCCAGCATCACCGGTTTTCTCATCTCTCTGACTGCAAACGTGGCCATGATGCGCATGGAGGGCCGCATGGAAGCTGGAGTACAGTCGGCGGTCTGGGACCGTCTGCTCAGCTTGCCTGTGCGCTTTTTCAAGCAATACAACTCGGGCGACCTGGTGGGCCGCAGCCTGGCCATTGGGCAAATACGCCAGATGCTCACTGGCGCGGTGCTGACTTCTCTTTTGACCGGCGTCTTTTCGATATTCTCATTCATCCTGCTGTTCCAATACAGTTCTTCGCTGGCGCTGATTGCGACCGTACTGGTGCTCGTCGCGGCTCTTATGTCGGCCAGTTGCGGCTGGCTCCAAATGAGGAACCAGCGTGCCATTTATGAGGTGATGGGAAGGATCTCAGGGCTCACGCTGGATCTGATGTCGGGGATCGCAAAGCTCCGGATGTCGGGTACCGAGTCGCAGGCGTTCGCGCGCTGGGCTGAGGAATTCACCAAACAGAAGTCGATCTCGAACAGGGCCGCGCGGGTTTCCATCGCGATGACCATCTTCAGTCGCATATTTCCGTCCGTTACGGGAATCGCAATCTTCTATTTCGGCTGGAACATGATGAAAGGCGGAGCAGGGCTCACTCCCGGCGGATTCGTGGCGTTCAATGCCGCTTTTGGGCAATTCCTCGGAGCGTCGCTGGGCCTCGCGATGACCGCGATCTCGGTGATTGGCATCATCCCCGCATACGAGCGAGCCAAGCCGATCCTGAAAGCAATTCCGGAAGCGCAGGGAGCCAGTAGCCTCGACCCTGGACGCCTTCACGGCGCCATCGAATGCAGCCGGATTTTGTTCCGTTACGAATCCGATCTTCCTCTGGTTCTCAATGACATCTCGATTCAGATCAAGCCGGGACAGTTTGTCGCGTTCGTCGGCCATTCCGGATCGGGCAAGTCCACGCTGTTCCGGCTGCTGCTTGGTTTTGAGACGCCCGAATCGGGTTCGATCTACTTCGACGGAATGGATCTGGCAGATATCGATCCCCAGGCTTTGCGCCGGCAAATGGGAGTAGTGATGCAAAACGGGAAAGTCTTCGATGGCGATATTTTCACCAACATCGTCGGCGCATCGCCCCTGACCATCGCCGATGCGTGGGCCGCGGCTCGCAGTGCCGGATTCGACAAGGACATTGAAGCCATGCCCATGGGCATGAACACCGTAATCAGCGAAGGCGGCGGGGGGCTCTCCGGAGGACAGCGCCAGCGGCTGATGATTGCCCGCGCAATCGTGCACCGGCCTCGCATTCTGCTGTTTGACGAGGCTACCAGTGCGCTCGACAACCAGACGCAGTCGATTGTAAGCCGCAGCCTGGAAGCGCTGGAAGCAACGCGCATCGTAATTGCGCACCGGCTGAGCACCATTATCAACGCCGACCAGATTTATGTTTTCGATCAGGGCCGGATCACACAGCACGGCACCTATGAGGAACTGGCCGGCCAGGAAGGGCTTTTCCGCGATCTTGCCCAGCGCCAGATTGCATGAGACGCTCATGGACGCGCGGCCAGGATGGATCTGCACGAGAGATGCTTGCGATTCCAGCGCGACTTTCTAAAATCATAAATCCATAACAAGTATCTAATTCCGGCTCCCCTTACCAACTGCTACTCTGTCTCAGGAGCGTTGGAATCCTCAGTGGCCAAACAAGAGAAAAGGCGGGAACTTGAGAATTATTTATCCGCCAGAGCTCAATCGGATGAAGGATTCCGTCAGCGCCTGCTCGCCAACCCCCGGGCGGTGATCGAAGCCGAGATCGGTTTGAACTTTCCCGACTCGGTGGTGATTCACGTTCACGAAGAGAATCTGAACGAGCTGCATATTGTGCTTCCAGTGGTCTTCCGGCTGCTTACAGAGCTTGAAGAGGAAGACCTGGATGGCGTGGTTGGAGGCGTGGGCGCTTACACTCCCGCGGATTCCCTTCCGATTCCGCAGTTGAACTGGATCAAGCCTTCCTGATCGCATCGGGTCCTGCTTCCTGGGTCCGCCCTCCGGATATTTATAACGATTTCATCATCTATTTCAAAGGACTCCGCACCGAAGTTTCTGGAAGTATGGGCCACAGGGCAAGAGAACGCAGGCAGCCAGACCCGTTTGCGGCAAGCCCCACGAGGAGATCACAATGAGTCTGCAAAGCGCCAATGAATTTGTTCTTTTCGCCGCCAAGCATCCTGCGCTGCTCGAAGAGAGCAAAACAATCACCGCCAATAAGAGCGCCGCCGAAGCGGCGCTCGCGATTAGCGACTTAGGAAAACGCGAGGGATTCGACTTCTCTCCGACCGAGGCCGTGGAAATCCGTCTCGACTACATTGAAGCACTTTCCGATCACGAACTTGACTCTGTCGCAGGCGGAGCCGGTGACGCCACGACGGCCACGCTTACGGCGGCGGGCTCCATCGTTGGAGGCCAGGTGGTAATGGGCGGTGGAATGATCGGCGCCGGAGTTGGGGCGGGCATTGGCACCGCGATTGCCGGCGGATCGACGGAAGAGTCCGTTATGGCCGGCGTGAATGCGTCGAATCAAAAAATTGAAGAGACGAAGAGCGTGGTTCAGCAGATCTTCAGCGGCTGGTAAACCGCAGTTCAGAGAGGGCATTCGTCGGACAGCGATGCCCTCTCTCACATTGATTTCAAAGGACCCCGCATCGGGGTCTGTTGGGTGCATGAACCACACGGCAAGAGAACGCAGGCAGCCAGATCTGTTTGCGGCAAGGCGCAGAAGGAGAAGATCGCCATGAGTTTGCAAAGCGCCCATGAATTTGCGCTGGCCGCCGCTAAGAATCCGGCCCTCGCCGAACGGAGTAAAACAGCCACCACAGACAAGAGCCCCGCCGACGCGGCGCTCGCGATCAGCGAGTTGGGAAAGCGAGAGGGCTACGACTTCACTCCGGCCGAGGTTCTTGAACTCCGTCAAAACTGCGCTCGCCAACTTTCAGAATCTGAACTTGACTCTGTCGCCGGCGGAGTCGCAGACTTCACTTTCGACCCCACATTCCTGTTCGGAGATTCATTCATCGCGGGCGGCGGTTCTTTCGAGGGCGGACTTCGCGCGGCTGCTGGCGATTGGAATGGCGCCGGAGTGACTGAGGTCATCGTGCAGACGACAAGCAGCAGCGGGGAGAGCAACTTCGATGGCGGTGTCCGGCAGATTTCCGGCGGCTTGTAAGGGGGTTTCCAGAGAGGGCGTTCGCGGGACATCGGTGTTCCACCGAACTCCGCGGGCAACAGCTGCGTCCACTCATTCTCAATCTTCCGGCAATTGCCTTTGCACCCTCGCGCAGCTGTTTACTTGTCTCAAAATCCCGCAGGCATGTAGTACAGCGTGAAGTTTTCGATCAGAGCACTTTCCAACTCGCTCTGAGGTATCGCGGCCACAACATCGAGCATCGGGCACCCGGAGTATGCACGGTGAATACGATCCGCGATGGGGTTTGAGAGCCATCGGGCAATAAACTCATCCGGGTTTTTCAGGTGCAGGTCCAGGGCCGGCTGCTTTTCTTCACTGGAGAGGTAAAAATGCGTCCAGTAAGCTTCGCGTATCACCCTCATCGCGGCGCTCGAAAACACGCCGGACAACCGGCTCCGGATCGCGGGAACCTCCAGTTCTTCCTCCCACACATCGGGATACATCTTCAAGGCGGTAGCGCCGTCAAAACGAAGATCATAGCCCAGCAGCAAAGCTGGGTGAACATGAATGGATTGGAACCGGCGATCGACGCGGCCCGATGCAAGCGCGCGCTCGACAGGATCGTTCGCATTGCCAGGCTCGTGATCCGCGAATACCCATATCTTCAACCGCGAGTCCATTGTGTCTGTCCGCAGGTCGACTCCGCACACCATCCGGCTGACGCGACTCAGATCGGCTCCAACCAGCATTTCCCGGACCGGCTGTAGATCGAGCCTGATACAATCGGCGCTCGCCAGATTTTCCACGAACGCAAACATCTTATGGAGGAACGAAAGCTTGTCAGTTGGGGAACACAGGATGTTGAATCTCGCCGAATGCGCAATCCCGTTGATGACCTTGACGGAGGATTCGATCACGCCCCGCCCAGCCGCGCGCACAACATCTTCAAAACCGGCAAGTGCAGCGCAATCCACTACCTCGCTCGGAATATCGAACGCCTCACAATGGAACTTGATGCACTTGAGGTTGGCGCGCACCAGGTCCGCGTCGCTCTGGCCGGCGCGCCAATTCTCATGGCGCTGTGCCGCTTCCCGGAACGTGCTTATAGCATCCGCGCGCGCCGACGAATTGCTGATCTCTGACACGATGCCTAAAGTGTACCCTTTGTGTCCACAAAGGACCGGGCGATCCCGATGACCGGTAACCTGTCATGAATGACATGCGTTCTCGACTCTCCGTCGCCATAGAGCGGTGGGAAGAAGCACTCGGACGCGATTCCGTGCTGACGAACCCAGCCGATCTTCGGATATGGGAGACCGCGACTTACAACACGTCTGAACGTGTTTTCGCGGTCATATCGCCGGTCAACTCAGGACAAGTTGCAGGCTGCGTCTCCATAGCCAATGAGTATGGCATTCCCATCTATCCCGTCAGCCGCGGCAGAAACTGGGGCCTGGGCTCGCGTGTTCCGGTCCAGGACTCCGTGGTCCTCGATCTATCGCGGCTTGATCGCGTAATCGCGTCGGATGAACGGTTCGGATGCATTACTCTCGAACCGGGCGTCACCTTCCAGCAGGTGCATCGTTACTTGTCGGAGCAGAATTCAGCCTGGTTTCTTCCGGTGATCGGCGGTCCCGCGGATGCGAGCGTCATCGGCAATTGCGTCGAACGCGGCGATCGCATTGGGCCGCAGCGCGATCAGCTCTCCGATCTGTGCTCTCTGGAAGTCGTCCTCCCAAATGGAAGCGTTGTTCACACGGGCTTCGGGCGTTTTGGGGAAACCCCGCTCACCTCTCTCAGTTCCATGCCCGCCGGCCCCTATCTTGATGGGCTTTTCACCCAGTCCAACTTCGGCATCGTCACACGAGCCACTCTCTGGCTCGTCCGCCATCCGAAATGTTTGCAGGTGGTCTCTGCTCGCATTCCCGATGGGGGGCTCGCGGCCTTTGTCGATTCGCTCCAGCCGCTGGTGGAGAGCCTCGGCAAGGGCTTCTCAACGTTTACGCTGTGGAATGGGCACAAGTTAAATGCAAGACAGGGACCTTCTTTCGGCCCGCGCTTTCTGTTGGGCGATCACTCATCCGAAACCTGGTTCTGCCAGGGATGTCTCTATGCACCGAGTGCTCTGATGGCGGCGGCACATCAGGAGTTGACGGTTCAGGCACTCCAAGCGTCCTCTCAGGAGCTGAATGTCTTCGATGAGGTCGCTGTGCCGGACCTTCGCCGGCAGGCCGGGCTATTCCTTGGCGTGCCCAATAATGATAATGTCCGCAGCCTTTATTCGCGGAAGCGTGGACCGTTACCGGAATGCGATCTCGATCCCGACCGCGACCGGTGCGGCGCAATCTGGCTGTGCCCCGAAATCCCGTTCGACGGCGCAACGGTCGCGAAGATGATTGCTTCCGGCGAAAGCATTCTGCGTGTTTTCGGCTACGATCCCGTGATCGGAATGAGTGCCTCGACCTCGCGAACGATCCGAGTTTTCATCTCGATCATTTATGACAGGGAGGCGCCCGGTGAAGACAGCCGGGCAATGCGCTGTCACAACCAACTGGAGGCGGAACTCTTTAGCGCAGGAATGTTCCCTTTCCGGCTTGGCATTCATTCCATGCATGTTGCCAATCAAGCCACTGGACCGTGTTGGGATCTAATTCGGCAAATCAAGGACAGCATCGACCCAACCGGAATCCTGGCGCCGGGCCGCTATTGCTATTCCTTTCCGCCAAAATAACGATCTGAATTCGGATGAAGAAGTTGACGGATGCGTTCCCCACGATGGAATCCATGGAGAATCGGCGTGTGCCTCGCCAAAAGATCGACCTGCTGTCGAATCAGGTATATAGACTGGGTGCCCAATTCGGTCTTTCCCCGTGTCAAACTGGTTTCATGCCGCACACTATGCATCTGGTGAATCCTCAAAGGACTCCATACGAATAGTGGGGAAAGACGATGCGTTTTCGCGACAACCAGGCGAAATTTATTTGTGGTTGATACCCCGAATTGGCGTGCGGGAGGCGATGCAGCCGAGTATTGAAGGATCTTTAGACAGAGCCTGCATCATCTGGATTCGGAGGTAGATAATCCTACCCTTCAGGTGCCTTCCTAAGCCCTTCTTATTTCCTAAGGCATCCTAAGCCTTCCTAAGGCAGAGGCGTCACCCTAACCAAAAATTGCAGTCTTGTTGCAAAAATTCAGGTCGTCCTAAAACGTTGCTTTTTTAGAATCGAAGTTTTATCATTTTTCNNCTTTGATTTCATACAAATATAACAAAGTAAATGGTTTAGCTATATATTGAATTTGTGACTATAGGCTATACAGTTACCCTAATACTCCACCTTCCCCTGTTTTGTAGTAAGAAACCTGGATTGTAGTAGGAAAGGAAAACCCGGCGTTTAGCCGGGTCTGGGGCATGCTCAGGAATAACGCCTATGCGGTCACCGACCGGAGCCACTTGGCTGTGGATACCGGGTCCAGGCGGATTGAACTGGCGATCCTCATAGAAGGAAGTATGCCCCGCTTGATAAGACTGTAAATCTGCTTCGGAGACAGGGACAAGAGCTCAGCAAGTTTGGCTGGCTTCTACCCCGCATACTCAACAACTTCACNNGACAAACCCGACTGTTCAAAATTGACCGGACTCTTCGTCGCCCAATCTTGGATAGTACTGGTGCCGGCAGCGCATCAGCTTGCCACATACGATTGGAACGACCAATTCCGGCTTGGCGGAGGGATAGGGACAGATTTCAAATATGTTTGGCTAGAGTTCGGATCGGTTCGCAAAATGGAGGTGAGCTCATGCGCGTTCGTGGACAGTGGCTGGTGTTGGCGCTCCTGGCTGGTTGCTCTGTTGCCGCCGGAGGACAGGACGCGAAGGGAATCGTCGGGCAGGCTGTTCAGACCGAGCTGGCCGCGAGCCGCGACGACCACTCCCACTGGTTGTATTACGAAGTCCCCTCCGCCGCGGTCACGCAGTGGGTGGCTGAGACGAACTACGGCAACCTGCGGCGTGTGCTCCGGCAGAATGGCGTCTCCCTCTCTCTGCCCGCACAGCACCGCCTGATTGATCGCTTTATTCAGGATGCGCAGGCGCAGGCCAAGCAGCGCAAAGCCGGCCAGCATGACGACAAGCAGGCGACGGAGATGCTGAAGCTCTTGCCCAATGCCTTCGTTTGGACCATCACCGCAAGCAACGCAAGCGACACTACGCTGCACTTCCGCCCGGACCCCAATTTTCAACCGCCTGACTGGGAAACCCGCGTCTTCGCCGCCATGGAAGGGGACATGATGGTCGACAACGCGGAGCACCGCATCGTCAGCCTCAAGGGGCGCCTCATTCACGACGTCAAGTTCGGTTACGGGCTGTTGGGCGATCTGAAGGCCGGCGGTACCTTCGATGTCGAGCGGCGCGAAACCGGCAAGTCGGTCTGGCAGATTACCCAGACCCATGTGCATATCCAGGGCCACGCGCTGCTCTTCAAGAACATCTCCCAGAACGGGGACGACGTGCTCTCGCGGTTTCAGCCGCTTCCCGGTGACATCTCTTTGCAACAGGCCGAAATCGAGCTGCTCAAGCAGCCCGAATGATATCTTCGCCGCCTTCGGCGCCCGGCCAGCCTGACCGTCGCGAGCCCGATTCAACGCACTTTCCCGCAGGCCTGCGCGCATGGCCTTCCGCCGGGCGCAATTTGTATCTTGCGTCTGGTTTCAGCTGCGTCGTAAACGCTACCTCCACGCAGGTTCTATGTCCCTGTCTTCGTGTGATGCAGATGGATACGGAATTCGGCCCAGGAAACTGACTGTACCCATCGAGTGGGGATGAACACCGATCGATTGTGAAGCCAGTCTCCGCCTCTAACATCGAGGTAGCCGAGGTGCCAGCTAGCCTCATCCATGACAAACCCTTCGAGGATTCCAAAGTCGCCATCCGTGGCCCACACGTGATAACCCAGCATATGTGAGGAGCTGCGCAGATGGAGGACCTCGGCGGTATGTACCGGGTATTTGGTTCCAGTCGGCATGGACGACATGCCAAACTCGCTGTCAACCCAGCATGCCAGCGGACCAAAGTAATCGCGCATGGCAATTTCCTGCTGACGTGAGACCGGCTTTTCCGCATCAACGTCGGGACTGTTGCGCACTTGATCCTTGGTCAAATGAGCGCAACAGGTTCTATTTGTCCAGTCAGGCTTTTCGAGCGCGGTAATCGGAAGAACTACGTCGCGCCGCTTAAGCCAGTTCCCTACATCCACCACCAGGTAGCGAACCTTCCAGGACTGGTCATCGAAGAGAAAAGTGCGGACGCTTCCCATTTCGCCATCGGTCGCTACAACGGGAGATCCGATTAAGGCTTTCAGATCGCACAGCATATTTTCTCCTCTCAGGTCGCCTGGATGATTCGGTCTCAGCCCCATGGTTTTCTTGCAAGCCAAGGCCTTGATCTTTCAATCGCGAGCCGCAGCCGGTCACTTTGGATGTTCACACAGCCTTCGAATGACCCGCCGGCTCGTTTTGCCTGGCGGCACGCGGAAATCCTTTGAGTTGATTCTTGAGTTTGATTTTTCGGTCATGCCTGCCTCGTTGTTCGTGTCCGTTTATTTGTGGGGTTCGGTTTTCTGAACCTCCGATTCTGCCTTCTCCCAGTCCTGAACGGTTTGAACGTCTTCGCGCCCTAGCTGCTCGTACAGTTCATGGACTCGCTTGACGAGCTGTGGGGTCACATCAGGCTGGGTCTTGCCTTTGGCCTCAGGCTTCGGCTGATCAGCTTTAGCCTCAGGCTTCGGGTCGGCCTTGGCTTCTGGCGTCGGCGCAGCTTTTTCTTCAGGCGTCGGCTCCGCTTTTGCTTCAGGCGTCGGTGCGTCAGCCTTGGCTTCGGGCTTCGGCTCGTCAACATTGGCCACAGACTTGGGATCAGCCTTGGCTTCAGGCGTAGATGAGTCAGCCTTGGCTTCAGGCGTAGGTGCGTCAGCTTTGGCTTCAGGCTTCGGCTCGTCAGCTTTGGCTTCAGGCGTCGGCGCAGCTTTTTCTTCCGGCTTCGACTCTGCTTTGGCTTCAGGCGTCGCCTCGGCTTTGGCATCGGGCTTCGGCTCGGCCTTGACGGGATCAAAAATCTTATAAGCGAGCAGCTTGATGCGATCATTGCTCAGCGCCCATGCGATCGCATAGGCCCAGACGAAGCCAGCCCACTTCCACCCCAGGGGCGTCATAAATAATCCATAGACGGC
>PLSH01000365.1 GCA_003165095.1 Acidobacteriaceae bacterium
GCCATGGCTATGCCCCCGGCGGCGCAGAGCAGCAAGGCTCTCATGCAGGAGTTCATTGAACGGGAAAGACGCCGGTCCATGGGGCGGACCTTCCTTTCGCAAGCGGGCTCTCCCTATTGTCTCTCCGCGGCCAGATAGACGGCCAACCCGGCGAGCAGGGCGAGCGTTGCCGCGACGGGAATCAACACCATCGGGCTCCAACCCGAGTCAAGCAGGCCGGTTGGGCGCAGGCTCTCAAGATGCAGCGAGGCGGCTTGAGGAAGCTGTTGCAGCCAGTTGAGCCAGGCGACGCCGTGGCGGGCCTCAATGCCTACAAAACCGATTGCGACGATGAGGTTGACCACCAGCGCGAAGATCTGCGCGCTCACCAGGGGCCTGCCGATGCTCTCGACGGCGGCATTGCGACGCCTGAGTTGCGCGCGCCACCAGAGCGCGCCTGCGGAACCGAGCTTGGCTGAGCCGGCCTGGGCCGCGGCAATGGTTTCAGTCCGCGCTCTCTGGAATGCACCGGCCACCAGCGCCAGGTCGGCACAGGCGCGGCAGGTGCTCACATGATCGCGTAGCTCCGGCGCGCAGGCCTGCGGCCACTGGCCGCGTTCCACCAGATCGCTCACTTCCTTCTCGCGCGGGCAACTTCGCAACATTGCAGAATTGAGGGTCATAGCACCCTCCCGCCGCGCGCGTCCTGCACGCGCAGGAGCTTGGCAATTTTGCGCCGCGCCCGGAAGAGCAGCAGCCGGATGCTGGGCGCGGCCAGACCCATGACCACCGCGATGTCGCGATGGGAATAGCCCTCGGCGTGGGCCAGCCAGAGCAGTTGCCGCTCGCGCGCCTTCATTTGCTTGAGCGCGGGGCCAAGCACGGCACGGGAATCGGACTGCGCTTCGGTGCCGGGAACAGCGAAAAACTCTTCGGGGATTTCGTCGATGGAGGCGGCACGCGGCCTGCGCCAATGGTCGCGCAACAGGTTGGTGGCAATGCGAAAAAGATAGAGCCGCGCGGCCACTTCGCCTTCGGCGGCAAGCGACGGCGCGTGGGCCGCGCAGAGGAAGCGTACGTAGCTTTCCTGCATGAGGTCCTCGGCCAGCGGCGGATCGCCCGAGGCGCGCACGAGATAGGCCCACAGCGGACGCGAAGAGCGCTCGTAGAATCCGGCGAACGCCTCACTATCCATGGGCGGGAAGGCGGCCCGCGACGCGGCGATCTGCGTTTCGCGGGCCAGCGCGTCCGGAATTGCAAATTCCCAGGGCATGCGTCTCCTTGCCACGGCCGGATCCCCTCCGGCTCACAGTCTCTCTCGCGGGCCGACCGGCTCAGAATCAGCCTGCTCCGGCATCAAGCCCAGGCGACGGGCCAGCACCCACGTGACCCCTGCCGAAAGGATAAACCCGATTCCCGGCATCAGCGCCAAGGTGCCCAATACAAGCATAGGTACGTTCATATCCGGCTCCACGTTCCTGAGCAGCAGGAGCCCGACGCCCAGCAGGACCAGAACAATCCCGATCTGCAGGGGCGTAAGCACTCGCGCCACGGCATTTGGCATGCGCCGGGTGGACTCAATGCCGATTGGAATCGGCGCCGCTTCAAGGAAGCGCTTGCCGGCCTCCGTCTCCATATACGCGGCCAGTTCCTGGCTGGAACTGAACTTGTCAATCAGCCGGGCGTGGACTTCGCTCTGCTGTTTGAAGGTGCGTCCCCAGCGCCGGTTCTCGACAATCAGGCGAATGATCCACACCAGCGCGCCGAAGAAGAAAATTGCCACGATCATGGGCGCAACTTTATCCATGACAGCGTCCAACCCGCCACTCGGATGACCCGGTTCCGCAAACTCGGGCCAGATTGCGCGCTGCAACTCCTGGTCGCGCTGCCCGGTGTTTCCGGGCAGCCGGCTGAAGAGATAAAAGTCGGGATTTTGCGCAACGTAAGGATGCGCGGCCAGAAACTGCGCCAGTTCAGGATTGTTCCGGCTCACATAGGCCTGATCGGCAAGCAACGAAGGGTCGTGGGCCACCACGGTGGTCAGTGTGGGACTCATGCGCAGCAGCTTGAGCAGTTGGGTCTGCGCGTCGGCTACTTCCTGGTCGGTAAGCGCAGCCTCCGAGGCTGCGGGTTTCGGCTCCGCCGGCCGCGTCTGCGCAATCGCCTGCGCTCCCGCGCCTGCCGTCAACACTCCCAATAGAATCCAGCTTCCCATCCGTTCAAAGTTCTTCATCTCGATCCCCTTTTGTCTATCAATATCTGAATGCGCTTCTGGCCATACAACGAAGCGGGAGGGCAATCGGTTAACAGATTTCGGGATAATTGCGGGCCTGTGAGCGAATGGGGGAATCTTCGGCGGTGGTTGGGGAATCAAAGAGAGCGCATCTGAGATTTTGAGGAGCACTTATTTCATGACTTTAACTGCTAGTGAAACCAATGAGTTGAAGCTGCCGCCGATCATGGAAGGCGTGTTGCCGGTCATTCACCAGCGCTGGAGCCCGCGCTCGTTTACGGATCGCGACGTGGACCAGGCGGACTTGGCGCGCGTTTTTGAGGCTGCCCGCTGGGCTGCGTCTTCAAGCAACGAGCAGCCCTGGAGCTTCCTGGTTGGCACCCACAACTCGTCAACTCACAAGAAGATACTTGAGGCGCTGGTTCCGTTCAACCAGACTTGGGCGGGGAAAGCGCCGGTGCTGATTCTGGGCCTGGCGAGGAACAAATCTGGCCGCAACGGAGCGCCTAACCTCTACGCGATGTATGATTTGGGAGCAGCCAGCTCATATCTGACGTTGCAGGCCGCAGCACTCGGCCTGAGCACTCACCAGATGGCGGGATTCGACAAGGACAAGGCGCGCACACTGCTTGAGATTCCAGGAGATTACGACTTCGGGTCAGTCATCGCTCTTGGCTACCAGGGTGAGCCGGAGGCGCTGCCCAACGACCAGCTGATCGAGCGCGAAACAGCGCCGCGGGAGCGGAAAGCGTTGAGTGAGTTTGTTTTTTCCGCGTGGGGAGAACCGCTGGAATTGGGCTGAAATTGGCGGAAAGCGCCTTTCCGGGGCTAAAGCCCCATTGATTTTGCTGGCTTTATGCGGGGGTTGAAACCCCCGCCTCCCTCCGGGCTGAGTTTTTCCGGAGCCTGTAAGGCCC
>PLSH01000168.1:0-351 GCA_003165095.1 Acidobacteriaceae bacterium
ACACCATCTTCATTCTCTCACCCTCAAGAAGGTAGCGGAGTTGCCGAGCGTGGTACGGGACGCGGGCAGCGGATTAGCCTGCATCTCTCACGGCCAGATCGACGCTCTGTAGCGCCGACCTCCTGGTCGGCTGTACTGGCGGCGTCCTCGCCGCCAGGGCAAAGCCTCGTTCATCTATACAGTCCGCACACACCGTGACGGAGCAAACGGCGTCCGGCGTGGGTCGGGAAACCCACGCTACAGCCGGGCAGGAGGCTGATACAAATTCGTTGGCGCGCCTTGTGAGAAATGCGGGTTAGTCGAGCTCTTCGGGAATGATGAGCAGCACTTCAACCCTGACGCCTTGTCCGT
>PLSH01000168.1:374-2440 GCA_003165095.1 Acidobacteriaceae bacterium
CGCACGATGTTATAAGGCCAGGGGGCTTCAAGGTGAGCGACGCTGCCGGCCTGGGCGGCCAGAACCGAGCGTGGAAGCGAGTATTGTAGGATCCAGTTCTTGCTCAATCCCATGTGGAGGTAGACGGTGTAGGCCATCCTGCCGTGCCATATGTTGCCCATCTCAGGGTACTGATCCTCGAGCGATGCTCCCACCACCACCGAGCTGAAGTGGCCTTCTATGGGCAGCGCGATCTTTGTGGCTGAGGGTTGGTCGCCCTGCCCGGAGCCTGCGCCGGTTTCCGTCCCGGACCCTGGGCCGGCCCCAGGTGATTTGCCTCCATTGCCTGCGCCGGGAGCGTTGGCCGCGCCCGCGCCGCCGCGGGTTACTGTTGCGCTGCCCGAACCGGGTGCGTTGCCCTTGCCCGCGCCGGCTTCTGTTGCTTTGCCCGGGCCGGGCGCTGCCCCCGGTGTATTGCCCGCGCCGGGTGCGGTTCCCGCTGCCTTGCTGGCCGGATCGCCGATTCCCGGCGACGGCGGTTGATTCGCCTCTCCCGGCGTCAAATCTCCCGGTGTGTCGTCGGCCGCGGTCGAGTTCACCGGTGGAAGGTTGACGTGCGCATCCTTCGCGCTCAGATCGGAGAGCGACATCACGGCTGCGGGCGACGGCTGTGCGGAAGGCTGCGAATTCGTGACCGGAGCCGGCTGGGGTTGAGGCGGCCCCTGCACTACGATGGGCGTGGTGTTGCTGGGAATTACCAGTTGATTCAGCGCCGGCTGGCTAACTGACGCCAACTGAATGTCGGCGACGTTTGTCTCTTCATTGGGCCGATTAAGCGACGGGGTGACATTGGCAGGTGGCGGCTTCTGCGGCGCCGGCGCAACAATGTTCTTCACCGGCGTTTTGTTCGGTTCCCACACGACCACTTGCGGGAGCGGGATTTCCTGGGGGAGCGTGATATGGGTGTCAATATCCGGCTGCACCAGCGTCTGCTTGCCGGGCTGGGCTTGCGCAGTCTGCCTCAGGGGGCGCGAATGCGCCTGTTGCTCACCTCCCGAGGTCGACTCGCGGGCAGCCGAATGCGGGCCCGGATAGGCAATCTGGCCCGCCGCGGAGCCCCCCGAACGCTGCTCCTGCCCCTGTAGATCGAGTTGCCGCACCGTGTACCGCTTTGTCACCACGCGGTTGTCCATCCGCGGCATGAACAGGACTCCGTAGCCTACCAGGCTGATCGCGGCGCCATGAACCAGGATCGACACCAGAAACGAGGTTGGCTTCTGGCCGAAATCGGACTGCTCGGTGAAGAGCGTGATCGTGCGGGAAGACCTCATGAACGGATGTATTCCCTTCCTTGCACCGCTGGGTTGTTGTTTCAGGTGTTGTCCGCGCTCAACCGGTCCCGGTCAGAACCTATACGGCAAGTGGGAAACCGCCGGTCCGCATTTGAAATCCATTGTACGGTGTTTTCAGCAGAGGCAGCCCGGCCGGCCTCCTTGGGAGCCGCTGGCTGAATCCGGCCACGCCGGCGTCACCCCTGAATTAGCTCCAGCATCGCTCATCCGGGAGGATTTAGCTCATAGCTTTCTAGGTACCTCACCCGCTAAAAAAAAGAAAACTCGACACATATTTCTCTTCATTTAATTCGCAGGAAGGTTATATACTGAAGCGACACTGAATCCATCAGGTTCGATATCGACGCGTTCCCCGGTTACAGGCGCGAAATCAAAAGTCGCGCACGCGGTCACGGTAATCGATACGGGGTGCAGAAAGGCGGAGTTGGCTTAACAGCCATTCCGAACCAACTAAGGAATGAATCGAAGATTACTTACGATCCTGGTCGTGGCATTCGTGATAGCCGGTGCTTGCGCCTTTCTCGTCTATCGCATCGTGGGCAACCGTCTGGTGGCAGCGCGGCCGGTGGCAACGACGCGGGTAGTCGCGGCGGCCAATGACATCAAACTTGGAACGGTGCTGACGAATTCCGACCTGAGCAGCGTTCAATTGACTGGAACGCCGCCCAAGGGCGCCATTCTGGATCCCCACACAGCGCTTGGGCGAGGAGTCATCTCCGATATCTATCAGGGTGA
>PLSH01000168.1:2454-4875 GCA_003165095.1 Acidobacteriaceae bacterium
TCGCAGGGTGTGGTGACCGGGACGGTTCTGCAGAATATTGAAGTGCTGTCGGCGGGCACCGACATACAGAAAGACGCTGAGGGCAAGCCGCAACAGGTGCAGGTAGTCACCCTGCTGGTGACCCCGGATCAGGCCCAGACTCTGAGCCTGGCAGCGAACCAGCTAAAGGTTCAACTCGTGCTGCGGAACCCACTGGATACCAAGGTCGCGCCGGTTAACACTACAGTAATGGCCAGCCTCTTTGGTCAGGCTGCGCCGCCCAAGACCGAGCGGCGCATAGCCCCCAAGCCCAAGGCCGCAGCGCCCATCCCCTACACGATCCAGGTGATTAACGGATCGCATACTTCAGAGCAGAATTTTGGTTCTTCCGAGGGAAAGCATTGAGAGCGAAGAGTGCAATCATCATCGCGAGTATCAGTGCAGTGTGGTTCGTCCTCTGCGCGGGGCAGGGCTTGCATGCTCAAGCAGCACCTCCCACTTCCTCCGCAGGCGCTGCGACACAGGACTCAACAAACGATCTTTCCGTGGCCGTGGGAAAAACGGTTCTGGTGGACTGCGAACAGAAGATTGCTCGGGTTGCCATCGGGCTGGGCGAAGTTGCGGAAGCCAGCGTAGTAACTCCCACCGAGATCATGGTGAACGGCAAGACCGCCGGAGAGACCAGCCTGATCATTTGGGACATTCACGGCGGCCGCCAGTTTTTCAACGTGACCGTGCGCAACGTCTCGCTTGTATCCAGCGACAGTCTGGATTCGATTCGGCGCGAGATCAAGACCGAGTTGCCGGGACAAGCCGTCAAGGTGAGCTACGACAACAACACGGTCTTTTTGCGCGGCACCGTTGACGACCTGACCGGCTCGGAGCGGGCAGTCCAGATTGCCGCGACGGCGGGCAAGGTGGTCAACCTGCTCGAAGTGAAACTGCCAACTTCCAATCCGCAGATTCTGCTGAAAGTGCGTTTTGCCAGCATTGACCGCAGCCTTGAGAGGCAGCTTGGCATCAATCTGTTCGATCTCGGACTCGGCAATGCAATCGGTGGAATTTCAACGGGACAATTCTCCCCGCCGTTCCTTACGAATTCCAGCGGGGCGTCTCAGGGCCTTAGCAATTTGGTCGCTGGGGGGGAGTTTTCAAACGAGCTGAACCTGCTGGCCTTTTTCCCCGGCCTGAAATCGGGCGCGGACATTGAGGCGCTCGATACCAGAGGCCTGGTGGAAGTGCTGGCCGAGCCGAATTTGCTGGCGTCAAACGGCAAAGAAGCCAGCTTTCTGGCCGGCGGTCAATATCCCTACCCGGTAGTTCAGGGTACCTCGGCCGGTGGCTCGACAGCGGTCTCGATTCAGTTCAAGGAGTATGGAGTTCGGATCGACTTTATTCCCACCATCACTCCTCAGGGAACGATCCGTCTGCAGGTGGCGCCCGAAGTCAGCGCTCTCGACTATACCAATGAAGTCGAGATATCGGGGTTTGAGGTCCCAGGCATTACCACTCGCAAGGTCAATACCGAGGTAACCCTGGCGGACCGGCAGAGCTTTATGATTGGTGGCCTGTTGAATAACCAGGAAACTGAGAGCTTCGAGAAAGTTCCCTTCCTGGGCGACATTCCGATTCTTGGCAAGCTCTTCCAGTCGATGACCAGGACCCGCACCAATTCCGAGCTGATCGTAATTGTGACGCCGGAGATTGTGACGCCGATTCCCGCCGGCCAGGATCTTCCCGGCCTGAAGTATCCGGTCAAGTTCCTGCCGCCCAATTCCAACATACCCATGCACACGCCTGACGATCAGGCCGTAGCCGCTCCGCCGGCGCCGACAACCGTTCCGGTAGAGACACTGATCCAGAGCATGCAGGCCGAGAAGCAACTCACGATCGAAGGCAGTTCGGGTGGTTTTGGCACCTCCAGTTCTTCAACCTCCAATGCCGGCGGCAGCGCCGTGCCGGTGCCGGCCCCGCAATGAGGTTTTCCGGCGTGAACATGCGCGCAATCTGAGGCAGGCCGATGAATACAATTCGTCGGTTTGCCAAAGGGCTGCGCGAATTTCTTGTTCCAAGCAAGCCTGCTGAGCCTGAAGTTCCCCTGCAAGTTATAAACCTCACGCGCGGCACCACGCTGGCTACGCATCTCGTGGTTGCCAGCAGCGGGGAGACGCGTAGAAAAGGCCTGCTGGGGCGTGACAGCCTATTGCCCGGCGAGGGTTTGTGGATCAAACCCTGCGAATCCGTGCACACCTTTTTCATGCGCTTTCCCATCGACCTCGTCTACCTGGATCGTGGAAACCGGATCAGAAAAGTGAGGAGCGCCGTCGGCGCATGGCGCATCTCGGCATGCCTCTCCGCGCACTCCGTGCTGGAGCTCGCTGCGGGCACGATCCGCGCGACGGGGACGCAACGCGGGGATACATTGGAATTTGAGCCGGCTCC
>PLSH01000071.1 GCA_003165095.1 Acidobacteriaceae bacterium
GCGCATGGTTGCGCCGGTGCGTCGCTGCGTCGTTGTGAACTGCAAGGAGAATCGATGCCCATCGGGCTTGCAATCTGGTTCCGCGCCCAATTGGACGATCTTCGCGCCGCGCTGCACGCGGTCCCTCCCGAGCTCGCCGGCTCACCCTGGCGTGAGGGCGGATGGACGCGCAAGAAAGTTGTGGGGCACATGCTCGACTCGGCCGCCAACAATCGCCAGCGCTTCGTGCGCGCCGCAATTGAAGGCCGCTACGCCGGGCCGAAATATGCCCAGGAAGCGTGGGTGGATGCGCACGGCTATGCGGGCCAGCCCTGGGAGACGCTGCTGCGCTGGTGGGATACGGAACATGAGATCCTGGCAGCAGTCGTTGACCGAATCGCCGAAGAGCGCCTCGAGGCTAGCTGCGTGGTGGGCGAGGATGCGCCCGTCACCCTGCGCTTCCTCATCGAGGACTATATCCATCATCAAAGAGGCCATGCCGCGCAGATAACATCCGGCAACCCGGTGCACTAAGCGGACTTATCCCTTCGAAATCCCCCCATTAATCTCTCGCATATACCAGACTTATAGGGCAATTAATGGTCAGGAATTAGCACTTAACCGGAAGTTGCACCAAGGCTGGTGAAATCCACAGATTAATCAAAGATTTGCACTTGCATCCACAGATTGAACGGACGTAGTGTCTCTTTAACTGATGACGCAGTAGGGAGTCAGAGGTTGATCAAGGGCTGAGCCGAAGGGACCGAAGTCCGATGAAAGTCGGAAGTCGACCGCCGGTTGAGCCAAAGGACAGGACACTCGACGGAATCCGAAGGTTGACCGTCCAGCGCAAGCTAGACGAAGCAGCGTTCGAAGGAAGGCGGGAGTTAGTCGCCAGCCCAGGCGGAAGATGGCACAACCGGTGAAAGCCGGGCAACCATCGATAAGTTTGGCCGGACGGTATAAGTTACGGCGCAAGCCGGAAGTTATACGAACCGGAGTAGCCGGAAGACAGGAGACCGACGCAAGTCGGGCGCAGGTCGTCCGGGGAAGACGGAAGATCAGGATTCTGATGAGTTGGAAGTTGATCGTCGGTTGAGCTGAAGGATTCGAGGTCCGGCGCAAGCCGGAAACCGGACACGGGGTTGAACCGAAGGACTCAATGCTCGGTGGAAGTTGGAAGTTGGCCGTCGGCGCAAGCCGGAGGGTGCGATATTCAACAGAAGCAAGAGGTTGGTCGCCAGTCTGGCCGGAGGAAACAATAGCCGACGCAAGTCGGAGATTGAATCGCCGGCATAGCCGAAGGGTGTAGCAGCCGGCGCAAGCTGGAGGTTGCATTGCTGGCGGGCTGGAGTGAGATTTCCGATGAGGTTGTTGCAAGGCCGCCAGTCCAGGCGGGAAGCAGGACAGCCGGTGAAAGCCGGACGTCAGGTTGCCAGTCTGGCCAGAGGATCGAAACAGCCAGCGAGAGCCGGAGGTTGGATCCGATGGAAAAGCCGAAAGGATAACATCCGACGCAAGCCGGAAGTTAGCCGGTCGGGGAGTCTGGAGGATGTAACAGCCGGCGCAGGCCGGAGGTTACATGAGAGGCATGGCCGCAGATGTAACAACCGGCGCAAGCTGGAAGTTAGATCGGTAGCAGGGTTGGAGACGCAATAACCGGCGCAAGCCGGGAGTTGAGCCGGCCAATCCGGGCAGAAAGTTTCACAGCCGGCGCAAGCCGGAAGTTAATCATGAGCCCGGCCGAAAGATGCGACAACAATTGACCTGCGAGATCGTCAAGATATGAGGCGCCAGGGACTTCGGTCCCTGGCGTTTTCGTTTTTACGCGCGTTTTCGGTCGCGGCGTTCTCGAGATCATTCTGGACAGGTCATATATTGAGCCTCAATCCGTGCGCCGGCTAGAAAGAAACAAGCTTGTAAGTTGTTGGGAAATGAGTACGGGTCCCCAGGTTCATGCCGACCCACCCATCGGACAAAAACAAAGACGTCCGATGGATGGGGCACAGTTTCATTCCCCGTGGGTCGGCTTTGCCGGTGGGAGGCTAAAATGGTTGCGGAGATTCCAAAATGAATATGGGTCTTGTTTTGAGGACGGGAGCCGCGGCCGCTCTCGGCGTGGCGCTATGCGCGCTGGTGCGGGCGCCGGCTGCGGCGCAATGGGCGTTAGCGCCGGCGGCCGCATCGACGATTCCTGCGTCGCAACTGCTTCAGCCGGAGCAGCTGAACCTGCTTCTGCATACCAAAGGCGCTGAGAAACCCCTGGTGTTGCAGGTGGGATCGCACGTGATGTTCGCTGAGGCGCATATCGCGGGGTCGGAGTATGCGGGACCTGGTTCGCAGGACGCAGGGCTCCAGCAGCTCAGGAGCCGCGTGGGACCGCTCAAACGGAATGCCTTCATCGTGATCTACTGCGGCTGTTGCCCCTGGAGCCACTGCCCCAATATCGGACCGGCATACAAGCTGCTCCACGACATGGGATTCACGCGGGTGAAGGCGCTCTACCTCGCCGATAACTTTGGAGCGGATTGGGCCGACAAGGGGTACCCGGTTGAGAGCGGACGGTAACTCTGACCGCGCGGCCCAGGTCCCGCCCATGCGACGCCGCCTCGGGTCAGCGGACTGGCGCGTCTCTCTGTCGGCCGTTGTGCTGCTGGCATGCTGCGGCGTGGGCGTCTCGCAAGCCGCGCCCGCGGTTTCTCTCGTGAATAAGAAAGCGCCGGAATTTGTGCGGCGGCAATTGAATGGACGAAAGATTGACCTTGCCACCCTGCGCGGCAAGGTTGTGCTGCTGAACTTCTGGGCCACATGGTGCGCGCCCTGCCAGGTTGAGATGCCGGTATTCGCAGGATGGCAGAGTCGCTACGGGGCGCAGGGGTTCGAGGCCGTTGGAATCTCCATGGACGACGATCCCGCTCCGCCGCGCCGCTTAACCGCGAAGTTGAAGCTGAATTATCCCGTGATCATGGGCGATGAAAAGCTCGGGGAGCTGTATGGCGGTGTGCTGGGGCTGCCGGTGAGCTATCTGGTCGATAGAGACGGCGTGGTCCGCGCGCAGTTCAAGGGCGAGGCGGACTTGAATACGATCGAAGCCGAGGTCAGGAAGCTATTGTCACAACCGTAAACGGCGGCCGCATCCAACGTAGGACCATAAGTTCGTCCATCGTTTGCAGTGTCCAATGGCAGNNGCGGGTCGTGCGCTCGTTTACTTTGCGTTGCTCGCGGGAGCCAGAGGCTGCGGCCTGGAAAAGCTGCGCAGGTAAATCACCAGGTTCCACACCAGGTCGTTGTTGGCGCGGCCTTCCGCCTCGGGAGGCATCTTGTTTTTGCCGGTGCGGATGATGTTGAACAACTCCCCGTCTTCTCTGCCGGCCAGTGTGTGCGGATTGGTCCAGTCGTCCAGCGTCAGCTCCATGCTCTTGGCCACATCCGTCTTGCCGTCGCCATTTTCTCCGTGGCACAGGGCGCAGTCGATCCGATACACGCTCTTCGCCTTGGCCTGCGATTCGGCGGTCGGTCTTACGGGATTCCTGGGGAACGAAACAGCGGCTGCGGGCGCAGCCTCCTGAGTCGGCGCAAGTGCGGGAGCCGGCGTAGCGGGCTGCGCGGGAGCTTGCGCTGGGGCCTGCGGTGCGGTTTGAGCCGGCGCAGGTTCCTGGCGTCCCTGGACGGTCGTGGGAGCGAGGGCAAAAAGAGTTCCTGCGAAAAGGAGCAGAAACGACTTCAACATGACAGCCTCCTGAACAGCGGATGTCAAAGGAACCGGCATCTCGTAGTTGATTCGATTACTGGCAGGAATTATAGGCCGAAAAAGACAGAAGTGGGCGTGAGATGGCTCACAGAGGCGAATTTGAGCCGGGGCTGTACCGGCCTCAGTGCATGGCCGATGCGCCGGGTCCGGCGCCGGGGCGGTTCTTGCTCAGCAGGAATGCGAGCGCCACCAGCCCGATCGACATCCACGAAAGCTCCATGTAGACGTCCTGGTAGCCCTGCATCTGCGCCTGCTGGTTGAGCTGGTTGTAGATAGTGGCCAGCGCCATCGAGCCCGCGTTTCCCGCGCCGAAGCCGGAGTTGAAGAAGCCGGTCAGCGCCTGCACATGCTGCTGATAGCCGATGGAGCCGGGCACCATCGCCTGCTGCAGATGCTGCTGGTGCCAACTGGCGCGGGTGGTCACCTGCGCGTTGGTGATGGCGATCAGGACGCTTCCGCCGATGTTACGGGCAAAGTTGATGAGGCCCGCCACCTGGTTGCTGTCCTCCCTGGGTATGCCCACGTATGCCGCGGTGGTGATTGAAATAAAGCAGAAGGGCAGGGGCATCATCTGCACCACGCGCAGCCAGGACGCGGCGGAGAAGGTCATGTCCAGAGTGGTCACATTGGCCGCGTAGCGAAACGATATGAGAAAGAGGACGAATCCAACCACCGTGAGAGTGCGCGCGGAAATCTTGCCCGTGGCGTAGCCCGCCAGCGGCATCATGAAGAGCAGCGTGACGCCGCCGGCGGTGAGCGCCAAGCCGGCAGTGGTCGCGGTCCAGCCGAGCAGTTGCTGCATGAACTGCGGCTGGAGCACGGTGTTGGCGTTCAACACGCCCCCCACCAGCATCATGAGAAAACAGCAGATGGCGAAATTTTTGAAGCGAAACACCTTGAGGTTGATGAGCGGGTTCTTCTGCCGCCACTCCCACGCCACCAGGCCCACCATGCCGGCGATGAACAGAAACGCGAAAAAGCGGATAAAGCCGGAAGAGAACCAGTCGTTCTCCTCGCCCTTGTCGAGCATGATCTGCATTCCGCCCATGGCGACGGTGAGAAAGCCCAGGCCAACGTAGTCCATGTTGCGCAGCTTCGAGGGGTCGGCCTTGATCCAGGGCGGATCTTCAACCATGCGCGTAACCAGAAAAAACGCCAGAATGCCTACCGGAATATTGATGAAGAAGATCCAGCGCCAGGAGAAGTTGTCGGTAATCCAGCCGCCCAGCGTGGGGCCGATGGAAGGCGCGAGCACCGCGACCAGGCCATAGAGCGCAAAGGCCTGGCCGCGCTTGTTTGGTTCGAACGAGTCGGCCATAATGGCCTGCGCCATGGGCTGCAGGCCTCCGCCGCCCGCTCCCTGGAGTACGCGGAAGACCAGCAGCAGCGGCAGCGAGGGCGCCGCGCCGCACAAAAAACTCGAAATCGTGAAGATGACGATGCAAAAAACAAAGAAGTTCCGCCGGCCCATTACGCTTGATGCCCATCCGCCCAGCGGCAGCACGATCGCATTCGAGACCAGGTAGCTGGTCAGCACCCACGTGCCTTCATTCGTGCTCGCGCCCAGCGACCCCGCAATGTGCGGCAAGGCCACATTGGCGATCGACGTGTCCAGCACCTCCATGAAAGCCGCCAGCGCCACCGTCATGGCGATCAGCCACGGGTTCACCCTCGGCTTCCAGCGCGCCATCTCCGACGCGGAGTTCGGATTGTCCATGTGCGTCGGGCCGGCCGCCTGCGCGGGCTGGCTTTCAGCGCCGGCCGTTGCCGGCAGTTGCGTCTCGTTCTCGGACAAAAGTCTTCTCCTGTGGCTTTTTCCGCGCTCTTCTTGCCGTTGGGCCGGGGAAGTGCAGTCTTTAGAATAAACACCCTGCAAGCTGCTGAGACCAGAGGCTCAGCTCCGCTGCAGGCAATCCATAGTTAAATAGATTCGCAAAGGTGGGTTCGGGGTGCAGCGATTCGGCTGAGGTGAGCTTGAAAAGCACAATTTCAGAGGCTGCGAAAACGCAATGTTTTGTGTCAAAGCACGACCGGCAAGTCAGGGCTTCAGTCCTGACTGCGGCAAAACCTCAAGAAAAGGAGCCGGTTTTAGCAACCCCTGAGGGAGAATCTCTCCAAACCGATCCACGGCCAAGGCTTTGGGCCATCAGGGGTCCAAGGCATCTTTTCAGACGCCAGGAGGATTTGAAGCCAGGGAAAACGAGATTGGTAATCCGGCTGCCGCTCCAGCGGCCGCCGGATTCCCCAG
>PLSH01000304.1 GCA_003165095.1 Acidobacteriaceae bacterium
AGGTGATGGTGAAGGTTCTGGCCATAGAAGGGAACCGCATCAAGCTGAGCCGCAAGGCGCTCATCAAGGAACAGAAGGCCAAGCTGGGCCAGCAGGCTCCGGCGGAAGCAGCGGGTGAAGAGGCCGCGCCGCGCGAGGTAGCGGCCCCGGCTCCGGCGCCGAAACCGCGCAACGAGTTTGACGAGCGTCAGCCGAGATCGAATCAGAGCACGATTCTGATCGAGGGCGGCGATGATTTCGATGAGGAGGGCGGCGAGGAGATCGACGAGGCAACCGAACCGAACTTCAACCGCGCCGAAGGCGCACCGGTGGCAGCGGGCCAGCCATCTGCCGGAGGACGGCCGCAACCGAACAACAATCGCCGCCGGCGCCGGCGTCGTCCGGGCGGCCCCGGAGGCGGTAGCCAGGGTTAAGGCAAACTGCATCGAAAGCAAGGCAAAGGCCCGGAATATTGATTCCGGGCCTTTGTGTTTCTCATGTGATTTCTAAAGCGGAAGCGATTGCTTGATGCATGAAATGTGAATCTGCGTTCTTAATCCCGCAGCCAGCGTGATTGCTCGTTTTTAGGATCGGCGGCAGGGAAGGGAGCTGAAATCGGGTGGAGAGCAGGCTTGACACGAGGTCCGCCTTTGGCTGCATTCTTTGCGCCGTACATGCGGAGATCCGCCGCGATGCGCAGGGATTCGCTGTTGGAGGCATCCTCAGGAAACACGGCTATGCCAACGCTGGCGCCAACGCGGACCGAATGTCCGCCGACTGCGATTGGCTCATTGAGCAACTGCATGAGCGCAAGGCCGACGCGCTCGGCATCGTCGCGGCTGACCGGCTCTTCGAGGATGATGGAAAACTCGTCGCCTCCGGTCCGCGCCACGGTGTCGGTGCGGCGGACGCGTCCTTGAAAAAGTTCGCCGACGCGTATCAGCAGCAGGTCGCCGACGTGATGTCCAACCGTGTCGTTTACTTCCTTGAAGCGGTCCAGGTCGACGAGCAAGAGTGCGGCGATTGTGCCGGTGCGGCGGGCGCGTTCCAGAGCACCGTTCAGGCGGTCTTCAAAGAGGCGGAGGTTGGGCAGGCCGGTCAACTCGTCGTGCAGCGCCAGATACTTATTGTGTTCGATCTGGTCTTCAAGCAGAAGCAGGATCATGCCCACGGCCACAACGTATTTGGGCAGATTCCACACTTCGCTTTCGAGATGAAGGTTGGGGAAAAATGTGTTGACGCCGGGAGAAATGACAAACACCAGAGCCCAGGCGAGAAATCCTGAGATGGCAATGAAGGCGACCGTGGCGGCGCGCCGGTAGGCGAACCAGAAATGGATCGTGCAACCGAAGTAGACAGTAAAGAGTACGGCCTCCAATGCGAGATCCTGGCCGTTTCCTGGCCGGTGCTGAAAGACCAGCAGAAAGACCGAAAGTACGAGATAGAGGGTGACAATTGCCCAGCGGAGAGGATGCCTGAATTTGCGCAGCGCAAGCAGCGCGAGGGTGACCGGCAAGATCCCGAACAACGCGGCGGAAGGGACGAAGGCCCACGAACCGGGCGAGGCAAAGCAAAGCAGGGCTATATAAAGCGTGGTGCTTCCCGACAGCACGCCGAGTAGCCAGCGGCTGGAGAGCTCGTTTCGATACGGCACGCAGGCCCACATGAACATGAGGCCAGCGCCGGCCAGCGCGGTAAGGCCGATAAACAATGCCAGCGAGCCAAGGATCCCGGGGACCGAAAGGAAGATGTAGGCGGTGAAATGAACCTCTATGAATATCCAGCCGGTGAGCCAAAGTCGGGAGACAGCCGTATAACCGCGCCTCGCCACGGAAGCGAAGGCGCAGGTTAAGAGCGCAACAGCCCCCACATCCGGAAGTTTGCCCCAATCCAGCAAGATTCACCTCGAAATTGCAGGATGATTCAAGAATAGGATCAATGGTTTGAGCTGGATATCCAGTTTATTTCGCCGACGGGCAAAAACGTTTGGGTAAACTTCGGTAACCAAATGATGAATCGGCGCTGACCAGCAAGGAGATATTGCGAGATTTCCAAGTCGAAGACAGGACGGAGGCGAGGGATTGAAATCGTGCCGGGCAAGCGCATTTCGAGCGCAGTTTTCCGCGGCAGAATCCCCGCAGCGATCGGCCATGGACTCGTGCCGGCCTCTTTTCCGGAGGATGCAGGGGCAGTAAGGGATTTTGAGAATCCGCCGATAGCTGAAGTACATGGTGAGCGCGGCTGGATTTTTGGCGCAGCGATGCAATGAGGACAAATGATCTCGCTTAAGAGATACCTGGATTCTGTCCCGGACGCTTCGAAAGCTCTGATCGGGCCGGATGACAAGGACGTGCTTTCCTGCGCGATAGGCGTGTATGGTTCCGCGTTGACGGAGATGGGCAACTGCAGTCTTGATGCCTGTCCAGGGTTGGGCGAGGAACTGAAGGAACATCTCGGAGAGCTGAAGGCAAATCTCTCTCCGCGAATGAGCTGTGGGCCGCTTGCGGCCACGGAATCGGCGGTGCGGGAGCAGTTGCAGGGGTGGGGAAGGCGCGCTGCGAGACACTATCAGCAGAAAGCCGGCGAGGTGAAGGAGTTGCTGATCGTGATGGCGCGGACGGCCGAATCGGTTGGCGTGCGCGATGAACGATGTGCCGGGCAGATCAATGAAGTGACGTCCCGCCTGAAGGAGATTGCCAGCCTCGACGATCTGACCGAGATTCGGGCGTCGATTGAGGAGAGCGCGGAGGCGCTGAAGGCCTCGATTGAGAGGATGACGGCGGAGGGCAAGGCCGCCTTCGAGGAACTTAAGGGGCAGGTGGCAAGCTATCAAACCAAGCTGGAGGAAGCCGAGAGGATCGCATTCCGGGACGCGTTGACCGGACTCCGGAGCCGGCTTTGCGTGGAGAATCTGATCGAAAGCCGGATTGGGTCCGGCGCCGTATTTTGCGTGGCCATCGCCGACATCGACGCCTTCAAGAGGGTGAACGACCAGCACGGGCACCTGGTTGGCGATGAGTTGCTGAAGCAGTTTGCCGCCGAGCTCAGACAAGCGTGCCGTCAATCGGATGTGATCGGGCGCTGGGGCGGCGACGAGTTCATGATCCTGTTTGATTGCGGGCTGGCGGAGGCCGAGGCGCAGAAAGACCGGGTGCGGCGATGGGTGTGCGGGAACTACGACATCCAGGGCAAGTCGGGCGCGATCAAACTGAAGGTGGATGCATCGATCGGGCTGGCGGAACATGCGCCGGGCGAGCTGCTGAAGGATCTTCTGGCGCGGGCCGATGGGGCGATGTACGAGCATAAAGCGGCATCGCGGGCGGGAGGGTCCGGGGCGGAATTGCGCTCGTAAGCTGTTTACGAATTGGGTTGACGAAAACTCGCACGGTCTTCCTGTGACCATCATCACGCTTCACATGTTTGAAAGCCCTAATTGGAACGTGCCTCCCGGCGAATTCTATTCTGGATTTGCACAGGCCCCTTTTCCCCTTCTAATGTTGAGTTCCTTTCATTCTCGCGCAATGGTTGAAGAGCACCCATCTTTAACACTTGCTAAGGCAGAGGTGGAGTTAGACCTGAGCGGGCTGATGCCGCGCCCTGGAAGCGCTGCCGGCGGGAGAGGCTGTCATGAGGCTATTGATTGGCGAGGACGACAGGGCGCTGGCGTTGTTTCTGAGCCGTGGACTGGAGGCCGACGGGCATCGCATCCGCCTGGCCTACGATGGCGGAGCAGTTGTGGAGGCGTTTCGCCAGGATTTGCCCGATCTGACCATTCTCGACCTGAACATGCCGGTAAAGGACGGGGAGCAGGTGCTGGCGGAGATGCGGGCTATCGACGCCGATCTGCCGGTGCTGGTGCTCACCGCGCGGCAGGAGGTGGACACGCGCGTACGCTGCCTCGACCTGGGCGCGGACGACCTGATGATCAAGCCCTTCAGCCTGCACGAGCTGCGCGCGCGCTGCCGGGCGCTGCTGAGGCGCAAGCGGGAGGCGCGGCTGCAATTGCGCGCCGGAGACCTCGAACTGGACCGCCTGGATCATACCGCCCGCCGCGCCGGGCTACCCGTTGTTTTGACCAACAAGGAATTTGCGCTGTTGGAGCACCTGATGCTGAACCGCGGGCAGTGCGCCTCGCGGGTAGATCTGCTGGATTCGGTTTGGAACATGGAACCGGCGCAGACCACCAATATTGTGGATGTGTACATCAATTATCTGCGCCGCAAGCTGAAGGATCCGCCACCGGGGCAACTGATCCGCACCGTGCGGGGAAGCGGCTACATGGTGCCGTCGGAGGCTGAACTGGCGCTGCCTTCGCCTCCGGTTCTCCCGCTGCCCGCGGCCAATTCCGCCGTGGCCGCCCCGCGGTTCGAGATACAGTAGCGCTTCATCACACGTTCGATTTCGAGGAGACGACCATGCAGTCTGTACCTGTGCCCATACTTCCCATTCCTACCCGCATCCATCCACGTACCGCACTGGTTGCGAGCGCCGATCGCAGCTTTCGCCAGCGGCTGGCCCAGACCCTCACCGGCCTGCGCTGGCAGGTGCGCGAGGCCGAAGGCGGAGCGCAAGCCTGGGCGGAGGCGGAGATCGTGGCCCCTGAAGCCCTGATTGTCGACTCATGGCTGCCGGATCTCGATCTGGCGGAGTTTCTCAAGGATTTCAGGACAACTTTTCCGCACGTGGATCTGGTGACCGCGGGCGGTTCTTCAGAGCAGGACGGCCCGCGCGGGCCGTATCGACAGGAGCTGCTGTATGCCATGCGCCGCAGCCAGGATACGGATACGGCGGCGTGGAATACGGCGCCGGCGCTGACCGGGCCCAACGCGGCAATGGGGCGCTGGCCGTTCCCGGAGACCGGGGCGGCGGACGCATCAGGCTCGTTCGAGAAGGACGGCGCGCAGGCGGTCAGGCAGACGGCTTCGAGTCCCGCGAAGGCCGCGCCTCTGGGTATGGAATTGCCGCTTCGAGCCGAACCGGGAGCATGCGAACGCCTGCCCGAGCTGGTGGGCAACGCGGCCTGCATGCTGGAGGTCAGCCGCCGGGTAAGACTGGTGGCTCCGCGCCTGACCCCGGTGCTGATTGAGGGGCCTACCGGATCGGGCAAGGAACTGGTGGCCGAGGCCGTGCACCGGCTTTCGATGAGAAGCCGCAAACCCTTCGTTGCGATCAACTGCGCGGCGATTCCGGAGTCTCTGCTGGAAGCTGAGCTCTTCGGGCATACGCGCGGCGCCTTCACCGGCGCGGTGCAGGGGCGCGTGGGCCGGATCGAAGCCGCCGACGGGGGCACGCTGTTTCTGGACGAGATTGGCGAGATGCCGCTGGGACTGCAGTCGAAACTGCTGCGGTTTGTGGAATGCGGGGAACTGCAGCGGGTGGGCGACAACGAGATGGTGAAGGTGGATGTGAGGATTGTGACTGCCACGCACCGGCCACTGGCCGAGCTGGCTCTTACCGGCAATTTCCGCTCCGACCTCTATTACCGCCTGGCGGTGTTTCTAATCCGCACTCCGGCACTGTGTGAACACGCTCAGGACCTGCCCCTGCTGGTGGACCATTTCATGCAGGAGATGGGACGCGAGGCTCCGGTGAAGCGCGTGGATGCAGGTGCGCTGGCCAAACTCGCGGCCCACGACTGGCCGGGCAACGTGCGCGAACTGGAGCACGTTCTGGAGCGGGGCGCGATCCTGGCCGGCGACGAGCCGGTGCTCACGGCGGCGGACATCGACTTCGGCCGTGTCGTGAACTGAGCAGTTCGCGGTGCACGGGGCCAAGCGCCGAGCCTCGAGGCGCCGGGCCGGGGGCGCGGAGGATTGGACAATGAGCATGGAGATCGAGACCGGGCTCAGCGACCAGATCGCCCGCTATCTGGATCTGGCGGTGAGCGAGACCAAGCTGACCGCAGCCAACATGGCCAATATCGACACGCCCGGCTACCGGACGGTGGGGATGGACTTTGAGGCCGAGATGCGGGATGCAATGGACGGCGTGGAGCAGGGCCGGGGGCCGCGGCCGGTGCGCGTGAAGGCGGTGGATGGACTGATCGCGCGGCCGGACGGCAATAACGTTTCGATGGACCGGGAGAGCCTGAACCTGGCCGAGGCGCAGTTGAAGTTCAAGACTGGCGTGGCGCTCATGCGGCTGGAGTATCAGCGTGTGACGGACGCGATTCATGCCGACAAATAGGCCGGCCGGTGAGCGGCTTCGCACGCGGGCAGGGAAGGAAATCTGGCGATGAACCTGTTTGGGATGATGGACGCTTCGGGAGAAGCGATGCAGGCCGAGCGGATGCGCGCCGAGGTAGTGGCGGCCAACATGGCAAATGCGGAAACCACGCGCACCGCGTCCGGCGGCCCATATCGCCGCCAGATGGTCGTCTTTGCCGCCAATCGGGGAGATTCAGGTTTTCTGGATTCGATGGCCTCGGCCGCTGGCAGCAGGGGATCGAATGTGCCGGCTTCAGGAGGGCTACCCGCGCCGAACCTGCCGGGGAGCGGGACGGTGATGCCGGGCGTGCACATCGCGCAGGTGGTCGAGGACCCATCGCCGCCGCTCAAGCGCTACGATCCCGGCCATCCCGACGCCGGACCGGATGGTTATGTCTCATATCCGGACATTAATCCCCTTACAGAGATGGTGGACCTGATGGGAGCGACGCGTGCATATGGCCTCAATGGCTCTGCCGTGCAGGCTGAAAAAGGCATGATCGCTTCGGCTCTGGAGATCGCCAAGCCGTAGGCTCCGGCTTCCGGCACTGCGCTTTCGGCTTGCTGACGGGGTATTTGGGCGGCTGTCTTTTTTCAGGGCATTTTCGGTACGGACGAATGGAAGCTGCGCGGTTCCGGATGGGGAGGGACAAACGATGTTACCTGCGATTGGTATTCCTGATGCTGCAGCGTTGGCTTCGCCGAACCTGGCTGCCGCCGGAAACACGCCGGCATGGTCTGCGGCGGGGGGGACGGGAGCGGGATCCGCTCCATTCTCCGACCTGCTCATGGATGCGGCCGGGCAGGTGGATCAGCTGGAGAACCAGGCCCAGGCAGCCGTGGCCGGCCTGATGACCGGCTCCGGCGTGGATGTGCACCAGGCGATGATCGCCACACAGAAGGCGGATATGGCCTTCGAACTGGCGCTGGCGGTGCGTAACAAGGCCGTGCAGGCCTACCAGCAGGTGATTGGAATGCAGTTCTGAGCCGCGGTTGGGCGTTGAACCAGCGCGGGAGAGCGGCGGGCGAGAGGAATCATGGCCACCGGGACACAACTGGAGAAGAGCGCGCCGGCTATGCCGGGGCGCCCGCTGTTGACGGGCCGGCTCGCCGGGCTGTGGGGACGAGGCTGGGTTCGCTGGGCTGGAATGTCGGGTGCCGAGCGCAAAGGCGCCCTGGTTGCCACGCTGCTGCTCGGCGCATTGACGGGCGGGTTGCTTTGGTATGCGTTCAGCCCCGATTGGCGCACGCTCTACACGGGGCTGGACCCTGATGACGCGCGCCAGACCGGCCAGATCCTCACCCAGGCGCAGATTCAGTTTGATTTGACGGCCGACGGAACCGGCATCCGGGTTCCATTTGCGCAACTTGACAAGGCCCGGCTGGCAACGGCGGCCAAGGGGGGAGTGAAGAGCGGGCGGCTGGGATTTGAGATCTTCGACAAGCCCAACTGGGT
>PLSH01000006.1 GCA_003165095.1 Acidobacteriaceae bacterium
GGCATCGAATTGACGTGATCCCGCCCCACTGTAACAAAAAAGCAAAGACGTCGCGATACTTCACTCCGCGGGTGGGGTGCCCGGAGATCCTCGGGAATCGGTTTTTCCATCCCATCCTTCGAGCAAAGAGCGCTCGAAGGATGGGGCACCCGCTACGGGTTGATGGGATATTTGGTGGTGGAGTCGGGGGTCACAAGAACGATGCTTGATCGATGACGCGCCTGCGGCGCGGATGATATCAATAATTGCCTGTTTTGTTTCGCTTCCCCTGGACCGCTGTCTCCAATAAGTGAAGCGGATTCTGTGGCTTATCGGCGCATTGAGCATATAAAGTCGGCGCAAATTCTGCGATTTCCCTGTTTGCAGGGAATATCTGTGGGAGAGCGGTTCGCTCCAGACTGCGTCCACCGCCATTTCCTTTATCCGGCTACCTCTGAGGCAGCCCTCGTACCAGGGAAAACTTAGAGCTTTACGCAGCCAGCTTGTAATAGAGCGCGCCTGCACTGCCACCTCGTCAAATACGTCCCGGGATTTCCCTCGGCGGCGTCAACGCGCAACTCTCCGAAAACCGATCGATTGATATGCTATAGAATATCTAGAGGCAGTTTTCATACGTCAAGGCAGATTGACTAGATAGATTGGATATGTAAGACTAGATCATGGATCCCTGTACATCCACACCGGTCAAGCCGCTGAGGCTTACGGGGCTTCCCGCCGATCTGCGCAATCAGATCAGGCAGGCGCGGACCCAGCGAGGATGGAGTCAGAGACAGCTCGGGGCCGCCGTTGGCCTGCCCCAATCGCATATCTCCGGCATCGAGTCCGGTCAGGTGGTGCCGAGGTTCGACACGCTGCTCGATCTGGTCCGCGTTCTCGATCTGGATCTGCTGGTCGTGCCCCGCTCCCTGATACCGGCTGTCCAGTCCCTGATTCGGGCACAGAAGGAGCCGGACTCAGCAGAGAAGGCGCTCTACGCGGTTGACGAGGAAACTGTCGAGTCCGGTGAGAAAGACCACGATGAATTTTGATTCAAAAACGCTGAACGCGCTCGCCGTCAACTTGCATGGTCGCCGCATTGGCGTGATCAATCGCATTAGCGGTGATCGTTATCTGTATTCGTTCGAGGATAGCTACATCGAAGATGCGAACCATCCCACCCTGAGCCTTTCATTCAAAGGCCAATCGGGGGGATTGGTCGTCCCAACCCGAGCGGTAACAGGACGCCTGCCGGCATTCTTCTCGANNGGGACATCTGCGCGAATACCTCGCCGCCCAGGCAGGCGTTCAGTCCCATCGCGAGTTCTTTCTCCTCGCCGCGCTCGGCGCCGATCTTCCCGGCGCTCTCACGATCACTCCCATGGAGCCGCCCACCGAGGCAAGTTCCGAGTCTGCCGACAATCACCCCACTCGTGAACGTTTTCAGGAAGGAGCCGCATTCAGGTTCTCGCTTGCGGGAGTACAGCTCAAGTTCTCAGCCATTATGGAAACCGCAGGTGGCCTCACGATTCCTGCCGGCGGTGTCGGTGGCTCATGGATCGTCAAGTTGCCATCGAACCAATTTGCTTCGGTGCCCGAGAACGAATATACGATGCTGGCTCTTGCTCGAGCGGTCGGCATTGAAGTGCCGCGAACGGAGCTGATCGACGTCAGCGAGATTCACGGCTTGCCTGCTGACGCCGGAACCATGGAAGGCAAAGCGCTCGCTGTTCAGCGGTTCGACCGCGGAACTGCGGGGGAAGCCATCCACATGGAAGATTTCACGCAGGTGTTCGGCCTCTACCCACAGGACAAATATCACCACCGCAGCTACGCCAATATAGCCGCCGTTTTGTGGGCCGAGACCGGAGAAGCCGGCACCTACGAATTCTTCCGCCGACTGGTCTTCTCGGTGCTTATTGGCAACGGCGACATGCACCTGAAGAACTGGTCGCTTCTCTATCCGGATCGGCGCACGCCTGTGTTGTCGCCGGCCTACGATTTCGTCGCTACGTTGCCATACATTCCGAACGACAACCTCGCGCTCACTTTTGGCGGCAGCCGCAGCTTGAGCGGAATCACCGCTGACCAGGTGCGCCGATTCGCCGACACCGCTCGCCTGCCTGCGAGTCCCTTATGGCGAATCGTCACAGAAATCACTGATCGCACCGTCACCGTATGGAGAGATCTGCCCGAGAAGGACCTTCTGCCGGAACGATTGAGGAGCCCCATCGGCAATCAGATTCTCGCCGCCGCAGAGAGCATCGCATAAGGCACAAATAGCTGCCGTGGATAGCCATCGGCTGCGTAAGCCGCTGCGCTGCATCCACGGTCGCTCCGCCTATATGCGACTTGCTCAGCTTGGCAAGCGCAACTAAAGGCACCACTGCCATTGCCCAAGGACTTTGGCCGGAAAGGGCTGGTCAACTTGGACGAATTAAGCCCCCTCAACATTAAAAGACCAAGGGACGCTCAAAACGAGCGTCCTTTTGTCTGCAACCAACCTCGTAGTCGCCACCTGCGCGGTTACCAATTTCAGATAGGATGTTCATGTATTCCGAAACCCTAAGCAAGCTGGCAGCCCCCTTTGATCCAGGGAAGGTGACCTGGTATCCCGTAATCTCCCGCTCCGACTGCACGATCTGTCGCTTTGAACCCTACGTGCAGTGGAGGTCTTACATCGAGCGCCTCAATGCCGTCCTCACCCCCGCCGGCTGGGAACAGCACCTATCCGTTTGCAGTCGGCGCCGCGAAGATTCTCGCGATGCGG
>PLSH01000384.1 GCA_003165095.1 Acidobacteriaceae bacterium
TGTCCGCCCCGCCCGGAAGCGCTGCTCTATGGCATTCTGCTGGCATTGGGCCAAGTGCGACAACGCATGAGCTTCCATCCGCACAGATGAGTCTTACGCAAGACTTACGCCAGCGTCACCACGAGATTCGATGGCCTGAAGGCCTCAGCACAACACGATCCTTGCGAAACCCTCACCACTCATCGGATGAGGAACGATAAACGCCGCAGGGCCTGGCAGCCACCAGTACGCTTGTGCGATCGGACCAGGCTCCTGAGTGAGCGGAATCCAGGCAGGCAAGACGCATGAGTGCGCGCTCCAGTTCCTCACTCCAGAGGAGGCAAAAGCCACCGGCATCTCGCTGAGCAACTGAACTCCGTGATGGGAGAGCGGCAGGTAGGTCGCGTTTCAGTTCCCGATGAGAGAACTAAGTACTTCACGTTTCGTTTTTGAGACCTTAGAATGCATAATGTCCGAAATGCAGGTGATACAACCGGAACCCCCGAACGCGGCTTTCGGCGTGATTCTCGATTCACGCAAAAGGAGTAGTTCCTGAATCGCCAATCCGGAACTTACCCTGCGCCCGAAGTCAAATAAGCGAGCCATGGGCTAAGCGCCGCTTCTCACACATGCTAGGTGACCGCCTCCACAAATAACATGCCGCCAAGCAACAAAAGTCCGCAGTAGACGTATCGAAGGAACGCGGCTCCGGAGAAGCGATGGTTGATTGCTCGTCCCAGGAACACCGCCGGCAGCATTACCGGCATCGAAAGCAGGAACTCGTGCGTCACCGTGCGGGTCCATAGCCCAGCGCTCCAGAAGCCAATCATCCCCAAAATGCTGGCAGGCAGAAAATAAGCTTGCAGCGTCGCCCGAAAGTGCTGCGGGGACCATCCGCGCAGCGAGCCATAGATTACAAGTGGCGGCCCGTTCATGCCATAGGCTCCGCCCAGAATGCCGGCCAGAAATCCTGATAGCAGAAGCAGCGCCCGGTGCTCGTTCTTCAGCCGCAACGCATCGCGCGCCGCCAGCGAAAAGACCGCAAACAACGCGATCAGGATGCCTAGCCCCGCCTTGACCAGTTCCTGGTGCCCATTGGTCAGCACTAGCAATCCGAGCGGAATCCCGAAGACCGTGGCTAGCAGAAGCCCGGCGGCGCTGCGCAGGTGAACATGCCTCCAATCCTGCGCCACTACCACGGCTGCAATCGCGATCGAGAGCAGCACCGCCAGCGGCGCGGCCACTCGCAGTGGCATGCAAAGCACCAGCAGGGGCACTGCGATCAGCGCTTCGCCAAAGCCAAACGCCGACCGGATCACCGTGGCAACGAAAACAATCGCCAGGATAAGCAAAAGCGAAGCGTGGATGGATATCTCCCGAAAAAGAAAATGCCACCAAGGATCCCCGCCCGAATAGAGCGGGGCAAGCCTCTTCAAGCATACCGGGACCGCCAAGAATGATGCTGATATCTTTCAGCCCTCACCCCACTCGAAGCGGCTCGTGGTCGAATAGTCGCCTAGCCATTCAAGCCCGGTGTTGCGCACAATGACACATAGCCATGTATCCATCTTCGATTCACAGCGAAACTGAGGCAAGCTCCTAAACTCTTTTAAGAGCGCGTCCTGCACAATCTCCTCTGCTTCTTCTCGATTGTTTGTCATGCGCTGCGCCATCCACAGAAACTGGCCGCGGCGCCTTTCGGCAACCTGTTCGAAAGTCTCCAGATTAGTCATCGGAGCGCTCCATTCCTGTTCCTCCGCATTGTTAAAGCTCGATTTGCGGCCTCGCCCACTTTCACCGGCTATTGGAATCTCTCAAAGCTAGGTCCTACAGGCGTTCATCTGCAGACCTCCCCGCGTGCAACCTTGCTGCGAGTTGCTCGATCGTCATAAATAGAACGTCCTGAGCTACGGTGGAAATCACGCGGTCGTCGTACAAGTAATCTTCAAGAAAGTTCTCGCCTGCACGGACTACCAGAATTCTGGCGTGAGGCCACTGGTGGCGAATCCATCGACACGCGTCCTCGAGTTCGGCTGAATCGAGCGTATTGTGAAGGATTGCAAGCTCAAAGTCCTCCTGCTCCCCCGTCGCCAGCAATCCCCAATAGTCCGTCGCAATGGAGAGCCAGAACCCTGGCCCTTCAAGCAGCGCATCGTGGACCATGCTGCCGCGGTCCACCGACCCCACGGAGAGCACGCGGATCGTCTCTTCCATCCGAATACCCCGTTGGCCCTGACTTCCGTTGGCATTTTCATCGACACCTTTAGCTTGATTGCAGAATCCTCTCATGCAACCTCCGCCAGGCTAATAACGCCTTCGAGAACATAAAGAGGGGCTGAACCCCGCATACAGGAACTGGTCAGGATCATGAAGACGCTGAGATTGGTTGCGCCGCAGAATACAATGCTTCTGTCCGCGGGAAGCCGCTCCAGCACGCCAGCCAACTCGTCCGGTTCCACAGCAAGCGCGAATGCGCCCGGAACCGGAAATTGCCCTCGCTGATCGTTCGCCCTCAAATCAATCACGATGAGGTTGCCGGATTCTGCGAGGACTGTCATAAACCTGCGGATTGAGATCCATTCCATAACCCGCGTTTGTACCTGGGCAGACTGAATCTCGACCTTGAACGAGGGAGCCGCTGGCTCGCGGACAGATGGAGTGCTGACGCAGAGTTTGCGCCTGCCAACGAACCTGATTCGCCAGACAAAATACATTGAAGCTGCCAGCATCATTGCCAACAGCGGCAAAAGGAAATACATCATGTCTTCCTCCTGTGAGAAATCGCTTCGAGAGACAGTTCGATTCAGAGCGCGCGGCATGGCCGCCAACTCAGACGCGAAACCGCAGCGCCAACTAGGCTAGGCGGAAGCGATATGGAGGGGGAGAGCGGGATGGGATCAGGAAATTGCAATATGTAACACCGCGTGTGCGCACCGGGAAAATTGGCGCGGCAACACAACCGGCGTGGGGAAATTGCTGAGCAGGAGCCAGTAAGGCCTGTGCGCCCGGGACGAGATGCGATTCAGTCTTGAGCCTGGATGCCGCAGCCACGGAAGTGTTCCGCGGCTCGATCCACATTTTCGTAACCGAGGCTCGCAACGAGGGCGGCCGATAGCGATGATAGAGGGAGAGCTTGTAGCCAAACCCCAACAAAACGACCGCGGCTGCCAGTCCGACGAGCCCCAAAGAGAAGGGCCTAGCGACCTGTCTCCATGGGGGATACGGCCTCAGCGCCCACAATCTGGAGATCCTCTTCAGAGCGGTGCTGACTGGCATCGGTATTAAGCTCTTGACTGACAATTCGGCGGACCATTCCTTCTACCTTGGGGAAAGGAAACGTGCCACTAACCTGCTTAGACGCCATTCCGTGTGAATTGTATGTCCGCTAAGCAAACAACTCAGGTTAAAAGAATTGGGCGATCCGGAATTTCCTTCCCCGTCCCCCCAACCAGCATGCGCAGATATTCCTGGGTAAGGATGGCGCGCAAGCGAGGCGCGCGGACCGTTCCATAGCCGACGTTGAGCGCGGCTGCGATTTGTCGCAGGCTCATTCCAGACGATTGCATCTCCGCGATGCGGTCATGGTCAAGGTATTGGCGGGGCCGTCCGAGTCGCTTTCCATTCGACTTCGCGTTTCTGATTCCGGCGCAGACTCTTTCGACGATCAGATTTCGTTCAAGCTCCGCAACGGCTGCAATGATAGTGAAGAGAGCTTGCCCGAGAGGCGTTCCCGTCTCAATGTTCTCCTGGTAGCTGATGAACCCGACACCCAGACTGCGGAATTCTTCCAGAGCGGAAAGCAGGTGTTTGGTTGAGCGGGCGAAGCGGTCAAAGCGCCACACAATGACTGCGTCAAGTTTCCGTTTGCGCGCGTCGTCCATAAGTGTGTTCAATTGCGGACGAGAATCCTTCGTGCCAGACTGGCCCTGGTCAACGTACTCGCGAAAGACGACCAGCTGGCGAGCTGCGGAGTAAGTTCGCAAGTCTCGCAGCTGCATGCCGCAATCCTGGTCTCTGGTGCTGACACGAACGTAAAGGCCAACTCGCATATAGAGTTCTATGTCCGGATTCAGTCAAGTGGTTAATAATGTGGTGGTTTCCGCTCATTCGTCCGAGCCGGTCGCAGAAATGTCAGTGGTGGCTACCAGATCCGGTCACGCCAGCCATGGCTCGCTCATCACAAATTATTCCTCGCTTGCGGCAAGCCGTTGCTATGCCTTTGAGTTGGCTTCCGCGTGTGCGCGATTAAATAGTGCTTTCATGTACGCAAAGCCATATGCATATTCGGCGTCGCGTCCGCCCACCACGGTGGGCGTATGGTCGAGAATGACGATGCCGTCGAATTTGACTTCAACGGCGGCCTTGGCAATCTGGTACATGTCGTAATAGCCGTTATCCATGAAGGTTTCAATAAAGTGGGGAAGCGGCGCGCTGACATTGCGAAAATGCAGCTTCCAGATTTTCTCGGGGCCAAAGTAGCGAATCATCTCCGCCGGATCCTTGCCCATCAGCTTGGGTCCGCCCTCACTCCAGCAACCGCAGCACAGGCAGATGCCCACGTTAGGGCTGTTGGCAACTTCCATGGCTCGCTTGTAGCCTTCGAAGCTCGCGAAAATGCAGCGCGGAACGCCGGCCAATATAGGCTCTGGCGGATCGTCGGGATGAATGCCCATTCGAACGCTGTTCTCCTCTAATACCGGCGCAACCTGCTTGATGAAGTAGCTGAAGTTATCCCAGATCTCCTCCTGGGAAAAGGCACGGCCATGGGAGAGGGGCTCATAGTACTCTTTGCCGTCCCATACGCCGACCTTATTGGGACTAGCCATGTCGAATTCGCGGGCCTCGGCATTGCGAATGGTTCCCCTGCCGCTGCTCCAGATGCCGTTCCCCATGTGCGCATAGGTGGTGTAGTAAATGCCGGCGTGGCCCAAGTTGCGAATGTACTGCTTGTACTCCTCGATTTTCTGGTCGCGGCCAGGAAGATTGAGCGTAACCTCGGGCATATTGTGAACGCTGGTGTTGCCAATGTTCCAGACGGTGATGCCGGCGTCGGCGTAACGCTTCTTGATCTGCATAAATCCTTCGGCGGTGCGCAGATCCGGTGTCGATCCAACGCTAATGTAGTTGGCGCCAATCTGATTGAAAAAAAGAAGGTCGTCGTCGGTAGGCTTGGCTGGCCCCTGTCCCGTGAGTTTGAACCCCGGCTCGCTTTTGTGCACGGTGGCCGACGCTGAGCTGCTTGCCGACAAGAACGCCGAGGCACCGAAAGCGCTGCCGACGGCAAGCTTGACGAACTCCCTGCGGTCGGGACTGGCGAATAGGGCGGCTGATTCCCTGCTATCAGATCCTTCTCCTGTGCTTCCCATTGCGGCCTCCTTTAGGCGATTGGCGTCTTTCCAACTCGGATGCTCATGATGTTAACGACCAAGATAGGCGATGATCGGAACCTCGAAATCATGCGCGGCGGAGGCAACGCATATTCTTATCCCCGCCGCTGCACGATCTAATCCGGAATCTCCTTTTTCTGCACCGGGTCCATGGAATTGTATCGCTCCTGAGGCAGATTACGAGGCCAAAAGAACGTTTGTCCCGAAAGAGCCAGCGTTTGCGGAAGAAAAGCCGGGCGATTCGCTGCCGTCCTTGCCTCTCCCGCCTCATCGAGAGCCCTCCAAGGGAATTGTGCCGACACCTATCCATCCTCCTTTGGCCTTCGTGGTTCGGATTCGCTGCGCTGCCGTGGGTCGACTAGGTCTGTGACCGGGAGAAGTTGTTCTATCTAATGAGCGAACGTGGGCCAGGAGGCCCACATTACAGCCGGCCGGGAGGCCGGCGCTACATTTCCAAATGGAACATTTTCATACGGCCAAAG
>PLSH01000242.1:0-121 GCA_003165095.1 Acidobacteriaceae bacterium
CAGTGCTCCACGCAATCTGGGGAGGCCCGGCGAAGAATGGTTGGCGCTCTTCGGTCGAACTTGAAACCCTGTTACGGAACCAAGGGAGCAACGGCATCGAGCAGTTCGTCTCCGGGCATGT
>PLSH01000242.1:186-3220 GCA_003165095.1 Acidobacteriaceae bacterium
CATCTCTGATCATCGACTACAAGACAGGCAGTTCAACCGACGCTTGGGAGCTTCCCCGTCCCGAGGACGTGCAACTGCCGCTCTACTCGACCTTCGCGGTAAACCAGGTGCCATCGACAGAGCCCGGCGGCCTGGTGATCGCAACGGTACGAACTGGAGAGGCGGAATTCCGCGGCCGGGTGCGGCAGGCGGCAGCCTTGCTCCCTAACCTTTTACGTGCCAACTCACTTGTGAAAGACCCTCTCACCGACCAACAGCTGGATGAATGGCGCGCGGCAATAGAACAACTGGCCCGCGACTTCCTTAGCGGACGCGCAACCGTCAACCCGGGCGATTACCCAACCACCTGCGAACANNCGTGTCGAGGAAAACATGCAATTAGGGGATCTCGACGACGCGGCAGAAGCGGACGACGATCAATAGCATTTCACCGCCCGCCGGGAGCGTCATCCCGGTTTTGGAGAGGGCGCTACACCAAACGTCAAGAATCGTGCGTTAGCAACCGCATAACCGGTCGAAAGGGCCAGAACTCGCAAGAATGGCAATCCTTGGATGAGCGAAATAGCCTGCTGGCGTCAGGTGACATTGCCAGCAGCCTGACCGACAAGATTAAGCAGCCCCCAGCTTCAAGGGCCCGAACCGTGGACACGCAGATTTTTGCCTTGGGATACAAGCCAACCGCCCAAAGAAACGCCTACGCCATCATCAAACCGGGTCTGACTAAACGCATCCCTGAACGCGAGTAATCTGGCGCATAGAGGCTCGCGCATTCCTCGGGAAGCACATTGAGAAGTCGCGCCAAATCTTCCACCTCGAATCGAAGCTCTTTAATATGTGCGTTAACGAGTTCGCCGAGAAGAGTGGGCCTTTCAATTGGAATATCCAACTCTGCCGGTTCACGAGTGTTGTAGTGTAGACTTCCGAATTTCACCCGCATGTACCTGTGCTGAGTGGAATTGATAGTTCCGAGTTGCTTGGCTCTTTCTAACAGTGCTCCCATCGACACCTTCCAAATGCCCTTGAGCAACGCCAGATTCGGCAAACGAACGTTACGCAATTGGTGCTTGATTTCGGATGCTGGCATCAGGAATTCAGATGCAAATCTATTTGCCTCTTCCTCCATTTTTTCCGAAGGAAACGTGTGCATTATCAGGTGACCCAATTCATGCGCGAGAGTCCACCTGTAGCGGTCTCCGCCAATGGAATCGTCAACATTCATCAAAATAATAGGCTGGTGGCTGGGAACCCACTCGCTCACCGCATCAGTCCGGGTGCTTCCAAACTTATGAGTGGCGATAATTATGCCGACGTCTTCGACAGCCGCAGTGAGGTTGTTCACCGGGCCCAGAGGGAGATGGAGAAGCGCGCGGACATGACGAGCAATGTTCTCAGGGCTCCCAAATTCCTCAACGGACATCCGCATCAGCTCGATCTGTGGAGAAATAGTGGCAGCTAACATCATCCTGTCAACTCGCATTCTGGTCAAATTCAGCACGGCATGAATACGGCGCAGAGTTTTAGCGGGCATGTCGGCCCGCTTGCGATGAAAGAAAACAGAGGCGTTGAAGCCAAAAATCCTGTCCTCCTGAAAGAAGAGACTCACCGGATACCGGAGGGCGTCGGCCATGGCGGCAATCTGCCCATCGTTTGGCTGAGCTATCCCGGCTTCAAATCGCGAGATGAGGGTTTGAGGGATGTTGGTTATCTGCGAAAGATCCGATTGCAGGACTTCGCGTGACTCCCGAGCAAGCGTGAGCAAACCTGAATTGAAGTGCGGCATTGTCTACTCGTTTTCTTGAGCCAAAAGCTCTTTTTGTTCCGGGCCGCGTTTAATCCTGATACGAGTCCTGGTTCCGAGAGCATCCGAAGTTTGGGACGGCATCTCAATGACTCGCGACTTGGCAGTGAGCTTTTCCAATTCGATATAGAACCTGAGTTGACCTATCGAATTAAATCGCTGAATCATCACACGCTGAATGCTTTGTAGGGTCTGATCAACCTTGAAACCGAGGACCAAGACCGGCCTTTTCGGCGCGAATGCAAAGCTTCCTTGCATCATCTCGATCGCCGTCTCGGTCGGATAATTGGAAGGAAAGCCATCCTCCCCGAGTTGCTTGTACCAAAGGACGCATCCGTTGAACAGGTGATAGGTCGTCCCATTCGCATCGAAGAATTCCGAACTTCGCGTGCCGCTGAACCGCCGCCGCGCCTCATCTATTACATAGCCATTGAGCACATTCGCGGTGATTCGAGCGTTCCACGGCAGGCGCAGCGCGGGGGGAATCGTGTTATAGGTCGCAAGCGCAGCCTCTGGTATATCCCACAGATGGTGCCGCACGTTGCGAATTTTTGAAATTGCCCAATCTTGCGATCCTAAAACAGGCATCGGCAACCCCTTAAATACAAAAAGATTATTCCATAATCGCGCATTCAATGCAATATTTATTCAATCTATATTCGGCAATGATGGCGATTTACACCGCTCGGCGAGTGCCCTAGCCCTAATCCGACCACAAATGTGGGGGAGGCGATGGCGAGTGGGAGCGGAACTGCCGCTCCAGCTTTTCAATCGCCTTGACCGCCCGCTGCAGGAGACGAACACACTCTTCAATCGACAACTTGCAGTGCCTCAAGCCGCCCTGCTGTGCAGTACCTCAAACCGCCTTTTCAGCCTCAAGAACGGCCGTTCAATCAGCGCATAGGAAAGCCTGGCTGTGAGTATTGTGAACCCCAAGGCCAACGGTACAGAGCCTGCCCGAGATGAGATGAAGCCCCGAGCAACCACGAGCATGAATAGGTGCCAAACATAGAGGCCATAGGAGATTTTTCCCAGACTCGACGCCCATCTTGGCATGCAGGAAGGGCCCACGACACAGAATCCATGAAGTACTGACGCGCAGCCAAGAGCACCGAGCCCGAACCCCAGCATCAATGCGAAGCTGTTGACAGATTCGCTGCCCTCCGCCGGCGGCTTAATACGGAACAGGAAGCAGGCGCCAAACCAGAGGACCGGACCAGCAAATATCATGAGGTA
>PLSH01000419.1 GCA_003165095.1 Acidobacteriaceae bacterium
CCGTGATGAGTGGGCCACCTGCCAAGTTGGCGGGTTGGCGCCCGGGCTTAGCGGTAACGGCGGGTGGCTTTGATGACCATGGAGAAGACGCCGGATTCATCGCGGGCTATGACCAGGGAGACGTGGCGGTTGATGGCCACTTCGGCCTGAAGTAGCTGCTGGCCGGTGGTGTTTACGTCGGTGGCGTAAGTGAGGATGACGTTGCGGCCCAACTGCTCCTGGACGGTGATGCGGGAGGTGGAGTTTCCGAATGCGCCGAGGTAGTTGGGATCGACTTTGACGGAGCCGGCCCCGAAGAGTTTTTGCACGCGGCTGCTGACGGTGGCGTTGAGCGCGCCGCCGAGCAGGGCGTCGGTGGTGGGATTGGCGAGGGCCTGTTCCTGCTGCTGGGTATAGAGGCGCTGCTGGCTCTCAGTGTGGCCGAGGGCGAGCAGGGAGGCGACGTCGGATTCAGGCATGGGTGGATCGCTGCGGTAGGTGACGGCCAGCTTGGCGGTCGTTCCGAGCAGACCGAGGGTGATGTCGTAATCCTCGACGTGGGCGGTTGCGGTGAGGTCGATGACGGGTTCGATGCGGACCGGGTTGGTGAAGGAGATGTCTCCGCGCTGGAGGTCGTAGCGGGTTCCCGCGATGAGGGCGCTCCCTTCAGTGATGGAGACGCGGCCGAGCAGGGATGGAGAGGCAACGGTGCCGCGGAGGCGCAGGTCGACATCGCCGGCCAGCTTGGCGAAGGGATTTTGAAAGTTCAACTGCGGCGAGGAAACAATGTGGACGTCGAGGCGCACGTGGTTTGACGGCGCATTGGGCGCGACGACGGTCTGCACGGCATTGGCCTGGGCGGCGAGGGCCGCGATATCAAGTTCGTCGCTGGCGGTAAAGCGGGTAACGATCACGTTGCCGGAGAGCAGCAGGCTGGACTGCGAGCCCTCAAGGCGCAGGGTGGCGTCAGCCAGCGAACTGACTCCCTGCGGGTAGCGGATGCGAATGCCTTTGCCGGTGGCGGTGAGGTTGGCGTAAAGGCCGTGCTGATAAGCCAGCGAGCCGCCCACGCTGAGCAGGCCTCCGCCGGTCATGGCGGTGAGGGTCTGCACTTCAAGCCGGTTCTGGTTGAACACCAGGGTGCCGTGCAACTGGCTGAGGCCGTTGGGAAGGTCTTCGAGCGAGAGGGAGCCGTTTTGAAAATCGATGCGGCCCTGCAACCCTGGATCTCTAAGGGGGCCGTGCGCCTCCACTTGAAATGTAGTGGTGCCGCTGGCGGTGAGATCGGGATCGAGGGTTTCGGCGAGCTTGAGGTTGATGGCGCCGCTGGCGGCCAGATCCAACTGGCGCGCGCCCTGGAGCGCGAGGGTGCCTTGCGCGTTCAGGTCGGTGTCTTCGCCGGTGATGTGCAACGGGTCAAGATGGATGCGCGCGTTGGCCAGCGTAGCGTGTACGCCGCCCTGGCTTTGGAGATGGACGCCGGCCAGGGTAACGGCGAGTTCCTGGAGCCGCGCGTCGCCCTGGAGGCGGTCAGGATTTTTGAGCGGGCCGGATAGGGTGACGGTTCCGGCCAGCGCGGATTCGCCGGTGATGGCTTCGACGTGGGCCAGCTTGAGCAGTGCGCCGATGTTGAAATGCGAAAAATTCAGTTGGGCCTGGGTTGCGTAGTCGCCGCGCAGTGCCGTATGCCCGCGCATGGTCAGTTCGGCGCCTTCGAGCTTAGTGGTCACGTCGTAGTTCAACGCGCTGTTGGAGGTGTGAGCGGTGAGTTCGAGGCTGCCCAGTTGTTCGCCGCCCAGGGACAGCCCGCTGAGGGTCGCATGGCTCTCCAGACGCGGATCGTCGAGGGTTCCCGAGCCGGTAAGGGAGATGGCGAGCTTGCCGGTTACATCCAGATCCTGCTCATGCAGCCATCGGATTCGGGAGACGTCGACGCCAGCGCCGTTGGCCTCGGCCTCAAAACTTTTGGCGTGGAGGTCGTAGCTGCCGGAGCCGGTAATGTTTCCGCCTTCTGCGCCGAGGCTGATTGCGGAGAGCTTCACGACCTGGCCGGCCAATGTTCCCTGGGCGCGCAGGCGGGTGACGGGTTCGCCGTAGATGCTGCCGCCGTCGAGTTCGAGCGATCCCGAGCCCCCGGGAGCACGGAGGGGACCGTCCAACTGGAGTTGCGCATCGAGCGTGCCGGTTACGGGCAGGTTTTGGCTGAGGAACGGCTGCACGTCGTCCATGCCGACCTTGCTCGCCTGCAAGTGGACGTGCATGACGGAGCCGGCATCGAAGGACGGCCCGGAAACAACGGAAGCATCCGGAGTGACGAGGGTTCCGGAAAAAGCAATCCTGGTCTGGCCGCGCAGGGCGAGGGCGTGAAGGACGGCGATGCGCGCGGTCGCGTAGCTGCCGTCGGCCTCGAGTGAATCCACATGGACGAAGCGGGGCTGGCCGGGATCGTTGCTGGCGGCAGGCATCTCGATGGCGAGTTCGGTGGCTTTGAGGTGGCCGGCCAAGCGCGGCTTGACGAGCGAGCCATCCCATGTGCCGTCAAAGTCCGCCTGGCCGGATAAGGCCACAGGCAGAGCCTCGACGCCGCTTTTTTGGCCGCGCTGCAAACCGAGGTCGCGAAGGACGGTGTCGAATTCGCTGAAGTTGCGGGAATGGAAACCGATATTGAGCGCGGTGGGGCTGGAGAGCGGGTAAGCGCCGAGTTGCCCGCGCGCATCGATCTCGCTCGAGGGCAGGTGAAGCTCGAGTTTGCGCAGGTCCACGCCGCCATTGCGCTGTGAGTAGGTGGCATCGATGACTCCGCTGGCGGGGACCTCCTGCGCGGGCGCGGAATTTTGGGCTGCGTTGGGCGGAGGAGCGATCAGCGCCAGCGTTGCGTTCACGGCCACAGTGTTCGAGTCGCCTTTAATCCAGTTGGCGACGGCGAGGCCGTTCACGCGGGTGTCGAGGCCCAGGCGCTGGAACGGCGGCTGGCTGACCATATCGAGGATGGTGTCGAGAGCGACGTCTTTGAAATCGGCGGTCACCTTGCCGTCGACGGGAATGGTAATGTCGCCGGGTTGAGGCGGAGGCGCAATGCGGCGGACGGATGAGCGCGTGGCATGCGCGCCGACCGTCTGCGGTGCGCCGGGCCCGGCATTCTGCGGAAGCCAGGGCGCGAGATCGACCGCGCCTTCGATTCTGCCTCCCTGGTGGAGGCGCGCCACGATCGAAGTGATCAGCAAGCGGCGCGGATCGGCATGGACCCGCGCATCCAATTCGACGCCTCTCTCCGAGACACCGGTGCCGATGTAGGCGCCACCATTCACATGCACGCTGCCGTCGACCAAGAACTCCTGGCCAAGGCCTTTTGCATCGAGGTCAAGATGGGCGATGCCTTCCGGAGTGTAGGGATAGCCGGTGATGGGGTTCAGCAGCCGCATGTCGAGTTCGCCGCTAACCCGCGATTGCCAATTGGGGTGGGAGAAGTCCTGGAGCGCGCCGGAAATCTCGAGCGAATGGTCCTTGCCGTCGCGACTGTGGGCGGTGAGGCGCAGGCTGTGCAGGGTTGCGCCGGTGCGGGTGAGGTCCAGCGTGGCGCGGAAATATCCGTGCACCGGAGGAATTTTGCTTTTCGGTATGGTGCGGGCGAACTTCAGGTCGGTGGCACCGGCCTCGATGCGATAGGTTTCAGGATTTCCCGCGCCGGGCGGAACATAGCTCATGAGCAGCGAAACGTCGCTGGCCTCAAAATCGAGGGGCACGAAGCGGTCCTGAAAGTCGAAGGCTGAGGCGCGGTTGTCGTAATCGAAGACGCCTTGCTCGACGGCGACGTGGCCGGCCTCAAGGTCGAAGAGTTGATCGAGGAAGGGCTGGCCGGGTTTCCGCGGCCGGCGCGGATGGGGCTGGTTAGTCTGGCCGCCGGGATAAACGATGAGGTGAAACTGGGGGCGGGTGATTTCGAGATCGCGGAGCAGGATGCGGGGGTTGATGAAGCCGAGCAGGCTGCCGCGGATGCGGAGATGATCGATGCGCGCATAGGGCGCCTCGCCGGGAGCTTCAAGGCCGTGAACGACCAGGCCGTCGACATCGGCCTGGAGGTTGAGCAGATGCCAGTGGAAGGAGCCGATTTCAACTCGTCCGCCGGTTAGATTTTCGATGGACGCGGCGAGGCGGCCGCGGACGATGTTTTCGAAACGTATCGAACTCAAGAAGAAATAGGCGCCGATGGTGAGCAGCACCAGCAGAACCGCGAGGCCGGCCAGTGTAAAGGGAAGATGGCGCAGGAAGAAGCGGCGCAGGCGGCTGCGCCTGGGCAGCGGCGGCGGCTCCGGCGGGACTAGAGGCGTAATTTCCTGCTCGCTCATTGGCTTCCTGCTCCGGGTTGCGCATCGGGCGTTTCGAGCGCCGGGTCCAGTATTTCAACGTCGCCCTGCTTGCGCAGATTGGTGAGCCATTCGTCGAACATCACGTTTACCCGCTGCTCGAGCAGGATCTCTTCAATGCGGGGCGAGACTTTGTCGAGCGAAGGAACCGATTCGCCGGGCGCGTATTGAGGCACGAGGGTGCCGTTGTAATAGGCCGCGATTTCCTGCGGCGAGATGCGGATATCCTGGCGGAACCTGAGTTCAATGAAGCGCAGGATTTCGAGGCGGTAGCGGAGGTAGGCGTCGACGCGTTCCGTGGTGAGGCCGTGGGCGGCAAGAAACGCTTTCCATCCGTCATCGGTGGCGCAGTTCTGGTGGACGCAGGCGGGAAGTTCTCTGCGAATCTCGGAGAGGCGCGCGTCCACTTCTTCGGCCGTGGGTTCGGCGGCCTGCGCGTCCTCCTGGCGGATTTGCTGATCGATGAGCGCGCGGCTGATCAACTGCTCGAGAGCGCGCCGGCGGGTGAGGTTGCCTTGTCCCACGAGGCTGGGGTCGAGCACGGAAAGGCGAATCTCGTCATCCAGATCGCTGGCCAGGATGACCTGGCGGTTGACGACGGCCACCACGCGATCGAGCACGGCTGGAGGGGTCTGTGCCGGCACATGGATTACGGCGGTCAGAGCGAGGCAAAGGCTGGCGAGCAAGGTCAACATGTGGGTGCGACGAGGTGTGGTCGGGGCGGTCGGGCGGGGGTTCGTGCTATCGCACCCTTGCGCCGGAAGAAAGGCGCAAGGATGGGGCACGGGACGGTTGTCAATCCCCGGTCTCAAAATCGAGACCGGGGGCACCCGGGGTCCATTTGCGGCGCCGGGCCGGGTTGAAGAGTGCGTGGGCATCAGAAAGCCTGTCCGAGGCTGAAAAAGAAGTTGAAGTGGGCCGCCTGTCCCACGTATGGAGATGCGAACGAATTGGAGTGCGAGTAGTTGATGTTGACGGGGTAGATGGGCGGGTTCAGGTTGTAGCTGAAATCCAGCCGGATGGGCCCGACCGGCGTATGGTAGCGCAAGCCGAGGCCGGGCGCGTGGGAGAAGTAGTTGAAGCCGCACTGACCCTGGGTTCCGGTAGAGGTAGTAGGGCCGGTGGGAAGGTAAGTGGCGGGATCGCCGACCGTGGCCAGGTTCTTGCAGGTGTCGCGATCGGGCTGGTGAATGCGAATGGCGCTGATCCAGGCGTCGCCGGCGTTGGTGAAGACGTTGCCCATATCGTGAAACAGGACGAAGCTGAGGGTATTTCCGAACCAGGGCAGAGTGGGCGGCGGCAGGCGCAGTTCGGTGCTGTTGATCAGAGCGCCGGCGCCGCCGATGGGAAAGCCGGTCTCGGGATCGCGCGGTCCCGCGCCATTGAAGGAAAAGCCGCGCAGGGAAGTGGGGCCGCCGGCGAAGAGGCGCTCGGGGAGGGGAATCAATTCGCTCACGCCGGAGCCGAAGGCGCGCACCTGTCCATAGCGGGTGTCGCGGGCCAGCACGAATTTTTCCTTGTCGAAGCCGTAGTAGCTGGAGTTGGAGACATCGATACGGTTGAACTGCGCCTGCGCGCCAATGACCTTGTCGGAGAGGAACTCCTGAAAGCTGGTGTAGGTGCCGCGGTGGGCATCCATGGGCTGATCGCGGTTGTCGCGGATCCATGTGAACGCGGGTCCACCGACGCGCGTTGCCGTGGCCAACTCCGAAATCTCGCCGGGATAAACCTGCAGGGTGCCGGCGGCAACTTTCACGCGGCGGAAGTCGATTTCGTAGACGAAGGTGTTGGCCTTGGACAAAAAGGAACCAGGGGCCACAAAACTCTCAGTGAAACGGAAGCCGGCGGCGAGCCGGGAAGCTACGTATGTGGCAACGTCTTCGCTGTTGGCGTAGCCGCCGGAGAAGCTGAAGCCGAAGTTCCGCGCGCCTTCAAAATGGGGAACCTGGTAGAGCAGCCCGATGCTCTGCTCGAGCAGGCCGTAGGTGGCTTGCAACGAGGCCGACTGTTCCCTGCCGAAGAGGCCGTTGCGGGTAATGTCGGCCAGGACGCGGGGACTGACGCCGGTTTTTCCGTTGGGGTTGCAGGCCACGCCTGCGGCAATGGCGCCGGCGCAGTTGTTCTGCGGCTGGCCGGTCTGGGCCTCAAAACCGAAGCCGTAAGTGAGCGTCCAGCGCCGGGCCTCGGTGAGTTGGAGCAAAACGGTCTTTTCCGGCTCGCCGCCATTGGGATTCTCGATGGCGGTGTTGACTTCGTTAAAGAGCGCGTAGTTATAGAGGTTGCGCTGGGTGTCGAGAAGCGCCGTCTGGTTGAGCACGTCGCCGGCATGGATGGTGATGGCGCGGGCTACGGTTTCGGGCCGCGTGTAGTGCAACCCGGTGAGCAGGACCTTGCGGATAAAAACCTGCTGTCCCTCGACGATGCGGAAGGCTACGTCCACCTTGTTGGGGTCCGCCGCCTCGATCTGCTGGCCGACCTCGACCGTGACCTGCTCGAATCCCCGGCTCATGTAGGCGGTCATGAGCGTATCGCGGTCTCCGGCCATATTCTGCGGTGAAAGCAACTGTCCCTGAGAGGTGTTGAGCAGGGGCGTCAGCTTTTCCGCACCGATATGCTGGTTGCCTTCAATGCGCACCGATCCAACCCGCATCTGCGCGCCTTCGTCGATCCTGTAGGTCACGGTGAGCGGGGCCGTTTTCGGGGCTGAGGGCGGAGCGGCGGGATTGGCGGAGCGATTGTCTGCCAGGATGGTTTCCGGAGTGCTGGTTTGAGGCGCGATTTTTACGTTGGGGAAGCCGTTATTCTGGTAAACGGCCTGCAGGGCGCTTATGTCGGCGGAGACCAGGGACTGGCTGTATGCGCCGTGCCGGTCGAGCGTATTGGCGGCATGAACGCTCAAGCGCTCCATGAGTGTAGGCGTGTCGAAGTAGTGATTTCCGGTAATGAGCACATGCTCCACGCGCCGCCGCGGCCCCAGTTGCACCGTAAAGAGGATGCTTACCTGCTGGTCACCGGGGGACTGCTGCTGGTGGGCAACCTTGACGTCGAAATAACCTTGCCGCTGATAGTAGTCGCGGAGGCGGCGGCTGCCCTCGTTGAGCAGGTCCTCGTCGACTGCGCCCTCCTCATAGACGGGAATAATGTGCTTGACGCGCTCCGCGGAAATTTTGGCGCCCTGGACCAGCACCTTGACGATTGGGCCGCGGGTAGCTGAAAAGCGGAAGTTCACCACTTTGGCGCTGGGGTCGTAGAGCGCCGATTCGAGTTTGATTTCGGCTTCGAGGCGGTCCTCGCCCTGGTAGTGTTTCAGCAATCCATCCAAAGCGCGGTTGACGGTATCGTGGTCCACATGGGCGCCGACTCTGAGATGGGCGTAGTGGCGGAACTCAGCCAGGCTGATACCAGGGTCGCCGGTAATGACGACGTTGCCCACGCGCGCCTGTGGTCCGGAGGCCACCTGAAACGCAATATCGACCAACTGATCGTCAGGATGCGGCGTCAGCGCGTGGTTGATGGTGGGTTGATGGAAGCCGTTTTGCGCGAGCGTGGCGCGCATCTGGTCGAGCGCGCGAGTGAGCTTTTCCTGGGTAAAGCGCGAGCCGGCGGCGAGTTGTGCGGCGCTCACCAATTGGGTATTCATGGTTGCGCCGGTGGCTCCATAGGCGGTCACGGTTCCGATAAACATGCGCGACGTACCGCGGAAGATCAGATCCACGCCACCGGGGACGCGCTGGGCCTCTACCTGGACATCTTCGTAAAGGCCGGTGGCGAAGAGCTGGCGCAGGCTTTTTTTGAGGTCGTCAGGATTGAGCGGTTGGCCCTCGGCCTGGGCAAGCTGACCGGCAACCTGGACGAGGCGGAGGCCGGAGACGCCGGCGAAGGAGATGTGCCGAACGGTGAGTCCGGTCCATTCGAGGCCGGCATCCGGGACCGGTTCACCGAGCGGCGTCAGGGCCTGGCTGGTAGTGGGAGGGCTTGAGGGCGGGGCTGGAGCGGTGGCTGGGGCCGGCTGCTGGCTGGATGCAGCCGTGACGGCAAGCGCGCAGGCCAGGGAGCAGGCGAAAACGAATCGGATGGGCAGCGGGCGCGCCACCGCCGCAGGCCGAGAATCCTGTCGCCGGGGTGGATGGCCGAAGTTGCCTGCCGGCTTTGTCCGCAAGACTCTATCTCCCAAAAGCGCGGGGAATCGAAACCCCGTTCCATGGCCAGCCGCGGCATGGGGCCTCGGCGCAAGGTTTTACGGTCCGCCCGCCCCGGTCGTGGTTTGCCGGGGCACCGGGTTTGCGGCAAGTCAGCCGGTGAGGGCCAGACCGCATTTGCCGAAGGGCATTGATCCCAGAAATCAAATGTCCCCAGGAATCGCCGTTTACTTCCTCGGGAGCTGAAATTCGTCCCAGAAACGATTTTTTGCTTCCTGGGGTGGAGTATAAGCAACCATACGCAGCTTCCGACACTCCACATTAGCGACGCACAGTTCGTAAGCGCCGCTTACCCTTATACTAACGAAGGAAGCCAAGCGTACGCAGACCCGGTTTGGCCACTGAACCCCAAGGAAGCGCATGTCCGATTCCCCACTTCCCAGGCAAGTAACCAATTCAACGCACACCAACCGCGCAGGGGCATCCGTCGGGGCGGGAGGGAACCGGCCTGTATCGTTTACGCGGGCATCTCCTCCAGACCCTGGAGAAGCCGATGCGCTGGCACGCGCGCAGGCCGGCGACCACCACGCCTTTGCCCAACTTTACTCTCTCCACAAGCGGCGCATCTATTCTCTCTGCCTGCGCATGGTGGGCAATGTTGCGGAAGCGGAAGACCTGACGCAGGAAGCGTTTCTTCAACTGCATCGCAAGATTGGGACGTTTCGCGGCGATTCGGCGTTTTCAACGTGGCTGCACCGTTTGGCGATCAACGTGGTGCTGATGCAACTGCGCAAGAAGAGCCTGTCGCTGATTTCACTGGACGAAGCCATGGAGCCGGCGCCGGAGGAGGGTCCGGGGCGCAGCTTCGGAGCTCCCGACCTGATGCTGACGGGGGCCATCGACCGGCTGGCGCTGGAGCGGGCGGTTGCGAATTTGCCGGCCGGGTACCGTCTCATATTTATCCTTCACGACGTGGAAGGGTTCGAGCATAATGAGATTGCCGCCATGCTGGACTGCTCGATTGGAAACAGCAAATCTCAGCTGCACAAGGCGCGGTTGAAGCTGCGTGACGCCTTGCGCATCAACACCGAGCTGGAGGAGCGGGCATGACCGGCGAACGGAGCAACGAGAGTTGTCTTGCTTTTCAGGCGCAGCTTCCGGAACTGATCAGTTCCGGCGAAAACGCCTCGAGCCTTCCCCATATTCAGAGCTGCGAGCTTTGCCGCGCGCTGTTATCCGACCTGGAGACGATCGCCGAGGCGGCGCGCCGTTTATTTCCTGTGGTTGAGCCTCGCGACAGCCTCTGGGACAAGATCGAGACGGCGATCAAGGGCGGCTCGAACGATTAGGCCTTTGGCCGGGAGGAAGTGTTCCTGGGAATGGGCGCCGAGTGGCGGCGTGGACGCCGCCAGGACAGCCGGTCTGGAGACCGGCGCTACTAATCGCCGGAGACACACTTGAATATGGCTCGGCGGAGCTTGGGAAAAGTCCTGAAAAGTGAGCTATTTCGCGCCACTCACTTCGCGCGGTTTTTGGCCGATAGACCCCTCGAAAGGCAAAGTGCGATCAAGACCCGCAGCCGGGAGGGCTGGGGGTGCCGTGTTTTTTTTGAGGGATCTGGCCGTGCTGGCGGGAATTGCTCATCAAACAGTACAGGGAGCCGGCAGCATAGGGAGCCG
>PLSH01000125.1 GCA_003165095.1 Acidobacteriaceae bacterium
CGTTGCGCTCAAGGTGCCCCTCATGTGGCGGAACGGTTTTGTTCTTCCACTTCACGCAAGTCATGCGAAGAGGATGGATGCATCCACAACGCATCGTGATTTTCAAGAAGCATCGTGGTCCTCAAGAAAAGGAAGCTCAACCATCTTTATCGGTGCGAGAGCACCGGAACTTGAATACCGGCCACGAGTGTCCACTCAGGTCATTCAAACAAAAACGATTGGCGTTTAGCGTGTTGTCTCAAATTGAAAACTATCGGCGATCGACCCCGGCAAGTGCAATTGGGCGTCTTCCATGGCATAGCATTAATCCTTTCAAGACTGTACACTTCAACAGTTTCGCGGACCTTGCTTTGTATTCGCTCCGATTTCAAGTACAAAGTGTTGGAGCGGCCACTTTTGGAGGCAGAAGTGCTTGACCGTTCACCAGAACCGCGCCTGCCGAGTGTTATTGGAGCACTTCGCGACGTTAGCCCACCCGTGCCATCCCCAACAGCCGAGAGCGAGACGGTGGTATTTGACTGCGCGAGCGTGTTGTCGCGCCTGGAGGGAGACAATGAATTGGCGCAGGTTGTCTTTGCAGCGTTCTTAGAGGATCTCCCGCGCCAGATTCAGGCTTTGCAGGATCTTGTGGATAGCGGGGACACCGCGGGTTGCGCACGGCAGGCACACTCGATCAGAGGCGCCGCGGCCAGCGTGGGCGGTGAACGCCTTCGCGGTGTGGCATTGACGATGGAGGAGGCCGGCGATTCGGGCAACCTGCAGTTTGTGGCTGCTCGCATGAACGATCTGCATCTCGAGTTCAGCCGGCTCAGGGATGCGATGAAGTTCTCTTGACCAATCGCGTAAAGATTCTTATGGCGACTGTCGACCATCTCACGCTGCCGGCAGCGGCTCGGTGACAGCGGGTGAGAAATCCTGGCCTGCGTGTCCCGATTTGGGCTGTCTTCCTGATTTGGAGCACAAAAACGCCCTCCTTAGATAATTAACCGGTTTTCAGATTGAGAAAGTCCTCCTTTTGGCCGCTACAGGAAATGTAACCCAACGGGCGCATCTGTTTTGCGTCTGCACATTTCCGATGTAGTTCTCGCTGCTTCGCGAATTCCAGTCTTAGAGATTTACCGGACTCGGCTCTGGAATAACAGCACGAAAGGACAGGACCCATGGCGCTCGTCAAGAAGTCTGCCGTAGAAACAAAATCATCTTCAACGGATGGAAAGCCGTCGCTTGTAACGACTCGCGAGGCGGAAGCGCAGCGTAAGAGAGCCAGGACGCTCGCCAAACAGCAACAGGCTGCCGAACGAATCGCCGCAGCCACGGGGCAACTGGCCTCCGGCATCGCGGAGGCATCGTCGGCAGCCGAGGAGTTGAGACGCGCCAGCGACCAGATCGCTACAGGCGCCGAAGAAGCGTCAAGCGCGGCGCAGGAGTCCCTGGCAGCATTTCAGCAAGTGGGCGTCGCCATCACCAAGCAGTTGCAAAACGCCGAAGTCAGCCGCGGCAAGGGCGAAACCTGCCAAACGCTGATCGCGCGGACCAGCGGCGATGTTGCCGGCCTGATCACCAATGTTGGAGTGGCTGCGCAGCGCCAGGTGGCATCTGTGGCTATGGTCGTCGAACTGGAAAAGCAGGCAGCCACGATCGGCGATATCGTCAAGGCGGTGGCGCGCATTGCCGACCAGACCAACCTGCTGGCCTTGAATGCGGCCATTGAGGCTGCTCGCGCCGGCAAGCACGGCAAGGGCTTCGCGGTGGTTGCCGACGAAGTGAGGACACTGGCTGAGACCTCTGAAAAGAGCGCCAAGCAGATTCAGGAACTTGTCGGTCAGATTCAGCAGGATGTGAAGTCCATCGCCGACGGCATCAATTCATCCGCCAAGACAATGGAAGGAGAGGTGGAGAAGGGCAAGACGATTACCGCGCAACTGGAGCAGGTTCGCCTCGACGCTATTGAAATCGTGAAGGCCATCCAGGAGATCGGCGCCAACGCGGGGCAATCCAACGTCGCTGCGCAGCAGGCGCTCAAAGGCTCGCAGAGCATTGCGGCCGCGGCCGAAGAGCAATCCGCCGCCGCCGAGGAGTCCGCCAAGACGGTGGCCGAGCAAACCCAGGCGCTGACCGAGTGTGAACAGACGGCGCAGGCCCTGTCGGAACTGGCAGAAGATCTGAAAAACTCGACCGATGTGGCCAAGAGCGCAGAGCAGGTAGCGTCCTCTGCAGAGGAATTGTCTTCCGCGGTGCAGGAGATCAACCGCTCGAGCGCACAGATCATGACCGCTCTCGGGCAGATCCGCAAAGGCGCCGAGGTACAATCTTCAGCTTCTGAAGAATCTGCCGCGGCCACCAACCAGATCGAGAAGGGGTTGGAGGTTGCCCAGAAACGGGCGAAAGCAAGCGCGGAGAAGGTAGTCGCCATCAAGAACCTGCTGGGCGAGAACAAGACTGCGGTCAACGGGCTGATTACAGGTCTTTCCACTTCAGCTGAAGCCTCCCGCACCAGCATCAAGCAGATGAACGATCTGGAGCTGGTGTCCCGGCGCATCGACAAGATCGTGGAAGCCATCAGCACGGTGTCGATCCAGACCAATATGCTGGCCGTCAATGGCGCTATCGAAGCGGCGCGGGCCGGCGAGTTCGGCAAGGGCTTTGTTGTAGTGGCCACCGACATTCGCAACCTGGCCCATGATTCGTCGGAGAACGCCGACCGGATCAAGGACCTGGTAAAGGGAGTGCAGGATCAGATTGGCGTGGTGGGGCGCGATCTGAACGAGATTGTGGCATCGGCGCTCTCCGAGGTGGAGAAAGCCAGGGGTACGACGACCGACCTGGTGTCGATCGAGTCCGACATCCTTGTAGTTGAAAAGGGCACGCAGGAGATTCTTGCGGCGTCGGATGAAATCGCCTCTGCCATCGCCCAGGTAAAGAAGGGCATCGAGCAGATCTCAGCCGCGGCAACTGAAGCCGACAAGGCAGCCACCGAAGCGGCCGGCGCGGCTCAGCAGCAGTCAAAGGGAGCCGAGGAACTGGCCGCCGCCATTGAAGAGATCTCTTCCCTGGCGGACGAACTGCAGAGCGCAGCGTAAGGGGACGCCACCATGACGACAAGAACATCGAAGCAGCACACGAGTGGGACGGCGCTTCTCGAGGAAAGCATCCCCGACGAGCGCGTTCCCGGAATACAACCGGATGGAGCGGCCGCCGAGGAGAATCAGATCGACGAAAGCACCTCCAATACGCAACAGGGCACACAGCAGTTTGTCACCTTCATTGCCGGCGACGAGGTTTTCGCTGCCGACATGGTGCCGGTGAAGGAGATCATACGGGTTCCAGAGGTGGTGAGGGTTCCTCTGGCGCCGGCCGCGTTGGAGGGGCTGGCAAACCTGCGGGGAAAAGTCCTGCCCATCATTTCACTGCGCCGGCTCTTCGGCTTTCCCGAGTTGGCACATGACGACTCGACCCGCGCGCTGGTGGTGGATGTGGGCCAGCCGCTGGGATTTGTGGTGGACCGTGTCTCGAGCGTGGTCGGCGTCGATGCCAGCCACATCGAGGACGTCGGCTCAATCAAGACCACGGTGAATACCGAGATGCTCTCCAGCCTCATCAAGGATGTGGGCGGCCACGCGATGATCATGGTGCTGGATTTTGCCAAGCTCATCGAGCGGGAGTTCTCGCAGATCGCGTCCATCTCAAGAAACTCGGGCGTGGCGGGAGCCGCGCAAGCAAGCGTACAGAGCGAGGAAGAAGACTCGAGCGACGAGCTGCAACTGGTCAGCTTCGATGTCAACGGCCAGGAGTATGCCATCGCCATCGAAGACGTGCAGGAGATTGTGCAGGTTCCGGAGGCGATCATTCATGTGCCGCGCTCGGAGTCTCACGTTCTCGGCGTGATGACCTTGCGCAGCCGCCTGCTGCCGCTGGTGAACCTGCGCAGCATGTTCGCGTTGCCGCACCGCGATCTGGACGAGAAGAGCCGCATCGTGGTGCTTACGCTGGGCGGTGTCTCGGTGGGCGTTGTGGTGGACGCGGTCAGCGAAGTGCTGCGGGTCTCGAAGTCCGGAGTGGATGCGCTTCCAGCCATGCTGGCCCGCGAAGGAAACCTTGCCGAGGTCACCTCGATCTGCCGGCTGGACAATGGAAAGCGCATGGTGTCGATCGTGACCGCGCGCAATCTCTTCGGCCATTCCGCCATCAAGGAGGCAGTGAGCGCCGTGAACGAAAGCGAGCTGGAAAGCGACCGGGAAGACACCAGGCAGGACGACAATCTGGACGACGACGAGCAAGTAGTCATATTTCGCCTGGACAAGGAAGAGTTCGGCGCGCCTATCGCCAGCGTGCAAGAAATTGTGCGCGTGCCGGAACAACTCATTCGGGTTCCTAAAGCGCCTGCATTCGTCGAGGGCGTCATCAACCTTCGCGGAACCGTGTTGCCGGTGATCGACCTTCGCCTGCGGCTGGGTCTCAAACAGGTGGAGCGCACCGATCGCCAGCGGATCATGGTGTTTCTCATCTCCGATGTGCGCACCGGATTCATAGTCGATCAAGTGGCCGAGGTCTTGAGAATTCCAAGGGCAGCCATCGAACCGGCGCCACAACTGTCCGCGGAGCAAAGCCAGTTGTTGAGCCGCATGGCCAATCTGGAGAAACAAAAGCGGATGATTCAACTCATCGATCCGCCTCACCTGATGGGTAAGAAGGACCTGGTGGCACTGGCCGCGGTCACGGGGTGAAGCCATGATCAAACTGCTCATTGTCGACGACTCGGCTCTGATGCGCCGCCAACTGACGACTCTGTTTCAGGCCGAGGGAGATTTCGAGATCCGCCAGGCCAGAAACGGCGAGGAAGCGGTGAGGGAAAACCGGGAATTCCAGCCGGACGTTGTGTCTTTGGACATCAACATGCCGGAGATGGACGGACTGACCGCGCTTTCCCTCATCATGGCCGAAAGACCGGTTGCGGTGGTGATGGTTTCTTCGCTTACCAACGAAGGAGCATTAGCCACATTCGAGGCTCTGAATCTGGGCGCGGTGGATTATATTGCCAAGCCTGGCGGAACCATTTCTTTGTTCATCGACAGGATCACGGAGCAATTGGTGGCCAAGGTACGAGGCGCCGCGCGGGCGCGTCCGAGGGGCAAAGGACTTGCCGCGGGCGGCCTTGTGCGGCGCATGAAGGAGGATCGGAAGAAGGCCGCGCAAGAGTCTTCCGCGCCCAAAGGGCCGGCGGCAGCCTACGATGGCCTGCTGGTAATCGGAGCCTCCACCGGCGGACCGCGCGCGCTGGAGATTGTACTGTCGGGATTGCCAAAAGGGTTTCCCTGGCCGGTGCTGGTGGCGCAGCACATGCCTGCCGCTTTTACCAGGGCCTTTGCCGACCGGCTGAATCAGTGTTGCGCTCTTGAGGTTGTGGAGGCGGGCAGCGCCCTGGCCATCGAGGCCGGAAAGGTTTATATCGGGCGGGGTGGAGCGGATACGCTGCTGGCAAACCGCGCAGGAAAGCTGACAGTTCTGCCCTCGCCGGAGAATCCGGAGTTTCTGTGGCACCCATCGGTCGAGTTGCTGGGCCGATCGGTGCTGCAACACTACGACCCGAAGCGGACTACGGCGGTGTTGCTGACCGGCATGGGCCACGATGGATCGGATGCGTTCACTGAAATCAAGAAGCGCGGCGGACACACCATTGCCGAATCGGAAGACTCGGCGGTGGTGTACGGGATGCCTGCGGAACTGGTCAGGAAGGGTGGCGCAGGCTTGGTCATGGCCGCCGAAAAAATCGCCGCGCAGCTTTCTGCCTGGGCCGGCCGGTAATGCATTTTTCGAATGGGTGCGAGAGGCTGAGAAAGTTGCCGGGTGGATTTTTCATTAAGAAGGATCGACCCTGCAAGCTGCCGGCGACGCCACGGCAATTCGGAAAATGCTCTAAGGATTGAACGATGGCTCTCGTCAAAGGGAATGCAAATCAATTTGTGGAGCTCGTCCGGCCGAAGCAGGTGCGGAACCGCGAAGAACTTGCGGCCGCACTGGAGAGCGACGACGCCTGCGCCCGCAGAGAGGCCGCCCAGGATATCGTCCACTGTCTGCACGCCGCCAAGGCGCTGGTGAGCCGTCTGAAGCGTGAAGAAGACGCGGCGGTGCGTGAAGCGATCCTCAATTCGCTGGTTCGCCTCAACGATCCATCGNNGCGAAGTCGCGCCCGTTCTGCGGACTCTGCTGGCCGATCCCGATCCGGATGTGCGGATTTTCGTCGTCAATATCCTCGATTCAGAGCGGCGCCCGGAGGCCGAGGCCTGGCTGATCGAGGTGATCGAACGGGACGCGCAGGTGAATGTCTGCGCCACTGCGGTGGACCTGCTCTGCGAGGTGGGCACAGAACAGGCCATCGACCCGCTTCTTCGGCTCAAGTCCCGCTTTCAATCGGAACCTTACATCCAATTTGCCGCCGATCTGGCGCTCAAACGCATTCGTGAGGTCTGACCCGGTCATGACTGCACATGCGTCCCTATCGGAATCTGAGCCGATTATCACGATCGGAGACTTCCTGAAGTTCAAGGAGTTCTTCTATCGCCGGACCGGCATCAGCTTCGAGGCGTCCAAGCGCTACTTTGTAGACAAGCGGCTGGTCGAACGCATCGAGGCTACCGGCACCGCCAACTTTCGCGGCTATTTCACCATGTTGCGTTTCCAGGCTTCGGGCGAAGAACTGCAGCAGCTCACCAACCTGATGACGGTAAACGAAACTTACTTTCTGCGCGAGGAATACCAATTCAGGTGCCTGGTCGAATCCATCCTTCCGGAGATTGTCCGGCAGAGGATCGGCACGGACGCAATCCGTATCTGGTGCATTCCCTCCTCTTCAGGGGAGGAGCCGTACTCGATCGCCATGTATCTGCTGGAACACTGGGGCGGAATTCGCGAGTGGGATGTTGAGATCATCTCGTCCGATATAGACACCAGCATCCTCCGCCGCGCGCGCGCCGGCCGCTATTCATCCCGCTCGGTGCAGAATGTGCCGGCCCTTTGGATGGGAAAGTACTTCAAGAGTATTGGCGACGAGTATCAGCTCTGCGACGATCTGCGCGGCGCGGTCGAGTTTACCCGGGTCAATCTTTCCGAGCCTGGCGACACAGCCACCTATCGCAACTTCGATGTGGTCTTTTGCCGCAATCTGCTGATCTACTTTGACGACATTTCGAGAACGACAGCGGCAGAGACCTTCTACGAAGCGCTGAATCCCGGCGGTTTTATCTGTCTGGGTCATTCCGAATCCATGAGCCGCATCTCCTCTTTGTTCAAGGTGCGCAAATTTCCCGACGCGATCGTTTATCAGAAAGACGTGAAATCTCGATGAGACGCATACTGATCGTCGACGATGCAGCCACAGTGCGCATGTATCACCGCGGCATTCTTGAATCCGCCGGTTACATGGTGGAAGAGGCATGGAACGGCATCGAGGCCCTGGAGAAGGCCCTCGAAGCGCCCTTCGATCTTTACATGGTGGACATCAACATGCCCAAGCTCGACGGATACGGCTTCCTGCGCGAGTTGCGCCAGCAGGAGATCGCTCAACAGCCGGCCATCATGGTGTCGACCGAAGCGGCCGCAGGCGACGAGAAGGCGGCTTACCAGGCCGGCGCCAACGGCTATCTCATCAAACCCGTCCGGCAGCCGCAGCTCCTCTCCTATGTCCGACTCATGCTTGGGGAGGGAAGACGATGAACTCCGAACCCATGAATCCCTTGCCGCCGAACCCATTGTTGGAGCAGTTTCTCTCTGAATCCGCCGATCTGCTGGAAGCGACGGCCAAGAAGCTGATGCAACTCGAAGACTCGCCCGACGATCAGGGCATCCTCAACGAACTGTTCCGATGCGTGCACACGCTGAAGGGCAACAGCGGTCTATTCACGTTTCCCGAGATGACGCGCGTGCTTCATGCCGGCGAAGACCTGCTGGGAATGGTGAGAAGCGGCCGCGCAGTCTACTCCCGGGAGTTAGCGGACCGATTGCTGGACGCGATGGATTATGTCGGCCTGCTTTTAGGCGAAATCGAGGCTACGGAAAGAATCGATGCTTCACGCGCGCTGGAATCGCAGCGCCTGGCGGAGGCGTTGAGGAAGCTGATGCCGAGCCTGCTGTCGAACGGAGACACGGCCACGGCCGCTGGTTTTCAGGGCGCCTCTTCCATAGCGGCCGATGCCCGGAATTCGCTTGCCGATGGTCCGGGCGCCGTGCTGCCTCAACTCGCCGCCATCCCGGACGCCGCGCGGAAGTCGGCGCTTGCGCAGTGCCGGGACGGAGATCAACTGTTTTGGATTGCCTACAGACCGCAGCGGGAATGCTTCTTCCATGGAGACGATCCGCTGAACAGCGCGCGACACACTCCCGGACTCATGTGGGGCCGCGTCCTTGCGGCTGAGCCGTTACCTTCATTGGCTGAATTGGATACTTACAGCTGCCTGCTCGGATTCGATCTGCTTAGCAATGCTCCACGCGAGGAGCTTGACCAGTATTACCGCTATTTACCGGAGCAGGTAGAGATCGCCGCCGTTCCCGCGCAGTGGCTCGCGAAGGGGCAACGCGAAATGAGTGGGCCGGGCAATGCGTCATTGGCTGCAGATCCGTCTCGAGCGCGATCGGAAGACGACGAGGCCTCATTCAACAGGATTCTCGCGGCGCAGCGCCAGATTCTTCTTCTCGACGATCGTCCCGCATGGCACGCGGGCCGTCTCAAGGCAGTTGCAGAAGTGCTTGCCAATCTGAGCCAGGCAGACGGAGAAACATCTGCCCGGACCGACATTCAGGCGGCGCTCGCTGAAGCCCTCACGAGCAGCCACAACACACTGCTGCTGGCATGGCTGGATACGTGGACTGCCACGTGGATTGCCACGTGGCGTGCCGCGAGCAAGACCATGCAGCCCGAGGCCAGTCTGCCGTGCGTGCGGGGCGCCGACGGCAGAATCGCCACTGCTCAGACCGAAGGGACCGCGGATGCCGGTCCTTTTGCGGAAAGCGACCCCGGCAAGGTTCGCGCGGACGATCAAATCAAATTTGGCCGCCGCGCCGAGGATTCTATTACCGGNNTGGTGGTCTCGAAGAACGCGCTGCCTTACCTGGCCCAGAGGGCGGAATCCCAATTTGGCGTGCGCGAACTCTCGCGCGAAATCAAGGGCCAGTATTCGACCATCAATCGCATTGCCGACGAGATG
>PLSH01000441.1:0-714 GCA_003165095.1 Acidobacteriaceae bacterium
GTCGAAAACGCTCGCATCGCCGCCCTGCGCCTCAATCATGTCGAAGAAGATGCGGAGCGCGGAGCCGTCCATCAGCGCCTTCTGTGCGCGCGCGTAGCCTGCTTTCGGAGTTTCAGCCTGGCCGCCAAGGTGAATCATCCATCCGGCCAGAATCAGGGAGAGCTCTCGCAAATCCTCGCTCTCCGCCGGCCGCTTGCCTCGCAGCAGATCCACCGCCTCGACCAGCTCGATCCAGTTGCCCGCGGCGCGCCCCAGCGGCTGGTCCATGTCGGTCAGCAGGGCCACCGTGCGCGTTCCCGCGGCCTCGGCGGTAGCCACCATCAGCGCCGCCAGAAACTCGCATTCCTCCATGGCGCGCAGAAACGCCCCTGAGCCGGTTTTCACGTCCAGCACCAGCGCGTCAAGGCCCGCAGCCAGTTTCTTGCTCAGGATCGACGCGCAGATCAGCCCCGGGCTCTCAACGGTGGCGGTGCGGTCGCGCAACGAATAGAGCACGCGATCGGCGGGCACCAGTGTAGGAGTCTGGCTCACAATCGAGCATCCGCACCTCATTAGAACTGTCTCGAATTCAGACAGCGTGAGCGCCGTTTTGAAGCCGGGAATTGCTTCCAGCTTGTCGAGCGTGCCGCCGGTGTGGCCCAGCGCGCGTCCGCTGATCATGGGCACGGCCACGCCGCAGGCCGCCGCCAGCGGAGCAATCAGAAAGCTGGTCTT
>PLSH01000441.1:729-20900 GCA_003165095.1 Acidobacteriaceae bacterium
AGCTGCTCGAGCGGAACCGAGCCCGTGGCCGCGCCGGTGACCAGAAACCCGATCTCGCGCGCGTTGAGCACTCCGCCGTCGCGCTTCTTGCGGATAATGTCGATGATGTGCAGCGGAGCGGAAGTGGAATCAATTGGTTGCGTCATGAGAATCCCAAGCAAGATTTGAGGATATCGCATACGCGGTTCAACTGGACCAAAGGGCTTGCCGATATGTATCTTATAGGGTACACTTCAGACTGAGCGAAACATGGAAGACGAGAAGGGCCTTGAAGTCGCGTTCTATCGGTCCGGTTCCGGTTCTGAGCCTGTCCGCGATTGGATTCGCTCTCTTTCCACTGAGGATCGGCGTGTGATTGGGTTCGATCTGCGGCTCGTGGAAATTGGCTGGCCGATTGGCATGCCGCTTTGCCGGCCGCTTGGCAATGGACTCTGGGAGGTTCGCAGCAATCTTGGCGGCAATCGGATTTCGCGCGTGATTTTTTGTGCGGCCGAGGGAAAGATGGTCCTGCTGCACGCATTCATCAAGAAGACTCGGGAGATGCCAGACGCGGAATTACGGCTGGCAAAGGCAGGAAAGAAGGAGGTCGAACGAGGATGAAAAAAAACCGTCACATCGGCTCGCCGCTCGATGAGTTTCTGAAGGAAGAGGGAATTTACGAGGAGGCGACGACTCGGGCCGTGAAGGAGGTTCTGGCCTGGCAGGTTGAGAAGGCGATGAAGGAGCAGGGAATCAGCAAGGCGGAGATGGCCCGGCGAATGGGCACCAGCCGCGCCCACCTCGACCGGTTTCTGGATCCCGAAAACGACAAGGTGCAACTCGACACAATTCAGAGAGCCGCCGCCGCAGTGGGCAGGCGGGTGTTGATTCAACTGGCGTAGCGGGCGCAGTGGGAGTTTCAGCCGGAGTTTTTTCGGTCGGTTTCATCGGATTCAAACCCTATTTCAATTTCATCTCGAAGGCCAGCGGCAACACGTCTGAAAACGCCATGGTCCTCATGCCGTCCCTGGCCGGAAAGATAACCGGCGCTTCGGCCAACGCAAACTCCGCCAGCACTTGCCGGCAGGCGCCGCAGGGAGGGCTGGCCGCGTTGTTCAGGTTGGCTACGGCCACGGCTGCGATCTGAATCTCCGGCCCGAATTGGGAGACGGCCCGCACCAGCGCCGCGCGCTCCGCGCAGATCGTCAGCCCGTAGCTCACATTTTCCACGTTGGTTCCGGTCACGATTTCGCCGCTAGTGAGCCGCAGCGCTGCGCCTACCCGGAATCCCGAGTACGGTGAGTAAGAATTTTCCGCTGCCTCCCGTGCCTTTTTGAGAAGCTCTTCGAGCGCCGGCTGGTTCAACTTCGTCAAAGTCATGGGGCTACCCACATCGAACGGTGAACCTTGAGCCTAAAACATTTCCACTTCCCATGTACACCGAAACAGCGGCTCGATGTGGCACCGCTGCTTGCTGCGGCTCTATTCGCCGCTTTGTCGCCGGCCGCCTGCGCCCAGGCCGGGACGGATCCAGGCACGGCTCCGGGCACGGCTCCGGGCGCGGACAAGTCACATCCCGCGTCCACGCCCGCCGCATCGCCTGTCTTCGATGTGGCAGCCATCCATCAGAACAACTCAGATCTATCCGTCCGCTCGCACAGATCCCACATCTACAGCTCGCCCAACGATGGCAACTTCCGCACCATCAATGTCAGCATGAAGACACTCCTCGAGTTTGCCTACGCGATTCCGTCCACACGCATCCTCGGCGGCCCATCCTGGCTCAATTCGATCTACTTTGACATCGATGCCAAGGCCGACAGTTCAGTTGACGGCCAGATGCAGAACCTCAGTTCCGATGCCGGCAAGCTGGAGAAGCAGCGAATGGTGCAGGCGCTGCTTGCGGACCGTTTCAAGCTCGACACGCACCTCGAAACGCGCGAGCTTCCCATCTACGTGCTCGCAGCCGCGAAAAGCGGTCCCAAATTCCTTGACTCGCAAGCCGGCGGCACCACCATCAACGGCGGTCATGGCCACATCCAGGTGGAGGGAGGCGACAACACCGTTGCGCTTCTCGCCGAGCAACTGGCCGAGGCCCTCGGCCGTCCGGTCGTCGACAAAACCGGCATCCAGGGCCGCTACAAACTCGCCCTTGAATGGACGCCCGATGACCGCACGGCGCCTCCGGGCGGCGACTCCGCTTCCGGCTCACCCGCGCCTGACTCCGGGCCGTCCATCTTCACCGCACTTGAAGAGCAGCTTGGACTGAAATTGGAATCGCAAAAGGGGCCAGTCCAGGTTTTGGTCGTCGACCACGTCGAATTACCCACCGAAAACTGAAGCCTCATCCGCCGAACCGCTCCTGTCATGCAGATCGCCCCCGGATCGTTGCCCTGATCCCCGATCTCTGACCCCTGATCCCTGTTTTTCTCAAGTCGTACTCCATCCAACCGATATACCCATTGAGAGCCTGCCGCGCCGGGAAAGCGATGCCGGCGGGCCGGATGAGTGGACGCGAATGGACGAATTGACGAGGGAGTTCCTGATCGAAAGCCAGGAAGGCCTGGACCGCATGGAACGGTGCCTGACCGATCTGGAGGAGCGGCCTCAGGATGCCGGCCTGCTGGGGGAAATATTCCGTTCTGTCCACACCATCAAGGGAACCACGGGATTCCTGGGCTTCAAGCGGCTGGAAAAGCTGGCCCACGCGGGCGAGAACCTGCTCGGGCTTCTACGCGACGGCAAGCTGAGCGCCGACCGGCTGATCATCACCGGCCTGCTCAAGCTTCTCGACGGGCTGCGGGTCATTCTGAAGATCATTGAGGCCGAAGGCGGTGAGGGCGCCGGCGAGGATACGGCGCTCATTGAGCAGCTTGGAGAATTGCAGGCTCCGGCCCACGCCCATGCTGAGGTTCGCCGCGCCGAGACCACTGTGTTGGCAACTGCCGGTCCGCGTCCCACGCCGGTGACGGCCGATGAGCCCCGGACTCCGTCTTCGCATCCCAGGCCTGCATTGGAGCCCTCAGAGATGGTGGCTCAAGCGCCTGCGCCCGCCGATGCCGATGGCGCAAAGCCGCGCGCCCCGGCGGCGGGAACCGCGGCCGAGAGCTCCCTGCGCGTGGACGTGGCGCTGCTGAATCGCATGATGAACCTGGTGGGCGAGTTGGTGCTCACGCGCAACCAGGTGCTACAGGCCACCGCGGCCGACCCTAAAATGACGCTGCTCTCGCGCCGCCTCGATATGGTTACGGCGGACCTGCGCGAAGCGGTGATGAAGGCCCGCATGCAGCCGGTCTCGAACATCTTCTCGAAGATGCCGCGCATCGTGCGCGATCTCTCCCAATCCCTCGGCCGGCGCGTCCGCCTGCAGATGGAAGGCCAGGAGACGGAACTCGACAAGAGCTTGCTCGAGGCCATCAAGGATCCGCTCACCCACGCGGTGCGCAACTCGCTCGATCACGGCATCGAGCTGCCCGACGTGCGCCAGGCAGCAGGCAAGGACCCCGAAGGGCTGCTCAAGCTGCGCGCCGTGCAGGAAGGCAGTCACGTGGTGATCGAGGTCTCAGACGACGGCGCCGGCATTGCGGTGGAAAAGGTTCGCGGCAAGGCCATCGAGCGCGGGCTCATCACCCCCGAGCGCGCCATCCAACTCGGCGAGCGGGAACTGCTGCAGCTCATCTTCCTGCCCGGCTTCTCCACCGCCGCGGCGGTTACCAACGTGAGCGGCCGGGGAGTGGGGATGGATGTGGTCCGCACCAACGTGGAACGGATCGGCGGCAAGGTCGAGATCGACTCGCGCGCCGGCAAAGGCACCACACTGCGGCTGCGCATTCCCCTCACCCTGGCCATTATTCCCGCGCTCATCGTGCGCTCTCTGGAGCAGAGCTTCGCGCTGCCCCAGGGCGCGCTCTCCGAGCTGGTGCACATTCCCCCGGAAGCGGCCGCAAAGGCCATTGAATGGATTGAAAACGCGCCGCTCTACCGGCTGCGCGGAAGGTTGCTTCCCCTGGTCTTCCTCGACCGGCTGCTGATGCCGGGACGCGAGTGCAGGCTGTCCGGGGCCCAGGACAACTTCATCGCCGTACTCGACGCCGACGGACGCCGCTTCGGACTGGTCGTGGACGGTCTTGCCGATCCCGAGGAGATCGTGGTCAAGCCGCTTTCGGCGGTACTGAAGAACATCGGCCTCTACTCCGGCGCAACGGTCCTGGGAAACGCCGACCTGGCGCTGATTCTCGATCCCGGCTCGATCGCGCTGAAGGCCGGCATCGCCATGACCGCCGAGGAAGAAACGGTCTGCGCGGTGGAAGACGAGAAGGAGGCGGCCAGAATCGAGTATCTGCTGGTCGAGGCGGCTGGACGCCACGCCGCGGTCCCGCTGGCCGACGTGCTGCGCATCGAACAGCTCCCGCTCTCGCGGATCGANNGTTGTGTGCCGCGAGGGCAATCGCCATGTCGGTATCGCGGTTTCTCATGTGCTGGATGTGGCTGCCGGGGACGACCTGTTCGAGGCCGGCACAGGCCAGGCCAGCAGCGGCGTGACGCTGCTCAAGAACCGCGTCACCGGGGTGGTGGACCTGGGCGGCGTGGCCGCGCTCGGGAGCGGCGAACAATCGCATGTGGAATGGAACCAGGAGGCGGTGTGTTGAATCCTTCAGGAACGGAATTGAGTAGCGGCAAAAAAGCGGGGGCGCTGGTCGAGGTCTGTTCCGTGCGTCTCGGGCAGACGCTGTTCGGCGTGCCCATCCGCCACATTCTGGAGATTGTGGGTTCCGCGCGTCCGCAGCCGGTCCCGCTGGCTCCCGTATACGTGGGCGGCCTGGTTCACTATCGCGGCGATGTGCTGACCACCGTAAGCCTGCGCCAGTTGCTTGACCTGCCTCCCAAAGACGGCGCACAGGCCATTCTGGTGATCGAGGGAGCGGGTGGGAACTTCGGGCTGCTGGTGGACTCGGTCAGCGAAGTGCTCACCGTTTCTTCCGTCGACTTCGAGCCCAACCCATCCATTCTCGGCGAGCGCCAGAGAGCCCTGTTGGCCGGCGCCTACAAGCTCAAAGACACCCTGCTGGTGATGCTCGATACCGAACGGCTCGATCCGTTGCGGCTGGGCGCGAGCCAGGCAGCGTAGGGACCCGGCGTCATCGCATNNGCCGACGGCCAGGCGGGGATTGACCTGCTGCATCGCGACCCCGACTTCGACCTGGCTTTTGTGGACCTGAATATGCCGGTCATGAACGGGCTCGAGATGCTCATGCGGATGCGCGCCGAAGGATTCAGCGAATTGAAGGTGATGATGGTGACCACGGAGGCGGAAAACGACACCATCCTTCGCACCCTGGAGGCCGGCGCAGACGAATACCTGATGAAACCCTTCGACGAGCAGGCGTTCGATGAAAAGCTGGCGATGATCGGCGTGGAGGTGGCTTGAGAGATGGCGGCCAATCGCCGTACCCCGATCCTGATCGTAGATGACTCGGCGGTGATGCGCAGCCTGTTGCGCACGGTGGTCTCAGCCGATGCCCGTCTGGAGGTTGCCGGCACGGCCGTGGATGGCGCCCAGGCCCTGGCCGCGATTGAAACTCTGCGCCCCGGCCTGGTTTTGCTGGATGTTGAAATGCCGGTCATGGATGGTCTGGTTACGTTGCGGCAAATGCGGGTGCGAGGTATGAGAATGCCGGTCATCATGTGCAGTTCGCTCACCCAGCGCGGCGCCAGGGTCACCATCGAGGCGCTGGCCTGCGGCGCATCCGACTATGTGGCCAAACCGGCCGGCCAGTCCAGCCGCGATGCGGCGGTCCGCACGCTCGCCCAGGACCTGATTCCCAGGATTCTTGCGCTTACCGGCCAGCCGCAGCCAATTGCTCCGCGCTCGGCGCGGGCGGCCGCGCTTTTTCCCGCCGCGACCTCGATGGTCCCGATGGTTGAGCCGCTCCCCAGGGCCAAGCCGAATTCGTCCGTGCCGACGCTGCTCGCCATCGGCGTTTCCACCGGCGGACCGGCTGCTCTTGACGTTCTGCTGCCCGCGCTTCCGGCCGGCTTCCCGCTGCCGGTGCTCATCGTGCAGCACATGCCGGAACTCTTTACCCGGCTGCTTGCCGAGCGTTTGAACAGCCGTTGCCGCCTGCGCGTTTGCGAAGCTGCCGAAGGCGCCCCGGTTTCGGTGGGAACGGTTTATATCGCTCGGGGCAACTGGCACCTTGAGGTTTTGCCGGCGGCGCGAGCCGGCATGCCGTCTACCCTGCACCTCAGCCAGGGGCCGCTTGAAAACCACTGCCGCCCCGCTGTCGACGTGCTCTTTCGATCGGCTGCCAAAGCTTACGGTTCCGGCGTGCTGGCTGTAGTCCTCACCGGCATGGGTTCGGATGGAATGATTGGCTGCCGCTTCATTCGCGAGCAGGGTGGCAGCGTGCTGGCCCAGGACCAGGCCTCCAGCACGGTGTGGGGAATGCCCGGAGCGGTGGCCAATGCGGGTCTCGCGCACATGGTGCTTCCCCTCGACGCCCTGGCGCCGGAAATCCTCAAGATCACCGCCCGGACGGCCTCCGCGTGCACTCTCCCCCAACTGAGCAGATTGGTTGTGTAGTCATGGAAACAGCCGGCGCAACCGACCTCGTCTACCTTCGCGCACTGGTCTTCGATCACTCGCATAACGTGCTCGAACCCTCTCGCGACTACCTCTTTGAAACCCGCCTCACCAAGTTGCTGCGCAACCAGGGAATGACGCGCCTGGACGAACTGGTGCGCCACCTGCGCGCCCGCAGAGATCCCGTTCTCTCGCGCGCCATCGCCGAGGCAATGACGATTAACGAAACCAGCTTCTTTCGCGATTGCCGCCCCTTCGACCTGCTGCGGACCGAGCTGCTGCCCAAATTGATTGAAGAGCGCCGCATGACACGCCGCCTGCGCTTCTGGAGCGCAGCCTGCTCCACCGGCCAGGAGGCTTATAGCCTGGCCATGCTCATCCTCGAGCATTTTCCCCAACTGGCGACCTGGAACATTCGAATCGAGGGCACCGATATCTGCGCCGAAGTGGTCGAGCGTGCCCAGGCAGGATCGTTTCATCGCATCGAAATCAACCGCGGACTTCCCATCCGCCACGTGGTCCGCTACTTCGACCGCAATGGCGAGGACTGGACTGTGAAACCCGAAGTCCGCGCCTTCTGCAACTTTCGGCAGGCCAACCTCTGCGGTCCCGCGCTCCCCTTTGGCCGCGCCGACGACCGCTTCGACGTAATTTTTCTCCGCAACGTGATGCTCTACTTTTCGCAGGAAACCCGGCGTACGCTGCTGGCCGGCATTCACCGGCTGCTGCCGCCCGACGGCATTCTCTTTCTCGGGTCCAGCGAGCAGCCCGCCGACCCATCCCTCTGGACGCCGGTTCTGGCCGGCGGCACATGCTACTTCAGGCCGGCAAAATAAATCCAGGACGCGATTCGGCAGTCCGGGCCGGGTCTTTGACCGGGAGGAAATGTTCCTGGGAATGGGCGCCGAGTGGCGGCGTGGACGCCGCCAGGACAGCCGGTCAGGAGACCGGCGCTACGATCCGGCGGAGGGCCGTCGCGATAGATCGGTTTTGGCAGCGGGGTCAGGCTGAGGCCGTCAGTCTGTCAACACGTGCAGCGCCACGATGGTCAGGATGGCGCCGGCTGCGAGCGTCGCCGCCGCGATCAGGAACGTCGCCAGGTGGGAACGGACTGCGGCGAGTGTCTGCCGCGCCGCCTGGCGCAGTTCGGCATCGCTGGTCCAACTGCGCAGCAGCGTGGCGCAGCCGATGGCCAGCACCGCCAGCGGCAGGGCCCCGAGCAGTACCCAGAGGCCAAAGTGAACCGGACGGGTCGCGAACCAGGTAACGATCCGCTGCGCGGTTCGCGCCGGTTCGTACTGCTGGGGTTGGAGGTTGCGCACAAACAGCGCGGTCATGAAAAGAGCGGCCGGGAAGATGAGCAGCAGTTCCGCGGCGGCGATGGAGCGCTTGATCGTCTTCATGAGTCGATTTATATCGCGAAAGATTCTCCGCGGCAAGAGAAAAGCCGGCCCCGGTTTCACTTTGACCCAATTAAAATGGGGCCGGAATCATCTGCGATGTTCCCGGTTTCCTATTCATTTGCACGAATTGATACGCGGGGGCATCGCGCGGTATGCTCATGATATGGAGCTACGTTCGTTGTTCGTCCGCTCTGCTCTTATATCCTGCCGCGAAGACAACAGACGGCAGATGTGCCGGGAGGCCAGGCCATGAGCTTTCGCCGCTTCCGGCGCGCCGTGGCGCTGGCATTCGCTCTTGAGCTCTGCGTTCTCCGCTACTGGATCGCCCGCCTGCGCGGCCCGCTTACGCTGGAGCGGCGCGCCCTGTGGCTGCAATCCGCCGCGCGCATCATCCTGACCAGCGCCGGCATCCAGTCCACCGTTGAAGGCCAGCCGCCCAGCCACGGACTCGTCGTCTCAAACCATCTCAGTTATCTCGACATCGTGATTCTCTCGGCGGCCATGCCTTGTTTTTTCGTCTCCAAGGTTGAAGTCGATGGCTGGCCCTTTTTCGGCAAGGCCGCGCGTACCGGCGGCACCATCTTTCTTGACCGCTCCAGCCTCGACAGCGCCAACCAGGTGGCCGGCCAGATCGCCGAACGCCTCAGCCTCCCGATTCCGGTGCTGCTCTTTCCTGAAGGCACCAGCACCGACGGTCACGAGGTGCTGCGCTTCCACTCCCGCCTCATCGATCCCGCCACCGAGGCCCGCGCGCCCATCACCGCCGCCGCGGTCCGCTACGTCATTGACGACGGCATCGAAGAGCGCGAACTTTGCTGGTACGGCGACGAGCCCTTCATCAACCATCTGTGGAAGGTGCTGGGCGTGGCAGGCTTTACGGCCAAGGTCCGCTTCGGCCGGCCGCACATCTACACGGACCGCCGCGTTGCCGCCGATAGGACCCACGACGAAATCACTGCGATGCGCGAGGAAAGCGTTATGGCAATGTACTAGGTCTGTGACCGGGAGAAGATGTTCTATCTAATGAGCGAACGTGGGCCAGGAGGCCCACATTACAGCCGGCCGGGAGGCCGGCGCTACATTTCCAAATGGAACATTTTCATACGGCCAAAGAACTAGCGACCTCCTTGGCGAGAAGCGCCCGCGCGGATGCCGCGGCCGGCTGGGCCGCCGCCGAGACCCAAGTGATCCGCCGTCCTTCGAGACATGCTCACTCGGTGATTCTCCGCGCCACGCACAGCCTAGCCGGCTGATAGGCCCGTATCGAAACGTCACCGCCGCTCAGGCCTGCCGCCGCGCACATCCGCTGCCAGTCTTGCGGCAAAAAGGATCGCTCAAACGAAACCGGGCCGTCATGCTGCACGAACGGATGCAGGTTCGCCAGCCTTGAGAAGGCGCAGAAAAAATAGTAGGGAACCGCGCTGCGGGAAAGATCGTTGACCAACCATCCCAGCGCGGCGTGGCGCTCCATCCATCTCAGGAATCGAACCACATCGGCTTCGTCGAGGTGATGCGTGAAAAGCGAGCTGACGACAAGATGAATCGGCTTCCGCGGCGCGTATTCGAACACATTCGCGCATACCCACTCAATGTTGCTTGAGTCGGGACTGGCTTCAGCGGCGATGGCAACCGCGTCGGGATTGACGTCCAGCCCAGTCAGCTCGACGGCCACGCCGCGCGCGTCCGCCCATTGCGCTATCCGCCGCAATCCATCCCCGTAGCCGCAGCCCACGTCGAGAATGTGCAGCGGCTCCGCGCGCCGCGGCAGGGAATCGAGCCAAACGAGCAAGGGCCGGTAGCCCATGAACCAGCGGTTGACTCTCGCCAGGTCGCGCAGGCAGGCGCGCAACTGCTCGCGGCTGCACGGCTCGTCCATCAGCTCGGTGAGCTGCGCGCGGCGGCTGAAATCAGGAGCGCTACGCGGCATGGAAGAGCATGGTCTCAGCGGTCACGCCGGGTCCGAACGACATGGCGCAACCCTGTTGCCCGGCCTGGGCGTGACGCATCGTCTCTTTGAGGACGAACATTACCGTCGCCGAGGACATGTTGCCGAATCGCGCCAGAACACTGCGCGAATCGGCCAGCGCATTTTCGACCAGGCCCAGCCCTTTTTCCACCGCGTCCAGAATGGAGCGGCCGCCCGGATGCACCGCCCAAAGATCGATCTCATGCGGATCTTTTCCGCGCGTGATCTCTTTCCCCACTTCGCCGAGCGCGCGGCGAACGACGCCCGGAACCTGGCCGGAGAGATGCATATCGAACCCATGTTCCCGAATCCGCCAGGTGATCAAACGGCTGGTATCGGGGATCTGGACCGCGAGAAAGCTGCCGATGGCCAGACCCTGCGGATCAGCGCTCACCAGGCACGCGGCGCATCCGTCCGCGAACAGCAGAAAGGAGAGAATCTGCTCGAGGTTCCCGGTCTCCTGCATGTGCAGCGTGCACAGCTCGAGATTCAGAACCAGTACCCGCGCCTGCGGCTCGGAGCGGACAATGTGATGCGCCGACTTGAGGGCATTGATGGCCGCGTAACAGCCCATGAATCCGATCATCGTGCGCTCGACAGAGCGATTGAGCCCCAGGTGCTCGACGATCTCCATATCCAGGCCCGGCGCATAGAGGCCGGTGCACGAAGTTACGATCACATGGGTAATGCCGCGCCGTTCCTCGCCGGTGAGCGCCAGCTTGTTCAATGCGCATTGCGCCAGTTGCGGTGCGAAACGCTCAAACGACTCCATGCGGCGCGCCGTGGCAGGAAAATTTCCCCGCACGTACAGCCCTTCCGCATCGTTCCATGTATGTTCCGGTCCCGCGATGGGCTCAAGGAACGAATAACGGTGTTCGATGGCCGACATGCGCGCCATGCGCCGGAACAGGTTTCGTTCCGTGCCCTCCGGCAGCATCGTGTCTGCAAAATCAATGAACGCCCGGTGCACATCGTGCGGAGGCACGGCCGTCGCGATCCGGTTGATATGAGCGGTGGTCATGTCTCTCCATGGGCCGGCATCAGCGTTCGCCGTAACCCTCTATAGAGAGAATAGACGGTGAAACTGGCTTAATGTCAGGCTCCAGGGGTCTGGACCGCAGGATTTGGCGATTGCCTTTGGAGCAGCGCGGGCGGGGACGCCCGCACTACAGCCGGCCGGGAGGCCGGCGCTACATTCCGGCGATGCATCTTGGCGATTGCACGATCATTCGGTCGCGGTACTGGCATTCGGTCGCGGTGCTAGGGGTCGGCACGGTCGGGATCGCCGGCGACGCGCTTCTCGGTGCCTACGCTGCCCAGATTGAATGCAGCGCTCATTTTGCCCGACATCGCGCCGGTGCGAAGAATCAGGGGCGTGCCTCTGCACAGGGCAGCCACGCGATTGATCTTTGAATTCTGAACGCTCGGAATCACCGGTTCCCATCCATTGAACCAGAGATTGAAGGAGCGTACCGGATTGGGATCGAAATCGACGGGCAGATCGTCCCCACCGTACTGAAAAGAAATTGCGCGGTGGTTCGCGGGAAGGGGTGGTTCACCATCGTCCAGAGGACAGGTGTTGTCTCCCGACTGGATCTCTTCAACCATCGCACCCGGCAAGCGGAACGGGGCAACGCACGCCGGTCCGGTGACCCAAATCGCTCCCGATTCCTGCTGAGGCCAACTGCACACGCCCACGCCCGGCAATGTGAAGCTCTGAGCGGCCGTGTCGATCCGCTGTGCCTTTCCCATGCGATATACGCCAAACGCGAGTTCAAGCCGGGCCGAGGCGTGCGCCTGCGCCAGTTGGTTTGCCAGTTCAAACGGCATGTTGAATCCAAAGCTGACGCCGGGCCAATCGCTGGTCAACTGGCCCGCGTGGTTCAGCCATGGGGATTGCCAGCGCCAGCCGTTGTCGCCGGTCAGCGTCACGCGATACCCCTCCAGTCCTACGATCGAGTTCGAATCCGCGAAATTAGCAGCGACCGGAATTGTGATAACTGACTGCGTGACGCCGATGTCACCGCGCGTGTATTCGCGGGTACCGTCCGGGCCGCTGGCCACGATCGAGAGCCGCATCGGAGGCTCGCCTGTTACGCGCGGATAAGCAATCGATCTCGCCAGCGTTGTGGACGCAATCGGAATCATCAAGGGAACAGCCAAAATAGCCGCGCCCAGCACCAGTCGCGCCGGCCAAACCCTGCGCCGCGCATATTGCCACAGCAGCGCGAACACCATTGCGGGAATCACGATGGCGGCCATCAGAATGGTGGTGACATTTTCACCTCCAGCCAACGTGGGCGGAAGCAGGTTCCAGGGCAGCCACGAAACCAGCACCGCGAAAAGAGCGATTCCAACAATGGTCAGAACCCATTGCACCAGCGTCTCGGTCACCGTGGCCAGCACCCACGCGGGAAAGGTGAGGAAAAAGGCAAATTCAAGCTGCAGAAGGAGCAATCCGGGAGCCAGCGCCCACGAAAGCGGAATGCCGGCTGAAGAAAGCAGAACGATTTCGGTTATCAGCAGAGGTACGTTCAGGCACAGAATCAGCAAGAGCTTTTTTGCCGCCAGCAACTCGGGCCACCGGTAGGGGCGCGTGGGCCAGAACTCGCGGTCGCCCACCAGGCACTCCCCCTGCACCGCGCGCACCGCGAGAATGAACCACAAGGCGAAGAGAAGAATGGGAACCAGTTGGCGCTGGTGCATCCACACCCAGCCGTAGGGGTGCGATGTCTGCCACGTCCAGACCGCGCAGACCAGCACGAACGAGCCGATTTCCCAACAGTGGCGGCGCAGGTCCTTGCGCAGAATGTGCAGAATCATTTCCACTGCGGGCCTCCGTTCGCGTCTGCCGGCCGGCCTGCTCGCGCAAGGGCAAGAAAAACCTCGCGCAGGGTCATTGCCGAGGCCCGCAATTCCACTGCGCCAAAGACCTCGCGCGCCCGCGCCAAACTGCGCACGGCATCGTAGCCGGTCTCAATCCAACGCGCTCCGTCTGCATTTGCCCCGCTGGTGTTGATGGTGAATTGAAGCCATTCAGCGGGCACGGTTGCGGGGCTCTCCAGCGGCGCATCGCCGGCGATCTCGATCTTGCGGAAGCGCTCTCGGACGCTGGTCATCGGTTCCGAGAGCAGCAGCCGCCCCTCGTCCATATAGCCCACGTGGCTGGCAAAGCTGTCGATCTCGGCCAGGTCATGCGAGGAGAGCAGCACCGTGGTCTCTCCGGCCAGTTCCGCGAGGCCCTCCATCAGATCGTCGCGCACCAGCGGGTCGAGGCCGCTGAGCGGCTCGTCCAGCACGATCAGCCGGGGATGGAATGCCAGCGCGCTGGTCAGCGCGGCTTTCATCCGCATTCCCCGCGAAAGATGCTTCAGCTTTTGTTTGCGGGGCAGATTGAATCGCTTCACCAGCCGCTGCTCGAGCGCTCGGTCCCACTTCGGATAGAAGGGACGCCAATAGCTCAGAAAGCTTTCGACGGTCATCCAATCGGGCAATTTCTGGTTTTCAGAGACATAGCCGATCGTTTCAAGGCCCTTGCCCTGCAGCTGCGACGCGTTCGAGCCCAGCATCATGGCCCGTCCAGCCGTGGGGCTGATCAGATTCATCAGCAGCTTGATGAGCGTGGTTTTTCCCGCGCCGTTAGGGCCCATCAGCGCATAAACGGAGCCTTCCCCCACCTCGAGGTTCAACTCGCGCACTGCAGCCACGCGCCTGAACCGCTTGGTCAGCGCAAATGTCTCAATTGCGTGCATGGGTAGCGCGTCCTTCCGCACCACGGCCGCCGATTCGCCGCTCTTGTGGAGTCAGGGCCGGCTTTGGTGAACAGGATCAGGTGAGAGCCAGCTTACCACTTTTCCGTTGCGCTGAAGTGAATCCCTCAGGACTCAACCGGCACGCCGATCGGAAGGCATCGCCATTTTGAGCAGAGGTTCCATTGAAGGAAAATCGGCGCGCGGATTCATCTGCCGGCGGCGCTCTCAGCCGACGATCGCCATCACGATGTGATTGACGGCAAACGCTGCGCCGTAGGCCATGGCCAGCATGTAGAAGAACTGCAACGCCGGCCACTTCCAACTGTTGGTCTCGCGCCGGACTACGGCGATGGTCGACGTGCACTGCATGGCGAAGGCGAAGAAGATCATCAGCGCCAGCGCGCCGCCCAGCGTCATGTCGTGGTGCAGAGCGGTCTGCAGATGCATGGCCTGGGTGCTGGGGTCCGCGCCGTAGAGCGTGCCCATGGTGCTGACCATCACTTCGCGCGCCAGGACGCTGGAGAGCAGCCCGATGCCGATCTTCCAATTGAAGCCCAGCGGAGCGATCGCCGGCTCGATGAAATGTCCCAGGCGGCCGATCAGGCTGTTGGCCAGTTCCGGCGCGGCCATTGTGCCCGTTGCCGTATGGATTACCGGCAGGTGCGCCAGCACCCACAGCGCCATGGTTACGCACAGAATGACCGTGCCCGCCTGGCGCAGAAAGATCTTCGCGCGGTCTACCAGGCGCAGGAACAGCGACCACAGCGTCGGCATGCGATATTGCGGCAGCTCGAGAATGAACGGCGTCTCGCTGGACTTCAGGATCGAGCTCTTGAGCAGCCGCGCCGTCGTCAAAGCCGCCACAAATCCAGCCACGTAAAGGCTCAGCATTACGATCGTGCGCAATCCCAGAAATCCGTGCAGGTATGCGATGTTCGGAATAAAGGCCGCAATCAGCAGCATGTACACAGGCAAGCGCGCCGAGCAGGTCATGAAGGGCGTCACCAGGATGGTGGCCAGCCGGTCGCGCCGGTTTTCGATGGTGCGCGTGGCCATGATGGCCGGAACGGCGCACGCATAAGCCGAAAGCAGCGGGATGAATGCCTTCCCGTTCAGCCCGATGGAGCGCATGACGCGGTCCGCAATCAGCGCCGCGCGCGCCAGGTAGCCCGAGTCTTCGAGCACCCCGATAAACAGAAACAGCAGCAGAATCTGGGGCAGAAACACGAGCACCGACGAGATGCCTTTCCATACGCCATCCAGCACCAGCGACTGCAGCCATCCGGCCGGCAGCAGCGGACGCACGAACTCTGCCATGCGCGCCAGAATGTCGCCGAACCCGTCAGAAAGCGGCTGGCCGATGGAGAAAACCACTTCGAAAACGCTCACCACCACAAACAGGAACAGGAGCGGTCCCCAGACGCGGTGCAGCAAGACATTGTCGATCTTGCGCGTGCCTTCGACTGAAAGCGGCGCGCGGTAACCGGTCCGCCTGCTCACCTGGGCCGCCCAGGTATGCGTGCTGGCCGCATTGCCCATCACCGGCAGCGACAGCGGGGTAGGCGTTTCACGGTTTGCCTGCTGATTCAGAAACAATGGAACCGCGTCAAGACCGGTGCCGTGCACCGCGCTGATCTGCGCCACCGGCGCGCCGAGTTCGCGGGCCAGCTTGAGCGAGTCAATCTGCCCGCCGCGCGACTCCATCAGGTCGCTCATGTTCAACAGAACCAGCGTGGGCAATCCCACGGCCAGCACCGGCGCGGCCAGCATTAACTGGCGCGTCAGATGGAGCGCGTCCAAAACCAGCAGAACGGCGTCCGGCTTGGGCGTGCCGGGCATCTTGCCGCGCAGCACGTCCACCGCGACCCGCGCGTCTTCAGAGTAAGGCGTGAGCGAGTAAACGCCAGGCAGATCGATCAGCGTCAGGTCGTCGCGGCCCACCCCGGCCATCACTCCCATGCGCTGTTCCACCGTTACTCCGGGATAATTCGCCACCTTCTGGCGCAATCCCGTGAGCCGGTTGAACAATGTGGATTTGCCCGAGTTCGGCGGACCGATCAGCACCACCGTGCGCAGGTTGCTGGCCTTCGCCGGCGCCGCGGGCGGCTCAAACGCCGGAGTATCGCAACATGCGTTCATCGCGCAGCCTCGACCAGCGTATCGATTTCATCGGATTCCAAATTGCCGGCAATCTCCGGGCGCTCGGCAGCCATCGCGGCGTCTGCCGCTTTGGCCTCGGGTGAATGCACGCGGATAGCCTCAGCCGTCTCGTGGCGCAGCGCAATCTCCATCCCGTCAACCCCGTAAACCGTGGGGTCGCCGGCCGGCGCGCGCCTCAGCGCCGTCACCAGCGCCTCGGGCACAAAACCCATGTGCATCAGATGGTTCTGCACAGAATCCGGCAGGTCCAGGGCCACTACCACCCCGCTCTCGCCCACCCGCAATTGGCTTAGGACGCTCACTTGCCTCACTTCCATGCGCCGCCGGAACGACGGTAACAAGAAAATACGACCGGTTTGGTCGTATTTAAGTATACGACCAAATGAGTCCGATTCGCAAATACTGCTGGTTTCGGGAATTCTCGTGCGCCAGATGCCCACAGCCGACCTCCGGAAGTGCAGAGCTTTCGTGATCCCGCCAGCCACTCCCACCCCCCTGGCGGACCCTCTGGTATATACATCGGAACGACGATCAAGTTTTATCAGTGGTTTATTTGAGAGGATGTGACCTTAATCACCAAAGTTCGCTCCTAAATCGTTTGCAACCGGCAAAAGTCCAGTGGTACAAGGGTTCCATGCAACTTGACGAGTTTCGCGCCCTGCTTTCGCGTTCGAGGCCGCCTGAGGGGCTGCCGCCGACGCTGGCTGCCCTGTGGTGGGACGCCAAAGGCAACTGGGCCCGCGCCCACGAACTGGTTGATTCGCTCGAAACCCCCGAAGGCATGGCCGTTCACGCCTATCTGCACCGCAAGGAGGGGGAGGACTGGAACGCAAATTACTGGTACGACCGCATTGGACGGCGGTTTCATCGCCCATCGCTAGAGGCTGAATGGGAGGCGCTGGTGGAGGGATTGCTGGATTGAGCGGCAGAGCGGCTGGAGCTGCGCCTTTCAAAACTTCGTTTATTTAGATTTGTTGTTTCCCACCCATTCGCCAGAAAAATGGCGAATGGACGGGGCGTCCAACTCTCAAGGGTGCGCCACCCGCCCGCTCATCGCGANNCATGGCGATTCTTCGGGGTTGATGACCGGGCCACCTGCCGACTGTAAATACCGGGCGCCTCCGCTGCGCGTAGTTTGTATGGGATGGAAGGGCCCATCTCCGGCATGGAATCCTGTTGCGATACCTTTGAAAATTGAACGCCAAAACCGGGCCGCGAGCGGTACAATTCGAGGCATCAGTTTTCGACAACCGGATTCCGGCGTAAATCTACGCATGCCGCCTGGAATCCGCATTTATTACTAATCTCGAAGGAAATCAGCGTGACCAATCCTGAATCCGCAGCACCCGCCCAGTCGAGCGAGCAGCCACAAGGCGGCAGCATAGCGTTAGAGCGGCCAGGCAGCGTGGTCCCGCCCGGTTCGAAGTTTTATGTGGTCCGCCACAGCGACGAGGTCATGGAACGCGCCTTGCAGCGAAAAGGAACCATCATTCTCATCAAGGGCGGCAGGCAGATGGGAATGACCTCGCTGATTGTCCGCAGCCTGGATCAGGTACGCGCTGCCGGCGCAATCACCGTCTATACGGACCTGGGGAAGCTCAGCAACTCGGACTTTGAAAGTATTCAGCAGTTTTATATTGCGCTGGCTCATTCCCTGGCCGATCAACTGGACGTTGAAACGCAAATCGAGGACCGGTGGAGCGACCGCCGCGCGCCCAACATCAACTTCGAGCGATATCTGCTCAGGGAGGTGATGCCAAAAGCCGGTGGCCACTTGTTCTGGGCACTGGACGCGGTTGACCGTCTCGCCGCAACCGACTTCGGCAGTGAAGTTTTCGGCCTCTTTCGCTCCTTCCACATTGAAAGCACCGACAACCCCGACACGCCATGGGGCAATCTCAGCGTAATCATCGCGCATTCGACCGAAGCCCACCTGCTCATCAACGACGCGTACCGTTCGGCGTTCAACGTTGGCGAGAGGATCGAACTCCAGGACTTCAGCAGGGAGCAGGTGGAAGCTCTCAACCAGCTTTACGGCAGCCCCCTGGCTACCGCGGAGCTAATCACCCGCTTTTACGATCTGGTCGGCGGACAGCCCTACCTGGTTCGCCTGGGCCTGAACGAACTGGCGGCAAGGGCGACCCCCTTTGAGGAGTTTGAGGCTGCCGCCGACAGCGACGAAGGCCTTTTTGGCGACCCCCTGCGCCGCATCCTGGGGTTGATGGCCAGAGATCCGGAGATGACCGAGGCGGTGCGAACGGTGCTGGATGGAGGCAACAATCTCAGTGTTGAGGCCTTCCAGAAACTGCGTGCCGCCGGGATCGTGTACGGCCAGTACGCGACCAACGCAAAGATGCGTTGCGATCTTTACGCGAGATACTTGAGCAGGCATCTGAAAGAGCCAGCCGGGTGAGGGTGTGCTTAAAGCAGCGTTAGCGCGGCGCGCGTGGCAGACCGCAAACCCCGCCCCTTGTTTCCAATTCCCGGCCAGTCTCCCGAACTGGGATTGCATGCAAGATCCACATTGCAGAATTTAGTGTCATAATGCGGGATTTGGAGCCCTCCCTGTGTCCCGCATCACTGCGACTCCCCACCCCAACGCCGACACTCATTTCAGCGGCTGATTTTCTCCCAGTGCCGCACTATGAGGCAAACCGAATGAGTGAACTGAAGACTGTGATTCCCACCGTGATTATGGACGGGAACGAGGCCGCGGCCTCTGTGGCCTATCGACTTTCAGAGGTTGTCGCCATCTACCCGATCACCCCCGCGTCGCCGATGGCCGAGTGGGCCGATCAGTGGCGCTCGGAGGGAAAGAGAAATATCTGGGGCGGATTGCCCATTGTGGAAGAACTGCAGAGCGAGGGCGGCGCGGCCGGCGCGCTCCACGGAGCGTTGCAGGCCGGTGCTTTTGGAACCACCTTCACGGCGTCGCAGGGCCTGTTGCTGATGATTCCCGATATGTTCAAGATTGCCGGTGAGCTGACCCCGGCCACCATGCACGTGACGGCCCGCACCCTGGCCACGCACGCGCTTTCAATCTTCGGCGATCACTCCGACGTGATGGCTTGCCGCGCCACCGGCTGGGCGATGCTGGCGTCGAATTCGGTGCAGGAAGCGCACGACCTGGCGCTGGTTGCGCAGGCCGCCACGCTCGAGGCCCGCATCCCGTTCATTCACTTCTTCGACGGCTTCCGCACCTCGCACGAAGTGGGCAAGATTGTGCCTATCACCGACGACACCATTCGCGCCATGGTCGACGACAAGTTCATCATCGCGTACCGCAACAACCGGATGTCGCCCGATCGGCCCGTGCTGCGCGGCAGCGCGCAGAATCCCGACGTCTTTTTCCAGGCGCGCGAAGCCTGCACGCCTTATCACGCCGCCGTTCCCGGCATCGTGCAATCGGTCATGGAGCGCTTTGCCAAGCTCACCGGCCGCGCTTATCGCCTGTTTGACTACTACGGCGCGCCCGATGCCGAGCGCCTGATCGTGGTCATGGGTTCCGGCGCTGAGGCTGCCGAAGAAGCCGTCGACGCCATGATGCGCCAGGGCGAAAAAGTGGGACTGCTCAAAGTTCGCCTCTACCGGCCCTTCGACAGCAAGGCATTCATCGCCGCGCTGCCTTCGACGGTGAAGTCCATTGCCGTTCTCGACCGCTGCAAGGAGCCCGGCGGAGCCGGCGAGCCGCTCTACCAGGACATCGTTACGGTGCTCGCGGAAAATGTGAAGAGTCTGCCCTTCGCCTTGCCTACCGTCGTCGGCGGCCGCTACGGCCTGTCTTCGAAGGAATTCACGCCGGCCATGGTCAAGGGAATCTTCGACGAATTGAAGAAGCCCTCCCCCAAAAATCACTTCACCATCGGCATCAACGACGACGTGAGCCACAGCAGTCTGGATTACGATGCCTCGTTTTCAACTGAAGATCCCAAGACCGTCCGCGCGCTTTTCTACGGGCTCGGTTCCGACGGCACGGTGGGCGCCAACAAGAACTCGATCAAGATCATCGGCAGCGAGACGCCGAATTACGCGCAGGGCTACTTCGTTTACGACTCGAAGAAGTCCGGCTCCATGACCACCTCGCATCTGCGCTTCGGGCCCAACCCCATCCGTTCCACTTACCTGATCACGCGGGCCAGCTTTGTGGCCTGCCACAACTTCAGCTTCATTGAGAAGATGAACGTGGTGGAAGCGGCCATGCCCGGCGCGGTCTTCCTGCTCAACTCGCCGCACTCCGCGGCCGAGGTGTGGGACAAACTGCCGCGCAGCACGCAGGAACAGATGCTGCGCAAGCAGATCGAGTTCTACGTGATCGACGGCTACAAGGT
>PLSH01000139.1:0-1874 GCA_003165095.1 Acidobacteriaceae bacterium
TCCTGCAGCAGCGCCACCCGCTCCGGCGTCACCTCGCCCAGAATGCGCACCGCGAGGCCGGGCCCCGGAAACGGCTGCCGCCCCAGAATCTCCTCTGGCATCTGCAGGTCGCGGCCAATCCGTCGCACTTCGTCCTTGAAGAGATCCCGCAGTGGCTCGATCAGTTTCAGCTTCATCCCCAGCGGCAGCCCGCCCACGTTGTGGTGGCTCTTGATGGTCTGGCTCGGTCCCTTCACGCTCGACGACTCGATCACGTCCGGGTACAGCGTCCCTTGCACCAGCCACTCCACCGCGCCCGTCTCCTTGGCTATACGCGTGGCTTCGTCGTCGAAGACAGCGATAAACTCCGCGCCAATCCGCTTCCGTTTCGTCTCCGGATCGCTCACCCCCGCCAGCCGTTGGAGGAAGCGCTCACTCGCGTCCACCGCGACAATCTTCAACCCCAGCCGGTCGCGCAGATTCTTCTGGACGTTGATGAATTCGTTTTTGCGCAGCACGCCGTTGTTGACGAAGATGCAGGTGAGCTGGCTGCCGATGGCCCTGTGCACCAGCATCGCCGCCACCGACGAGTCTACGCCGCCGGAGAGCCCGCAGATGACGTGTCCGGAGCCCACTTTTTCGCGGATGGAGGCTACTGTGGATTCGATGAAATGCGCGGGTGTCCAATCGCCGCGCGCGCCGCAGATGGTGAAGACGAAGTTCTTGAGGAGCTGAGGGCCGAGCGGAGTGTGATGCACCTCGGGGTGGAATTGCACGGCCCAGATGCGGCGCTGCTCGTTGGCGATTCCAGCCAGCGCGTTGGCGGAAACAGCAGTGCGGTGGAAGCCGGCGGGAAGCTCGGCGGCTTCATCGCCGTGGCTCATCCAGACGGCGAGCGTGGGCGGCAGGCCTTGAAACAACGGGGTTGCGTGGTCCTCGATGGTCACTTCGGCATGGCCGTATTCGCGCCGAGGAGCGGAGAGCACTTTGCCGCCGAGGTGGTGGACGATGAAATGGAGGCCGTAGCAGATGCCGAGAGCGGGGACGCCAAGCGAGAGGATTCCGGGGTCGGCAGCAGGAGCGTCGGCGTCGTAGACCGACGACGGCCCGCCGGAGAGAATGACGCCGAGAGGATGAAGAGCCTGGATTTCGCTGAGGGGAGCGGTGCAGGGAAGCACCACGGAGAAGACATTCAGTTCGCGAATGCGGCGGGCGATGAGCTGGGTGTATTGCGAACCGAAATCGAGGATGACGATTGTCTGGGTGTCCACGTATTAGTTTGGCAGGGAGCGGGGCGGGATGTAAAGAACTGTCGCGCCGATGCCGTTTTGAGGTTATTCGTAGTGATAGCGGGCCTGGAGAAAGTCGATGCGGTCGGCGGTTACGCGATACACCAGCCGATGCTCTTGCGTGATCCTTCGGCTCCAGCAACCGGCGAACTCATGCCGCAGTGGTTCGGGCTTGCCGATACCACCGAACGGATCGGCCACGACTGCCTCCACCAGTTCCAGCGCGCGCAGAGCCAGTTTCCGGTCATTCTTGATGAACCAGACGAGGTCTTCGCGGAACTTCGGCAAGAAGCCGACTCCCCGCTCTACTCTCTTGCTCATAGTCAGGGCAATCCTCCGGCGTCAGAATCCTGATTACAGGCCCAGCGAGCGGCGCAGTTCCTTCATCGCTACAGCCGCGGGCTTCCCCTGAACAGTCTTTTTGTCGTTTCTCTTAGACTCCGCAAGCGCCTCAAGCAGACGCTCGGCATTCTTTGGCGAACGGAGGAGGTATGCCGTCTCCACCAATCCCGCCAGCTCATCGGCGGCGATGATCGCCACGTCCCGCTGCCCACGCCGCCTCTTCACTACCAGAACTTCGCGGTCGTCTGTTACGCGGTCGAGGAA
>PLSH01000139.1:1990-5565 GCA_003165095.1 Acidobacteriaceae bacterium
GCGGCCCCATACATTCCATCCCTGCGGGATTACATCGGCGGGCAGTTCGGTGCGGATGTAGACGACCCGCGAGAATGGACGCCAGGGACGGCCGAGGCTGATGGTATCGCGCGCGGGTGCTGTCTGATCCGAAGGCGCGGCCGGGGCGATTCCGCTGGAGACTTTGCTGTCGAGGATGACGTAGCCGGTGGTTTGATCGGGCGAGGTGCGCGATTGCGCGGTCAGGTAGCCGGGGCCGTTCGCGTGAATTTCGGAGTGGTCGAAGATTGCCGTAGCGTTGCCGAAGATGAAGTCGACGCCACCCTCGATGTAGGAATCGAGGTAGTATTGGCGGCCGTAGTCGGCGAAGAGCGTGTCCTGGTGGCCGAGAAAGCGGCAGTGCTTGAAGATGGAGCGATCGGCGCGGATCGCTGCAGCGACGGCCTGGCCGGTGTTGCCGGCGGTGTTTTCGAAGGTGATGTTGTCGGCTTCAAATCCTGCGCCGTTGATCTCGGCGGTTTCGGTAAAGAAGGTTCCGCCGGCTTGTTTGGCGTTGAGGCTGTTGGTGATGACAACTTCCGAAGGGGATTTTCCCGTGCCGATCAGGGTGATGTTGGTGTGGTTCTGAGTGACGATGACGCGCTCGTGATAAGTGCCGGGAGCAATCTCGATGAAGACGCGGCCCGGCTTGCCGTCCGGTCCGATGCCGGCGAAGGGATGGTGGTCCATCGCCATCTGGATGGTGGGGAATTCGGTGGCGCCTTCGATGCCGGTCTTCACGTCGGGAGAGACGCGGACATGCACGTCCTGGGCGCGGGTAATGGCCGGTGGGATCAACATGGCAAGGAGCAAAGCGGGAATGCGAATGCATTTGAGCATGGATTTTCTCCAGCAATACTCTTGTGGATGGATTAAAACGTGCCTCTGGTCAGGCTGAAAATGAGGATGAGGAGGACGGCGGAGCTGATGAGCACATAAAGGCGGTCGCGCTGGCGGGCAAAGCCTGCCACACAAAACACGACGCGAGCCACGGGCGTAGCAATGAGCACGAGCAGGCCAAGCTGAATGATGCATTGCGCGCGCAGGTGAAGCGCTCCGAGGAGAATGCCGGTAATTGTGCGCAGGGACGGGTCCGCGGCGTGGAAGCGGGAGTAATCGGGAATCTTCAGCCACGGATGGCGGAGATAGAGCAGGGCGCCGGCGAAGACCACCAGGGCGGAGACGGTAATGCCGAATCGAAGCATCGCGGCAACGGAGATATCGAGGTCCTGGTCGGTAGGTTTCTGCATCAGATTCTCCCGGTGATGCCGTTGTAGATCATCTCGCAGCCGAGGATGGTGATGACGAGGGCAAACAACATTCTGAGCGCCGCCACGCGCGCCTTGACGAGGATGTGCGTGCCGATGAGCGAACCCAGCAGGACTCCCAGCATGACGGGCATGGAGATGCCGGGGTCAATGTATCCGCGGGAAAGATAGATGCCCGCACTGGCCGCAGCGGTGACGCCGATCATGAAGTTGCTGGTGGTTGTGGAGACTTTGAAGGGCAGATTCATGGCCTGATCCATGGCCAGAACCTTCACCGCTCCGGAGCCGATGCCAAGCAGGCCGGAGAGTGTGCCGGCGCCAAACATCATGCCGAATCCGGCGGGAATGCGCTGCGCGCTGTAGGACATGGGCCCGTCGGGGCTGGAGTATGTGCCAACCAGTTCCAGCTTCGATGCCAGGGGGCTGGGCGCAACTGCCCGGAGGCGATCGGGTCTCTTGCGCAAGGCTGAGATGGAGGAGTAGAGCAGGACGACGCCGAAGACGATCGCGATCCAGTGGCTGGATATTTTTGCGGTGAGGTAAGCGCCGAAGACGGCTCCGATGGTAGTGGCGACTTCAAGGAACATTCCGATGCGGATGTTGGAAAGCCCCTGGCGCACATAGGCAACCGCCGAGCCCGACGAGGTGGCGATGACGGAGACCAAGGATGCGCCCATGGCAAAGCGGATATCGACCCCGAAGAGCAGCGTCAAAACCGGGACAATAACCACGCCTCCGCCCAATCCCGTGAGAGCCCCGAGAAGTCCGGCCAGGATCGAAGTGGCAAAGAGCAGAGAGGTAAACAGGATGGTGCTCATGCGGCCTGCTTTCCGTGGCTAGAACTCATGGAACTCCGGTTCGGGCAGATGCGAGGGGGGTGACGCGACACGAGATATAGAATACGCCTGAACCGTGACGGTCCAGGCCGCGTCCGGGTACGGAGTGCGGCTGCCCAAGCCGGGGGACAGCGGCTGTCCTGCGGTGATAGGCTGCTAAGAGCCGCAGCCAACAAGAATTGGCTGGCGCAAATTACGTTCTGGCCTGATCCAATGGCGCTCCGGGCGCCGATGGAAATGGCCTGTAGATTCCGCTTCCCAAAGGAAATCCGATGAATCATCTTCGTTTCGCTCCCATGCTGATTTTGGCGGCTGGAACCGCCCTGGCGCAGACGCCCGCAGTCTCGCAGACCGCCAGCGCGCAGCCAATCGCGCCGCCGGTCAGCCAGAGTTTCGATGCTTCGGCGATGGACACCAGCGCCGATCCGTGCACCAACTTCTACCAGTACTCCTGCGGGAACTGGGTGAAGAACAACCCTATTCCGTCGGACCAGGTTCGCTGGGCGCGATCGTTCTCGCTGCTGAGGGAGCGCAACCGCTATCTGCTGTGGGAGGAACTGGACGCAGCCGCGAAGGACCCTAAAGACGCGCTGCAGAGACAGTACGGCGGTTATTATGCCGCCTGCATGAATACGGATCTCGTGGAACAGAAGGGTCTGGAGCCGATCAAGCCGTCGTGGGCGGAGATTGCAAAGCTGAAGGACGCCAAGGGCCTGCCGGGGCTGCTCAGCGAGCTTGAGAATCACGGCACGCCGGATGGGTTCTTCAACTTCGGCGTGAGCCAGGATGAGAAGGACTCGTCCAAGCAGATCGCCGAGATCTTCCAGGGCGGGCTGTCATTGCCCGACCGTGATTACTACATTGTGGATTCGAAGCGGTTCGCCGGCTTTCGCGCCCAGTACATCGAGCACGTGACGAAGATGTTTGCGCTGGCGGGGGATACGCCCGAGCAGGCGGCGAAGGAAGCGGCCGCGGTGATGGAGATCGAGACGGCGATGGCCAAGGCCTCGACCAGCCGCACGGACTTGCGCAGCCCGGAGAATCGCTACCACATCTATACGCTGGTGGATTTTGAGAAGCTGACCCCTGAGTTTGGCTGGAGCTCATACTTCCACGCGGTTGGCATCGGGCACTTCGACACGCTGAATGTTGCGACTCCGGATTATTTCAAGGCGCTGAACGGGCTGATCGAGTCAGAGCCGGTCGACTCTTGGAAGAGCTATCTGCGCTGGCATGTGCTGCATGGACAGACGCAGGAGCTGCCCAAGGCATTTTTTGACGAGAACTTCAACTTCTTCGCGCGCACCCTGTCAGGGCAGCAGGAGCCTGAAGCGCGGTGGAAGCAGTGTTCCAGCATGACCGACCGGGCGCTGGGCGAAGCAGTGGGGCAGGACTGGGTGAAGAACAACTTCCCGCCGGCGGCCAAGGAGAGCATGGATAAGCTGGTTGCCGC
>PLSH01000139.1:5598-13318 GCA_003165095.1 Acidobacteriaceae bacterium
GCCAAGCTGGGCAAGCCGGTGGACGAGAAGGAGTGGGGCATGACGCCGCCCACGGTGAATGCCTACTACGACCCGTCTTTCAACGACATCAACTTTCCGGCGGGGATTCTGCAGCCTCCGTTCTTCGATGCCAAGGTTGATCCGGCGGTGAATTTCGGCGGGATCGGGGTGGTGATCGGGCACGAGATGACGCATGGGTTCGACGACGAGGGCTCGCAATACGACGGCAAGGGCAATCTGCGCGAGTGGCAGACCCCGGAGGACCGCAAGGCGTTTACCGAGAAGACGGATTGCGTGGCCAACGAGTACAGCGGCTTTGAGGCGGCGCCGGCCAAGGGCGATACACCGGCGCAGCACCTGAACGGCCGGCTCACGCTGGGCGAGAACACGGCGGACAACGGGGGACTGCGCATCGCGTACATGGCGCTGCTCGACACCCTGGGCGAGGAAGGCAAATCAATCAACGACAAGGTGGACGGCTACACCGAGGCACAGCGCTACTTCATCGGCTTCGCGCAGGTCTGGTGCCAGAACCAGACCGATGCATCGGCCCGGCAGGCGGCTTTGGTGGATCCACACTCGCCCGGCATCTGGCGGGTCAACGGAACGGTGCAGAACTTCGATGCGTTCGGAAAGGCCTTTGGCTGCAAGAAGGGCCAGCCGATGTACCCGGTGAACTCCTGCCGGGTCTGGTAGACAGGGATCGTACCGGAGCCGGGCGAACCCGGCTTCCGGCACTCCATGGAATTCACACCATTCCGGGGCCGGCGGGTTGACGTTTGCCGGGTCCCGCGCGTCCAAACCGCGACTGTTCTCGACAGACATTTGCGGCGTGGCAAAGAAACAAGGGGCCGGGCCGCACCCATGGCCGGGAAAAACCGGGGAAAGTGTGCTCTTTTGCCCAGTCTGACCCGGAAACTAGGCACAACCTACCCTCGGCTTTTACAATGCACCAAGGGACCCGTCCCAACCCAGCATTGCTGCGGAACGATCAAACTTGGCGGCAGACGCCTGACCAGGATGAAGGAATCGCATGAAGTTTACGAAATTCGGCAAGGCACTTCTGATGGGAGCCCTGTTGGTGGGCGCCATCTGCGGAGTGACCTCTTGCGTTGAGAGTTATACAGTCGGGTTTTTGTATGTGACGGGTACAGTGACGGCCCAGTCCGGCAACAACGGCATCATTACCGGATTCAAGATCGACCACAACACCGGCAGGCTGGCACAGATTAATGGGCTGCCGGTTTCCTCGGGCGGAGCCAATCCGGTCCGCGCCGTCCTCATCTCCGGCAGCCGTTTTCTTTATGTTCTCAACCGGGGCGTCAACTCCGCTGGATCGGGAGACTGCACCACCGCAGATCCGTGCGAGAACTCGAATATTACCCAGTTCGCGGTGGGCGGAAACGGCATCCTCACGCCGCAGGAGACCTTTTACACCCAGGGAGTGAACCCATTCCGGTTGATTGGCGACACTACGGGGAACTACCTGCTGGCCCTGGACCACGATTCGCCGTCGAACGCAGCCTGCGCGGAGGCTCTTGGCAAGTCGGTGACCGCTTGCGGGGATATCACCATCTTCTCGATCAACCAGACCACGGGCCGGCTGTCGCTGGTGCTGAATGCCCAGGTAACCGCGTCCAGCGGCCAGCCGCTTACGTTTTTCCCGGTTCCGGCCAATCCGATCGACTTCGTGATGACTCCCGGTTATGTGCTGACCCTCACCGGAACCCCGACCACTGGGGACTACGTCTTTCCATACGGTTACTCGGGCACGAGCGGCCAGTTGACGGTGAGCCAGAACAGTTCGCAGCCGCTGACCAACGACGGCAATCCGAACGGACTGGTGGATAACGCGACCGCAATCATAAACACCAGCGGCGTGATTTACGTGCTGGATAACGAGCCCATCACGATCCCATCGGGGGGCACCTTCACCGCAGACGTCTATCCCAGCCAGATCCTGCCCTTCACGCTGGGCTCCAGCGGAGCATTGCAGGCAGACACCGGCGGAATCATTCCCGATGACTCGACGCTCTCCAACCCCATCCAAATGCTGGTGGAATCCAAGAGCAAGTACCTCTACGTGGCCAACCAGGGGAACAATGTGACGGGCAACAATCCGGAAAGCGGCATAGCCGGGTACTACATCAACACGGTGCCCGCATACCAGTTGAGTTTCCTCCCCGGCGAGCCGTTCGGTTCCGGATCGGGGCCGCAGTGCATTGTTGAGGATCCGTCCGACCAGTACATTTATGAGGCGAACCTGTACGACTCGAGCATCACGGGCCGGGCGCTTCAAGTGACGTCGGGCGAGCTGCTCGACCTGCAATCGACGAGCACCTATACGCTTCCGGGCCCGGCCACATGGTGCCTGATTGACGGGCGTACCGGGTAGGGCCACGCCGCATGGGAAGCAGGTTGCCGTCAGGCTTCCGGTTGCGGCCCACTCTGCCGGCCGCCGGCCGGCCCCAAAGTGAGGCTCCGGACGATCCGGCGCCTCTAAGAAAATGTAGCCGGATTCCGGGGCGGGTTTTTGCAGGCCGTCCCCGGGATTCGATTCCAAACGGATTTTCAGGGCCATCCATTTCGGCCCGTTGACGAAAGATGCGCATGAAGTTCAACAAATCGAGCCAGCTTGCACTGGTTTCCGCAGCCAGTTTTCTGGCAGCTACGCTTGTGACTGCCTGCTCCCAGATTACGCAGACCCTCACGGTGGATTTTGTCTACGTTGCCAGTTCCAAAGCCGCGGGACCCAACAACTACGGCGAGATCAATGTCTTTGAGATCAACTCCGAATCCGGCCGCATGCGCCAGATTCCATCCTCGCCGTTCCCATCGGCGGGTCGCGACCCCGTGGCTGAAGCAGTCTCGGCGGATTACGGGAGCCTCTTTGTCGTGAATCAGGACGACAACAACATCGCGCAGTTCGTGATTGGCACCGACGGCAAGCTTTACCCCTATAACACGGTGAACACTCCGGGGATTTTCCCGTTGGCGATCGCCGCCAACAAATCAAATCTCTTCGTGGTGGATACATACGAGCCGCTTCCCATCTGCTCGACTGCCGATCCGTGTCCCGGCTCGATTGCCGTCTATCCCCTCAGCACCGGATCTATCGCCAATCCAGTGGCGATGGGAACCCCGGTCACCAATTCGGCCGTCAGCGCGAGTTACTGGCCGTTGACCCTTTCGGGTGCGAAGTTCTCTCACATCATTGTGCCCACGGCGGTGAATGTTCTGGCTTCAGGGTCGTACGTTTACGTCAGCGCCTACGATTCGTCGGTGACGCCGTCCGCGGGCTATGTATTTGGCTTCTGGGTGGTTCCCACGAGCGCGGCGACATCATCCACGCCGGTCCCTGCGGGAGCAACCTGCCCGGCACCGCCTACGCCGCCTACGACTCCGCCGCCGGCCGGCAACACGACGGACCCCGGTGGCACCCTCTGTCCGCTGAACGGCTCGCCCTTTGCGGCGGGAACGCAGCCAACGGCGATTGCCAGCGACTCGACCAGCACCTATGTTTACGTCACCGACTTCGTGACCGGCAACGTTCTGGGCTATTCCGCCGCATCGGGAGACCTGGTTCCATTGAACAGCGGCAGCGGGGGCACGAATGCCTTCCCGACAGGCAATGAGCCTTCCGCCGTGGTGGTCGATCCTGCGTACCCGTATGTGTACGTGGCAAACTCGCTCGATGCCACGGTGACGGCTTACTCGATGAGCAGCGGGGCGCTCACCAGCCTGGGGAACTACACCACCGGCTTGCAGCCGGTGGCGATCGGCATCGATCCTTCGACCGAGCATTTTCTTTACACCGTGAATTACCTCGGCAGCAACGTTTCGGGATTTGAGTTGAGCACGACCGGCGGAACGCTTTTGGAATCGCAGTACTCGCCCTTCAACGCCGACGCTCAGCCAACCGCCGTGGTGGCAATTCCGCACAACGGCACCGGAGCCGGCGTCACGCAGTGAGAGGCGCGCAACGGATCCTGTTCCGGCAACGGGGCGGGAGAGGCAAAATCAGGGAACCAGGTAGCAACACCCCGTAACTGGCTTTTACAATAGCTACGGGTAACCTAAACGAGTTTTTCTGGGACATGATGCAGATGGCCCATGACGAAGGAAGCGCATGAAGTTCAGCAAATTGAGCCAGCTTTTTCTGGTCTCCGCGATCGGTCTATTCCTGGCCACCTATTTGACTGCCTGCCAGATTGTCACCATCGATTACGTATTCGTGGCCGCTTCCGCAGGCGCGACGCCCGGTAGCGCAGGGCAAATCTATACATACGCGGCGGATGCCGAGTCGGGCGCACTGCGCGCCGGCCCGCCGCCGGTTGCTTCCGGTGGGACTCTTCCAGTGGCTATGGCCGTCACTTCAGACTACGCCAACCTCTACGTAGCCAACCAGGGCAACGATTCGGTTGTGCACTTCGCCATCGATAACAGTGGCGTTCTGACCCAGAAGGATACGATCACCACCAGTGAGACTCCGGTTTCGCTCGCGGTAAATTCCGCCGGAACTTATCTTTATGTGATTACGGGAACGGCTTCCGCAACCCTGACCGAGTATGGGCTGAGCTCCGGCGCCATCGGCTCCCAGACAGCGCAGGAGAAGCTCATGGTGCCGGGTTACGGGAGCGATACGATCATTTCGACCGGGGTCACCGTGCTTTCCAACAACAACGCGGTTTACGTTACGGCGTACGACCTATCCGCGTACAACCCAGGCCAGATCACAACGAGCAGCGCCAACCCCGGCTGGTTGTTCGGGTTCGCCGTCGGTTCAGGCGGCGCATTGACCACGGCTACTGGAAGCCCGTATCAGGCCGGTGTCAAGCCCACGGCTCTTGCCGCCGATCCAACCGACCGNNCTCTTCATCTATATTGCCGACTCGCTGGACTCTACCGTTGCCGCATACGACATTGCGCTGCCTACGGGCACCCCCTCGGCAATCTTCGCCACCACCGGCAGCTCAGTGAACGCCACCGACACACAGCCGGTCTCAGTGATTGTCGATCCGGCACTGGGCCGCTATGTATACACCGCCAATCATCTGGGCAACTCGGTTTCAGGTTTCCGCCTGAATCCAAGCACCGGAGTACTGGAGCAGACGCAGGCAACGCCGTATCCCACCGGATCCGGTCCCACCGCGGTGATTGCCGTTCCGCATGGCAACCACGCCACACAAACAGTGACACCGTAGCGGCAAAAGCCTTTCAATCAAGAAGCCCAGCCTGCGCGGCTGGGCTTTTTGCATCAGGGGCAGAAACCGGGGCGCACGGTACAGAAGCACGGTTGGCGCGCATATACTGGCTCCGCACTTGAGAGGCCGAATCCGGCGCCGCGAAAATTCCCACCGGATCGGTCCGCCGTGCAAATCAGAAGGAGAACGGAACCCGTTTATGAATCCCACTCAGCCAGTCCGATTGATTATTGCGCTATTTTTTGTCCTGGCCGGCCTGCATCTCCAGGCGGCTCCGCCGCCTTCCCACGATCAGTTCCGCGTTGCCGTCTACATTCCTGTCTTCGCCGTGGAGCGGATGAAGGATCCGGCCTACCTTGCGAAGTCCTGGGATGAGCTCAGCAGCCAGGTTCACGTTGACAAGGTCTACATTGAGAGCTACCGGAGCGGCACGCTGGCCGACGACGCGCTGCTGGAGACGGTGAAAGCCTTCTTCAAAGCGCACGGCGTCGAAGTGTCGGGAGGCATCGCGTTTGCCGCGGGGGGCGACATGGCCGGGGCGGATTCGGGGGCAGGCGATGGGCAGTTTGTGTCCTTTACTTACACCGACCCCAAACAGCGCGCTTATGTGAAGCATGTCTCCGAAGTCACTGCGCGGCACTTCGACGAGATCATGCTCGACGACTTTTTCTTCAACAACACCAAGCGGGACTCCGATATTGCAGCCAAGGGCAATGCAAGCTGGAGCAGCTTCCGCCTCAAGCTGATGGATGAGGTTTCGCGCGACCTGGTGTACGGCGCGGCGAAGGCCGTCAATCCCAAGGTGAAGGTGATCATCAAGTTTCCGAACTGGTATGAGCATTTCCAGGCCAATGGCTACGATCTCGACCAGGAACCGAAGATCTTCGACAGCATCTACACCGGCACGGAGACGCGCGATCCCATCTCCACCGATCAGCATCTGCAGCAGTACGAGAGCTACCAGATTATTCGCTACTTCGACAACATCGCTCCGGGACGCAACGGCGGCGGCTGGGTAGATACTTACGACTGCCGGTACCTGGACCGCTACGCAGAGCAATTGTGGGACACGATGCTGGCCAAGACGCCGCAGATGCTGCTGTTTCAATACACGGATCTGCTTCGGCCCGCGGCGCTCGGGGACCGCAAGGCGTGGAGCGATCTGGATACGACGTTCAAATCCGCGGAGCTGGAGAAGTGGCAGACCGATTCCGGCTCAGCGGCGCCCACCAGCTATGCCACGGCAGCCGGCTATGCGCTTTCCGAGGTGAATGCGGTGCTGGGCAAGCTGGGCAAGCCCATCGGCATTGCCAGCTACAAACCGTATCAATCGACGGGCGAGGATTTTCTCCACAACTACCTGGGCATGATTGGAATTCCCATCGATCTCTATCCGGAGTTTCCCACCAAGGCGAAGACGGTGCTGCTGACCGAATCGGCAAAATTCGATCCGGCGATCGTAGCCAAAATCAAGGCTCATCTGGAGCAGGGCGGGAACGTGGTAATCACCTCCGGGCTGCTGCGGTCCTTGAAGGGCAAGGGCATCGAGCAGATTGCGGAGATCGCGGACACGGGAAACGTGCTCAAGGTGCAGAATTACTGGGGTGGTTCCGGCGCGGGCAGCGGCGCGGACCTGGGCTCGACCGCGGACGTGCTGGTGCCCGAGATCGGCTTCATGACCAACGATGCGTGGCCGGTGGTGCGCGGCACCGCCAACGGACGCGGCGCTCCGCTGCTGCTGATGAACCACTACTCGAAGGGCATCCTGTACGTGCTCACCATCCCCGAAAATGCGAACGATCTATATTCGCTGCCGCAGCCGGTGCTGACGCAGATCAAGCACTACCTGATGGCGGATTTTCCGGTTCAAATCGACGCGCCCGGCAAGGTGAGCCTTTTTGCCTATGACAACCACACGTTCGTGGTGGAGTCGTTTCTTGACCAGCCGGCGAAGGTGACGGTGCTGTTGCCGGGGCCGGCTGCGCGGCTGCGAAACCTGGCCAGCGGAGAAGTGGTGGAGGCCACGGCGGCGCCGGTCAATCCATTTGCTCGGCGGTCGCGGCCTCAGAATCAGATTCAGTTCCAGATCGAGGTGCAGCCGCACAGCTTTGTGGCATTTGGCGAGGAGTAAGAGCCACCCATCTTCCGTGCCGCGAGTCTGATGGCCGCTTTCACTTCCACAGGCTCATCCACTTGCGCATTTGGCGCTGGGCCGGTTTCTCGACGAAGTGCAGCGCCAGCAGGGCCATGCCGATCAGCAACACATAGCTGAGCCAGGGGTCGAAGCGGGCCAGGTGGAGGCGGTTGAGGATGTGCGAGTTGTGAATCATGTTCCACAGGTTGAAGTGGAGCAGGTATAGGCAGTAGCTGGCCTCGCCCACAAACACCAGCGGACGCCAGCCGAAACTTGAGGCGAGCCAGTTGTTGCCGGCCAGGCCGAGAATGATACAGCCAAAGAGCGGCATGAGCAGGCCGTCATGGAGGAGGGCATAGGGGAGGTGCCCGGCCTCGGTCAG
>PLSH01000139.1:13338-18543 GCA_003165095.1 Acidobacteriaceae bacterium
AGGTGGGTGAGGCCGTCGGGGTTGAATACGATGTAGAGCGTTCCCGGAATCAGGCCGAGCATCCATACGCCGGCCATTTTCACCAGATGCGGCATGGGGCGCTGAGGTCGTTTCCATCGCGCCAGCCAGGGAAAGAGTATGTAGTAGAACGACTCGGCCGACATGGTCCAGGCCGGAGTGTTCAGGAACGTGGCGACGGAGGGGACCCATCCCTGCAGCAGGAGCGGCGAGAGGATCATCCCCGTCCAGAACATGCGGTGGGTGTGGACCGCGTATTCGAGGGGAACAACCTGCCAGCTCAAAAGCAGGCTGAGGAAGTAGATGGGATAGAGGCGCGTGAACCGGGCCTCCCAGAAGCGCACCTTGTCCAGTTCGCCCTTCCGCGCGCGGCCGGCATAGTTATAGGCCAGCACAAAGCCCGAGAGCAAGATGAAGAAGCTGACTGAGGCGTAGCCGGCGTTGACGACGGGCGCGAAGATGCCAAACCACTGGGGATTTGAAAAATGAAAGAAGACGATGTTGACGGCCGCAAAGCAACGCAAACCGGTCAGAGCGTTCAGTCGTTCTGGCTTGCGCATCTCCACTGAGAATTAGACGTCTCCGAACCCCTCTGATGCCACTTTGCAAGCCCGGGCCTCTCAAAAAAAAACTGATCCCCGGGGGCCCCTGAGACTACGAGGTAACCAGCGACCCGACTTTTTCGCCCAGCACCACGCGACGGATATTTCCCGGCTGGTTCATGTTGAAGATGATCATGGGCAGGTTGTTGTCCTTGCACAGGCTCACCGCAGTCAGATCCATGATTTTCAGGCCCTGGCGCAGAATCTCCATGTAGGTGATCTCGTCGTATTTGACGGCGTCCTTCACCAGCACGGGGTCGGCGCTATAAATGCCTTCGACCTTGGTTCCTTTGAGCAGAACATCGGCCTTGATCTCCATTGCGCGGAGGCTGGCGGCCGTGTCCGTGGAGAAGAACGGGTTGCCGATGCCGGCCGCAAAGATGACCACTCGGCCTTTTTCCAGGTGGCGCACGGCCCGGCGGCGAATATACGGTTCAGCCAGCTGGTTCATGAAGACGGCGCTCATCACCCGGCACTGAACGCCGCGCTTTTCGAGCGCGTCCTGGATGGCAATGGCATTGATGACGGTGGCCAGCATGCCCATGCTGTCGGCGCTTACCCGGTCCATCTCCCGGGCCTGGGCCTCGACGCCGCGGAAGAAGTTCCCTCCGCCCACCACCAGCCCAATCTGCACTCCGAGGGCGTGGATTTCAGCAATTTCGCCGGTAATCTCCGACACTTTTTCGGCGTCCAGGCCGAAACCGCGTTCACCGGCCAGGGCCTCTCCCGACAGCTTCAGAACAATCCTTTTATACATGCCGTTTCGAGTATCGCATACGAGCTGAGGGTTCTCCCAAATTGGACCTTCACCCTGCGAGATTCAATTCGGGAAGCCGTCTTACGGTTTTTCATCCGCGTCCGGGCCGCATTCGCCCAATAGCTACTTATTCTTGCTTCATCCGGTGTCAAACGGCAGGTAACTATGGTGGTTAAGACGCAATACAAGGGACGCGAATACACCGGCGTGGAAGTTGGGGCCGGCAATGTCCGGCGCTATTTTCCCAGACAAATTGAAGCAATCGAGCTGGAATTGGACCATTTGCAGATTCAGTGCAGCCTGGCGCCCGGATTCTGGGAGGGCGCTGCCGAGATTCGTGATCGGCGGCTCGGCGCGTGGCTGGAGTCAAAGAACTTTCACGGCAGGCGGGGTGAATCTCCGGTTCCATTAGCGATGATTCCCTCCGGGAAAAACTGCTTCCGGCTGCTGCGGATTCAACAGAATGGTCAATCCGGGAGCAAGCCGATGCCTGCCGCCCCCAGTCCCGCCTGGAACGGCGCGTAAAGCGTGCTGTCTCCCGGGTGTGCGGCCAGGCAGTTTGGACGCGGGGGTCCATGCACAGCCGGCGGGGGGTCCTGTTCCTTGCTATGAGCGGCGCATCGCGAGTTGATAGACTCGGAATGCAATGACAATCAGCCAGTTGGAAAAGACAATCGAGCGATATTTCGCCGCGGGACCGGCCGCTATCGGCGATCCGCTGGCCATGGCGGCGTTTCTCACCTTGCGCGCCGCCCTCGAGGGCGGTGAAGTGCGCGCGGCCTCGCCGGATTCCGGCTCGGCGACCGGCTGGCGGGTGAATGCCTGGGTCAAACAGGGCATCCTGCTGGGGTTCCGGCTGGGCGGGTTGGAAGAACTGCCGGCGGGCGGCCTCTCGTTTGTCGACAAGAGTACTTTTCCGGTGCGGCACTTCGGTTCGGGTGATGGTGTGCGCGTGGTACCGGGAGGGTCCTCGATCCGCTCCGGGACATATGTGGCGCGAGGCGTGGTCTGCATGCCGCCCATGTACATCAATGCGGGCGCGTATGTAGACGAGGGCACGATGGTGGATTCGCACGCCCTGGTCGGCTCCTGCGCGCAGATCGGCAAGCGCGTGCACCTGAGCGCCGGGGCGCAGATTGGCGGCGTGCTGGAGCCGGTAAACGCCGGCCCGGTAGTGATTGAAGACGACGTGCTGGTGGGCGGCAACTGCGGCATCTACGAGGGCATCATTGTGCGCAAGGGCGCCGTGCTTGCGGCGGGAACCATTCTCACGCGCGGCACGCCGGTGTTCGACCTGGTGAGCGGGGAAGTCCTGCGCGCTTCGGGCGATCTGCCGCTGATCATTCCAGAGAATGCTGTCGTGGTTCCCGGTGCGCGCGCTGTGACCAAGGGCAACGGGCAGGAGTGGGGACTGAGCCTGTACGCCGCGGTCATCGTGAAATATCGCGATGAAAAGACCGACCTGAGCACGACGCTGGAAGACCTGCTGCGGTAGAGCGTGTTGTATTTGGATCGGGGTTTTGTGCTTTCCCAGGTCCCAAAATCGGGACCCGGGGCACCCAACGTCATTCCAACTCAGGTGTGATTTCGCTAAGCAATGGGCAGCAGGACTGTGGCGCGGGCGCCATCGCCGTCTTCGCGATTGACGAGCTGGATTTCACCGCCGTGCGCGCGGGCGACCTGCTGGGCCAGGGCCAGGCCCACGCCGCTGCCGGCCGGCTTGGTGGTGTAGAAAGGGACAAACAGGTTATCGGTGTTGGCAATGCCGTGGCCGCGGTCCTCAATGGTGACGGTGACGCTCAAATCGGTCAGACGCCAGGTTGCCCGCACCGGATGCGAGCCGTTGGCGAGCGATGCATCCACAGCGTTGGCCAGCAGGTTGATGAACATCTGCTCCAACTGATCGGGATCGGCATTGAGATTGGCCGGCGGCCCCGGATCGAGTTCGATGGGCAGCCGCTGCTCCAGCAGCACTATGCGCTCCAGGAGCGGGCCGATCGGCACCGGCCTGAGGCTGGGCGGCGGCAACTGGGCGAGCAGCCGGTAGGACTGCACAAAGCGGTGCAGGGCGTCGGCGCGGCTCTCCACCACGCCCAGGCCGCGGCGGAAATCGCGCAGCGTGGCCTCCTCGCCATGCAGGCTATCCACGCGCTCCAGCAGGCTGCCGGCGATGGATTTAATGGGTGCAAGCGAGTTGGAAAGCTCGTGGCCGAGCACGCGGATGAGCCGCTTCCAGGCGATCTGTTCCTCTTCTTTGAGGGGCTGGCTCACATCGGCGAGCAACAGCAGCGTGTGGGGCACGCCGTCCTGGCGGAAGACGGCCCGGCGCAACAGCCATCGCGTGGGCCGGGGCGCGAAAGAGTGAATGGACTGGTCCGGCGCGGCGAGCAGATCTTCAAGTCCGAGCTCGCGGGCCGAACGCCCGAAGCAACGCGCATAGGGCAGGCCGAGCAGCTTCAGCGCGGAGTCGTTGACAAGTTGCAGGAGGTTTTCGCGGTCGAAGGCGAACAGAGGCGCGTGCATCACTTCAAGGATGCGGGCCAGCAGCGCTGTCGACTCGAGCGAACGCACGCGCTGCTTCTGCAGCAGGTCAGCGAGCGCGTTGACCTCAGTGGCCAGCTCTCCCAGCGCATCGGGCGCGCCTGCTCCGCGCGCGCGGAAAGAGTAGTCGCCTTCGCGCAGCGAGGCCACCACATTGGAAAGCGTCTGCATGGGGCGCACCATCGATTCGACGAGAGCCGAGGCGGTGAGCGCGAGATAAATCAGCAGAGAGAGGCCAAGCAGCAAGGCGGGCGCAAGGCCGATCTGGCGCTGATAAAAGAAGACGGCGACTAAAACGAGCGCAGGCAGCGCGAGGAGCAGGGAATAGAGCCACACCCGGCGAATGGCCGAGCGTCTTTGCCGGCGCACTTGCTTTTCATAGGCCATATTTTTCAATGCGCCGGTAGAGTGCGGCGCGGCTCAGTCCGAGCGCCTCCGCGGCCTGAGAGATGTTGCCGTCGCAGCGGCGAAGAACTTTCTTGATCAGCAGCGCTTCCACTTCGTCGATGCTCATGTTTTCAAAAGAAGGCGCGGCCGCCCGCGCTGAGGCGATGGCGAGGTTTGCCGGCTCCACTTCTTCTCCGCGGCACAGGAGCACGGCGCGCTCGACGGTGTGCTCCAGTTCGCGCACATTGCCCGGCCAGGGATATTGCATCACCTGCTGCATGGCCGAAGGCGAAAAGCCGCTGACCTGCTTGCGATAGCGGGTTCGATTGCGAGCCAGAAAATACTGGGCGAGCAGCGGGATGTCTTCACGGCGTTCGCGCAGCGCGGGAAGATGGATTTCGACGGTGTTGATGCGGAAAAGAAGATCCTCGCGGAAGTTGCCGGCGGCAGCTTCCTCGGGGAGCAGGGCGTTGGTGGCGGAAAGAATCCTTACATCCACGCGCCGGGTTTGCGAGGATCCCACACGCTCCAACTCGCCGCTCTCCAGCACGCGCAGCAGCTTGGCCTGCTGGCGCAGCGGCACGTTGGCGATCTCGTCGAGAAAGAGCGTGCCGCCGTTGGCCAGCTCGAAGCGGCCGATGCGATCGGTGCGCGCGTCGGTGAATGCGCCCTTGACGTGACCGAAGATTTCGCTTTCGAAGGTGCCCTCGGGCAATCCGCCGGCATTGACCGCAACCAGCGGCATGCGGGCGCGCGGCGAGGCGGCGTGCAGCAGCCGGGCCACGATCTCCTTGCCGGTGCCGTGCTCCCCGGTGATGAGCACGTTGGCATCCGACGGCCCCACCTGCGCGATGAGCTCGAGCACCGGCTGCATTGACGGCGCGCCGGCCACAAACTCCG
>PLSH01000225.1:0-5650 GCA_003165095.1 Acidobacteriaceae bacterium
GGCAACGTCTCCAACGGCGACAGCACCGGCAACAGCATGAGCAGCGGCCAGAACCTTACCAGCCGCGGCGTCGGCTACGCCATCAACGGACAGCGCGAGTCCGGCACTGAAATCCTGCTCGACGGCGTCGAGAACGTGGCCATCTTCGGCTCGGCCGTCGGCGAAGACGTGCCGATCGATTCAGTGCAGGAATACAGCGTCATCACCAACAACTTCTCGGCCGAATATGGCCGCGCATCCGGCGGCGTAGTCAACCTGACCACCAAGGCAGGCACCAACGCGCTCCATGGGTCCGCATGGGAGTTCAACCGTCTCTCGGCCTACACCTCCAACACCTATGCCAACAATGCGGCCAATTGGAATTACAGGGCGGCTACTGGCCCGTGCGAGCAGGGAAATCCGGCTTTAACAGGTTCGCCCTTGCCTCAATGCCCTGGACCCAGAGGTTCTTACACCCGCAACCAGTTCGGTGCCCAGGCCGGCCTGCCCATCATCAAGAACAAGCTTTTTGTATTTGAAAGCACCGAGTTTACCCGCGTACGCAGCGCCGCAAACGAATCTGAGGAAATCTTCGATCCGACGTTCATCGCCCTGATGCCCGCGAACGTTCAGGCCTACTACACCACCTACGGCGTCACGACCCTTCCGTCCGCCGGCACAGCTGCCACCGTGGCTCAAATTGTGGGCACTCCCGCCACTTATTGCACCTTTGGTACACTCCCCTCGGGCGCCTGCAAATCGTTCCCGTTGGTCAACGGCACAACCGTCGTTCCCACTACGCAACCGGTCTTCGACACCGTCGGCTTCCAGGCCCCCTTCGATGCAGGCGGCGGCACTCCCACCAACACCTACGCGCTGGTGGGCCGCATGGACTTTAACCCGACCGACAAGACCAGCATGTATTTCCGGGCCGGCCGCGAATACGAAGACGACTTCATGGGCTCGAACAGCTACAGCGCCTATCCCCAGTACGATACCGGCGCAACCACTGAGAATCAGAGCTATCTCTATAACATCTCCCATACCTTCACACAGAGCCTCTTCCTGTCCACCAAGTTCAGCTACACCAGGTTCAACAACAACACCTCGTTCGACAACGCGCTGGTTTCAACCCCCAGCCTGATGTTTGTCGCGCCCACCGATCCGGCTACCGGCGCAACCATCCAGATGCCGGGTCTCGAAAACTTCAGCGAGCCTGGTGAAGGCGGCGTCCCCGTGGGCGGCCCGCAAAATACCATCCAGATCGAACCCGACCTGAGCTGGACCAAGGGCAAGCACTCCTGGCGGTTCGGTGGCCTTCTCACCTATATCCAGTTGAATTACGCCTACGGCGCCTATGCGCAAGCCGTAGAGGAGCTTGGCGCCACCTTCCCTGACAGCATGTCAGACATGGTGAACGAGGCAGGAAACCTCGGCGGCGCATCGTTGGTCAGCTTCCAGACGCGTGCCGATGCCCAGGGCAAGTTGCCCTGCGCGGCCAGCACAAATACTACAGATGGCACCTTCGGCAACACCACCGAAGACCCCTCGTGCGCAATCACCACGCCGGTCACCTCTGCTTCCTACGCCCGCAGCTATCGCTACAAGGATTGGTCGGTGTATGGCCAGGACAGCTACAAGGCCTCGCCGCAGTTGACCCTCAACGCCGGTCTCCGTCTCGAGCATTATGGCGTCCAGCACAACAACATCGCCGGCCTCGACTCGAACTTCTATTTTGGACCCGGCTCAGGCCTCGAGCAGCAGATCCGCAGCGGCCAGGTCGAGATCGCCAACAAGAGCGCGGCTGGCGGTTTCTGGAAGCCCCGTTGGGGAACCTACTCGCCCCGCGTCGGCTTTGCCTATGACCTGTTCGGCAACGGCCGCGACTCCATCCGCGGCGGCTACGGCATCAGCTACGAGCGCAACTTTGGAAACGTCACCTACAACGCCAGCTTCAATCCTCCCGCCAGCGCCGTTATCAGCGATTCCTGCGGCGCCAACGATGCAACCTGCAACGCGACAGTCACTAACAATAATCTCGGGCCCCTGGGGCAATCGATCGGACCCCAGTATCTGCCCCCGGTGGAACTCCGCCACATGGATCAGAACATTGAAGTGGCCCAGACCCAGTTCTGGAGCTTCGCCGTTCAACACCAGCTCACCCCCGGAACCGTTATCGAGATCGCATATAGTGGCGCAAAGGCCGGTCATCTCTATGATTTGGCCAACGTCAACCAGCAAGGCGCCGGACAAGTTTTTCTCGGCGATCCGGTGGTCCAGGATCCGGTCAACTGCGCCAACTCAGGCATCACGAATCTCAACACCGGTATTGCTGAGTGCCTCACGCGGCCTAACCCGCAATATACAAACGTCAACATGCGCGGCAGCGCGGCAGGCAGCAGCTACAACGGCCTCAACCTCAAGTTCCAGACCCAGAACTACCGCAACTCGGGCCTGAGCCTCTCGGCCAACTACACCTGGTCGCACTCGCTCGACGACCTCAGCTCCACCTTCGGCGATAGCCTCCAGGGTGGTTCCGGTTACGTCGGTTCGCTGGGTTACACCTCGCTGGCCGATCCGGCACTCGATTGGGGCAGCTCCGACTTCGACGTTCGTCAGCGCCTCGGCGTCGCGCCCATCTGGGAGACGCCATGGTTCAAGCACGGAAATGCGTTCGAGCGCGAAGGGCTTGGCGGCTGGTCGCTCTCCGGCATCTATACCGCTCGCGGCGGCGTTCCGTTCTCGGTGTTCGACTATAGCTTTGACCAGACCTACTACACCGTTCCTCGCCTGGAGCCTACAACAAACTTCTACAGCGAGAAGGTAAGAAGCAAGCCCACCGTCCAGGGGCCGAACCTCTTCGACGGCTTGGACGTCCCGAGTTCGAAGATGACCGCTCCTTATAACGGCACCATCGGCATCTCGGACTTCGGTCCCTTCCCGAACGACATGATGCGCCGCAACTCGATTCGAGGGCCGGGCGCATGGAACGTGGACGCGGCGCTGCACAAGACCTTCCCGATCACTGAGCGCATGGGTCTGGAATTTGGTGCCGAGGGAATCAACGTGTTGAACCACCATAACTACTACGTGAACACCACCACCCTCGGCGGTCCGGGCGGCTATGTGAACGAGTTACGGGGCGGTCTTGGTTCGACAGCTACCGGCGGCAACCACGACGAGCGCCGCTTCGGCCAGTTCTCACTGAAAGCGAACTTCTAACTGGAAAAGCGGAGCACAAGCTCCGCTTCAACCCGCATCGACAAAACGGGGAGCCTTCGGGCTCCCCGTTCTGTTGCCGAAAAACGATGCTTTGTAACAAGGGCACTGCTTTACACGCTGGGGTATTTAGAAGCTTTGTAACAAGGGCACGGCTTCAGCCGGGCCACATATGCTCAAAAGAAAAGATGGGCTTCAGCCCGCGCTCTTCGTCCGCTTCTTCGCAACAACCTTCTTGGCCACAACCTTCTTCACCGCAGCTTTTTTCGGTGCCGCCGCAGCCTTGGTCTTTCCCTTGCCAACGCTCTTCTTCGCCGCAGCCTTGCTCTTTTCGCTTGGGGCGCTCTTCTTCGCCGCGGCCTTGCTCCGCGCCGCCCGCGTCTTCTCCTTCAGCGCCAACTTCAGCTCCTCGTCAAACTCCGCCGGCGTCAGCGGACGCGCCGACTTNNCCACAAAGTCCACGTAGTCCAGCAGAATCCACTCGCCCTGCCTGCGCCCCTCAACCGAGTTCGCGTAGGCTCCAAACTCGCGCTTCAGCCGCGCCTCGATCTCGTCGGCAATCGCGACCGCCTGCCGGTCGTTGCTGGCCGATGTCACCAGAAAAAAGTCCGATAAACCCGAATCGATCGGATCAAGCTCCAAAATCCGGGTATCGTTGCCCTTCTTCTCTTCGCAGACCGCGGCTGCGGCCTGTACCAGAATCCGCGTTTCTTGCTTGATGCGCGATTGTTGCTGCCCTTCAGTCGTTGTCATTCGTCGGCAAAGCTCTCCACCCTCATCGTATCGCTTCAACACGCCACCGGTAAACCTGGAGCCTGTTATTAGCTATGGGGTTGGCAGCGTTGCGAGCGAAAATCCGGCTAGACGAAGCCGAGCCCGAAGGCTGTGGCGGGTCCACCGTCGAGGGCGAGAATGAAGTATGGCCGGATTTGCGCCGCAACCCGAAGGGACGGGGCCAATTCTCCCCATTTCGTCGTCGCTCGTCGCTAGCAGACACCCGGTATGCGTCTCTCCTCGCTCCTAGGAATGAGAAGAATTGGCTCCCGTCGCTGCCTGCCCCATAGCTAATAACAGGCTCTAGCGGTAAAGCCCGTGCTCCTGCACGTACTCCGCAACTGCCGCCGGCAGCAAGGCGCGCCCTCCCGCCGCATCCCCCGCCCCATCCCGAATCCCCGCCCTGATGTCCGACGCGCTGATCCCCACATCCAGCCCCGGCAGCAAATAAAACTCCGCCGTCAATCCCGCCTCGTTGCGCAGCAGAAACCTCCGCACTTCCAGGCCTTCCCGCGCCTCGCTCCGGCTCTCCGCGTCCTCCATCGTCAATCCCGGCGGCAGCTCGGCCTTCAGGCCATCCAGCCGCTGACCCGGTCGCGAGGCCACAATCAACGCCGCCACAAACGGAATCTCCGCCGCCCGATGCCACTTCCCCAGCCCGAAAAACGAGTCCGCGCCCATCAGAAAATACAGCGCGCAATCCCCCTCCAACTCCGCGCGCAATCCCTTCAGCGTCTCCAGCGTGTAATTCGGCTCGCCCGATGCCTTCGGCGCGTCCGCCAGCGAAATCTCAAATCCCGGCTCTCCCGCAATCGCCAGCCGCGTCATCGCCACCCGGTCCTCATAGCCGGCCGTCGAACCGCTCGCCTTCAGCGGCTGCGCGCCCACCGGCGCAAACAGCACCGCATCCAGCCCCAGCGCCGCCCGCGCCGCCCGCGCCACCTCCACATGCCCCAGGTGAGGCGGATCGAAACTCCCTCCGAAAAACGCCACGCGCCGGCCAGCTTCCCGCGCCTGTCCTGCCTGCTTCATGGCTTCATCCTACCAGCGCGAAAGTCAATAACAGGCCCTGACACCCGCTTCCTCCGCTACAATCATCTCTGCGCCTATGCGATACATCATTCTTCTACTGGCCCTCGCGGGCGTTGTCGTTTCCTCGCTCGCCCTCCACATTCACTACGCCACCGGCACTGAGCCCTGTGACATCAACGCCAAGTGGGACTGCGGCATCGTCAACCACAGCTCCTTCTCTGAGGTTGCCCACATCCCCGTCGCCGCCATCGGCATCGCCGGCTATCTCCTGCTCGCGCTTCTCGCCCTCGGCCGCCAACGGATCCCGCTTCTCGTCGCCGCCCTCCTCGCTCTCGGTTTCGCCATTCATCTTTCCCTGATCGAGAAAAACGTGCTCGAGGTCTGGTGCCTCTACTGCGCCATTTCCCAGGCCATCATCGTCCTCATCGCGCTGCTCAGCATTGCCTGGCTTGCCTGGGCGCAGTTTTCAAAGCGCCGCAAAACCGCCTAGGTCTCTGACCGGCAAAAGATGTGCCTCCGGCGATAGTAGCGCCGGTCTCCAGACCGGCTGTCCTGGCGGCGTCCACGCCTCCACTCGGCACCCACTCCCAAGAACATTTCCTCCCGGTCAAAGACCAAGGGCCTGCATCACATTCTCGCCCCGCCC